>NZ_JBHMIN010000059.1:0-38505 GCF_048060215.1 Micromonospora sp. LOL_021 | reverse complement strand
CGCACCCGACTCAACCGCGAATACGCCCTGGTCAACTAGCAAATGGCGGCTGCCGTACTAGCGAAGGCTCGGAACGATGAACCTGTCTGGCCTTGGATCTTTCGCTTCGATCAACAGAAGCTGGCGTCGTTTCGAGCGCAAGTCGCAAGCAAGCTGGATCAGCCCAACCTGGCCGGCCGGGCGCTCTCTATAGCAGCTAGCGGTCCAGCCCAGAGTCCGAAGGCCAAAGCTCTATCCGACGTCCTACGAGCCGAGGTCCTGGCAAAGTCCGGACGCCTCGACGAGGCATGCAACGTCGCCTGCACTGCTTTCGACGCAGGCAAGAAGTATGAGTCAGAGAAGATCCTCCAATCAGTCTCGCGGTTCCGCGAAGCCATCGGAGGACGGGCCGGAAAGCTAACCCTCGATCTTGACGATCGACTCTACGGAAGATATCAGGAGGATCGTTAAGTTGCGGATTGCCATCACTGGACATCGCGGACTGAACGACGAAGTCACAGCCAAGGTCACTGAAACCTTGAACATGAGGCTGTCCGAAGCCAAGGAGGAAATCGTCGGCCTAACCTGCCTCGCCGACGGAGCCGATCAGCTCTTTGCCGAGGCGGTGCTCCGGCACGGCGGTCAGCTTGAAGTTGTCGTCCCCGCCCAAGAGTACCGCGACGGACTACCCGAGCACGCCCATGCTGCGTACGACAAGTTGATCAGCCAGGCCGTAGCTGTCCACCACTGCGACTACCGCGTCTCCGACTCGACTGCCCACATGGTCGCAAGCGAGTTGATGGTCGACCAATCGGATCAGCTCTTCGCCGTTTGGGACGGCATGCCCGCCCGAAGCTACGGCGGAACCGCCGACGTCGTCGCCTACGCCGAAAACAACGGCGTCCCAGTGACAGTCATCTGGCCTCCCGGTACCCATCGTGACTGATTCTCGCTGACAGCGGGCGTGTGGCCAGGAAACGGCGATGGGTATCGGCTTGGCCTCGGTTCGCCAGCGAACTGCAGTGATCACCGGAACCAACCCAACGACATCCCCGGCAGGGCCAACACCCGCCTCGCCTGCGGAAAAGCCGACCATATCCCTGTAAGGCGGCCAGCACCTACGCCTGGCTGGCCATACTTCTTTCGACGACCGAGCCGCTGGCCAACTCTTCTACAAACGCAGCCTACTCCCCTGGTAACGGATTGAACGGCGGGGTCAATCGGTCGCAGAGCCGAGGGATCGACTCGCCGTCACACAACTGGCAGATTTGGATTGAATCTACACTATTCAGCGAACCAATAGCGAACCAGCTTCTTGATATTCACTTCCGGGCGCACCCCCCCGGCGTACTCGACGCCGCAACCGATCGACACGCTTGCGTGACCTTCGGCATAATCGAAAACCGTCGTGTACATGGTGGTTTCCGCCCCAAAGCAAAAGACCTCATCGCCAGTATCGGATGGCAGGCTATTGAGATAGGCAACAGCCTCTCGTGCGGTCGCTCCCTCGATCACATGAGTCTCCGACAACTGAGAGACCGCATCCACACCCGGAGCAGGATAGACACAAAGCAAAGCTCTCCTAGGCGCGAGCGGAAGTAAATCCCCACCCCTAGTCGATGACAGCGCGGGCCTCCAGGAAACGTCTCTGGTCGGAGGGCAATGGGCTGGACCCGCAGTGACAGGCGGAGGGAGTTCTGCCGCATCGCCCCCGTCTTGCGCCCAGAAGGTGGCGACGGCCACCAGCCCTGCCGCAGATAGACCTACTGTCGCTGCGAGCCTCATTCGCCCTCCGGCTACCATATGACACCTTTCCGAGCAACTAGGATTCAGTATACATTAGGATGCGTGACCCGACGTGGAAGTTCCAAGGAATCACGGCGTTCTTGGATATGCTCCAAAGAGACGGATTACATCGTGCCAATCCTGAAAGACCATCTTGTTACCACTAGCGCTGCCTCCGCTGACAATTCCCTTCGCCCTCACCCCGTTACCATCCAACGTAAAGACTGGACCACCGCTATCTCCGCTCCTCGCAGCAATCCCGCCACCGTCCTTGAAACTGTGGATCATTCCCCTTAATACATAATCGCAGTCACCGTCCGAGTCTGGAGTATTGCAGCTTACCCTTACATCCTCGGAATATTCCTGCCTAATTCCACAGACCACGCCACTCCTCATGCCCGACTGGCAAACAAGCTCGTTGGTCGCCCAATATCCCCAACTATAGACCCGTTTGGTATTACTCGTAGTTGGCGAGCCGTCAAAAATCAGATACCATCCAGGAGTATCTATCAACAACAGATCATATGCCCACTGATCGCTGTTGATTGGACCCATTTGACTGAACCCGGTACCTGACCCGCCGCCGAAGACACCTTGGTATGCGATGTCACCCAGGCTTGCACAATGCGCAGCGGAAAGGATCCAGGTTCGACCACTTGCGTTCACTCCGAACCCAGTTGAGCAGGTCGATCGATGTTCCGTTCCTCGCCAAGCTTCCCACCGTCCACCACCATTCCAGGGCGCATTATCATCTAGACGGCTTGCCAGTAAAACAAAAGGATCCTCGGCAATGCTAATTTCAACCGGAACTCGAACATCGGCGTCCGCAAGGATTTTTTCAGCGGTCGCCACCCTTTCTCGGGGAGCGTTTGCCAGACCAACCGGTCCCCTTGCCGCCAGATTAGGTTTCTTCTCTACCTTGAGGCCACCTCCATCGTACATATATCCGATAGTTTGAATCTCACTCGCATCATAGGAGTCGATCGCGTTGTGGATCTTATCCCCTTCCGCGACAAGCTCGGCCTTAGAGTATCTTGCAGGCTTGAGGACAACCGCCCCTATCGTTCGGGCTTTCTCTAGGGCTTTGCTCATTGCCGCAGTTAACTTCCCCTTGTAGTACAAGGTTAACCCGTCGCCCTCGAAGACAATTCCAGCAAATCCACCACTTTCATCTTTTGCATACTCGCCGTAGATCAGTTGGACAGCCGGCTGAAACTTTTCCTGATGTCTCATGGTTGCGAGAATCTCCGGATCGATATTGTCGATCAGCTGAGGATCGGCGTGAACGACCGGAGTGATTGCCTCAACTCTCGAAGCGGATGCCGTGGCAGGTAAACCAAAGATCGGAATTGCAAGAATGGTCGCAATCACTAACAGAAATCGCAAGTTCAGTCGATAGCGCTTGGGCGTTGGGCGGCGCATGAAAACTCCTCCTTGGCGCTACAAATGGACGCTTCGACACAGCAGACCGAACCACGGTAGCACAATGGACTGATTGCTTCAGGGCTGCTCGGATGGATGATCGAGCGGCCGACAATACAAGCAATCCGAGCTGGGCTTTTGCGGTATTCGACCTACTCGCACTCGTCGACCAGGCGGGCTGAAGCTAACGATCGAGGAGCACGGTAGGCTCTACTCAGACCACTACCTTGTCACTACTTGTTCCTGTACCCGAATACCTATCCTCCGGCATCGCCTGCAGCTACTGCGGGTTGCAGCTGCACCCACGTCAACATCCTGGTTAACATCTCTGCTCACTGGCCTTGCGTAGTCAGTGAGTAGTCCGGCGAACTGGGCTGCACCGGAAGGCAGCCCAGTTCACGACGAGTAAGGCGGGTGGGGGCCGTTAGGTGATCTTGAAGCTCCCAGCGCTCCCAGCACCTTCGAGAACTTCTACCGACCCAAACCGCAGTTGCCTGCACGCGGGACGGGGGCAGTTCAGCCGCAGGGGGTGATCCGGGGCGGTTCGGCGGACGCCGTGCGCGAACCTGGCCGACGCTGAGGGCATGCGTGCCATCCAACTCACCGCGCCCGGCACCCTCGAACTTGTCGACGTGCCGACGCCGAAGCCCGGCCCAGGCGAGGTCCTGCTGGCCACGGCAGCGGTCGGCGCCTGTCACTCGGACCTGCACATCCTCGCCGCGCCCGCCGGGGTCTTCCC
Source organism: Micromonospora sp. LOL_021 (assembly GCF_048060215.1). Lineage (NCBI taxonomy): Bacteria > Bacillati > Actinomycetota > Actinomycetes > Micromonosporales > Micromonosporaceae > Micromonospora > Micromonospora sp. LOL_021. The sequence goes on along the minus strand of NZ_JBHMIN010000059.1, from coordinate 34,580 downwards.
GACTCCGTTGACCATCGGCCACGAGATCGCCGGCCGGGTCGCCCAGCTCGGTCCGGGAGTGACCGGATGGGCCGAAGGGGACACCGCGGCGGTGTACGGGATCATCGGCTGCGGGCGCTGCCGAGCCTGCCTGCGCGGATTGGAGAACCAGTGCCGCACCGTACCGGTCGGCGGGGTCGGCATCAGCCGCGACGGTGGGCTCGCCGACCACGTGGTGGTGCCGGCGGACCGGCTGCTGCCGCTGGGCGGGCTGGACCCGGTACAGGCGGCACCGCTGACCGACGCCGGGCTCACCCCGTACCATGCGATTTCTCTCAGCCGGGACGCGCTGCGGCCCGGCACCTACGCGGTGGTGATCGGTGTCGGCGGCCTCGGCCACATGGCAGTGCAGCTCCTGGCGGTGACCACCGCCGTCACGATCATCGCGGTGGACACCAGCGACGCCGCGCTGCGGCTGGCCAAACGGATGGGCGCGCACCACACCGTGCAGGCCGGGGCGGCGGCGGTCGACCAGATCCGTGAGCTCACCGGCCCGGCCCCGGACGGCGCCGACGTGGTGCTCGACTTCGTCTGTGTGGACGCCACCCTGGACACGGCCCGGCAGGTGGTCTCGACCGGCGGTCACCTGACGATGGTCGGCCTGGGCGGCGGTACGCTGCGGATGGCGGCGACCGTCGAAGGCCCGCCGCCGGTGCCGATGGAGACCAGCGCGGTCATCCCGTTCTGGGGCACCCGCGCCGAGCTGACCGAGGTGATCGCGCTCGGCCGCCAGGGCCTGCTCCGCGCCGAGGTGCAGACCTTCCCGCTGACCGAGGCGGTGCAGGCGTACCAGCAGTTGCGGGACGGGAAGACCCACGGCCGTGCCGTGCTGGTCCCCTGACCGGGCGGCCGGACGCGTCAGGCGCGGCCGGCCCGGGACGCCAGCTGGTCGATCCCGCTGACCAGGCCGCCGGCCAGGTCACCGCCGCCGAATGAGGCCACCATGGACAGCGCGGCGAGCTTCGCGTCCCGGTCCGGGATCCGCTTACGGGCCTCGGCGCCGGTCACGACCTCCAGCACCCGCTGGTTCGGCGACACGGCGATGAGCACAGCGTCGTCCGGGTCAGCCAGCTGCCGGTGCAGCGTCACCGCGTACTCCCGAGTCGGCTCCTCCAGCTCACCGACGTAGATGCTGAACGCGAGACCGGTGGCCGAGTCGGCCAGCCGCAATGCCTCGTCGAGCCGGAGCAACTGTCGGGTGCCGAACGGTCCCGGCAGGGTCGCGCTCGTCCGCGTGGACTCGCTGGACTGCTCGTGGGCCTGCTCACCAACGGTCACTTGCGCCTCCCGTCGCGCCCGGGCGCGGCTGCCCGCCGCCGGGGTTGGCCGACTCGATCGCCGCCGGCTCGGTGCCGGCCGGCAGCGCCGCCGCCGGGGTCCCGGTGGACCGGTCGCCGGACGAGACGTACCAGACCGGGCTGAAGTCGAACTGCCGGCCGGGCCGGTAGCGGCGGTCCGCGCCGCCACGCCCGCCGATCATCGCCAGACCGGCCACCACGAGCACGATGACCGCCGGGATCACGACGAAGAAGAGCACCGTGTTGGTAACAGACAATCTCAACGCCCCCCGGCATCGGTTCAAGGGACTCAGCGCACGTCTGGAGTGGTGGACCTGGCCACACCGCCAGCCCGTTCCGGCTCAGACGCCTTCACGGTAGCGGAGGGCCCGGCCCGCCAGATCTCCGGGTGCCGACCGGGCCAGCCGGTCCGCTCCTCCAACTGAGCGGCCGTGGCCAGCACGGTGGCGTCCGCGCCACTGCGGCCGGTCAGCAGGATTCCCACCGGCTGCCCGGCCGTACTCTGCGCCACCGGGACGGACACCGACGGTTGCCCAGTGACGTTGAACACCGCACAGTACGGCGAGAAGCGCCGCTGCCGGTCGAAGTCCTCGGCCGGGTCACCCGTTCCGGTGAACCAGCCGACCGGGGCCTGCGGAGCGCTCAACGTCGGGCACAGCAGCAGATCCAGCCCGACCACCGTGTGCATCGCCCGGCGTACCTGGACCTGCAGCTCGGCCAGGGTGGCGACCAGCGTCGCGGCGCTGACCGCGTTGCCCCGGCGACGCAGCAGCCGGGTCAACGGCAGCAGCCGCGCCTCTCGTTCCGGTGGCACCGGGGCCAGCGCGAGCACGTACCAGACGGTCTCGAACAGCGGCCACAGGTCCGGGCCGAGCGGCGCCGGGACGTCGACCACCTCGTGGCCGGCGTCGGCGAGCAGCGCGGCCGCCGTGTCCACCGCTGCCAGGCAGTCCGGATGCACCGGTTCGTCGGCGAGCATCGGGGTGGTGAACCGGCCGATCCGCAGCCGGCCGGGGTCCGCGCGACGGGCCGCCGCCAGATAGCCGCCGGGCGGCGGTGGCGGTGCCAGGTACGGCTCACCGGGCACCGGCACCGCGATCGCGTCGAGCATCGCGGCAGCGTCGGCGACGGTCCGGGCGATCGGTCCGTGGCTGGGCAGACCGAACCCGCCAGCACCGAGCGGGCCGCCGGAGACGACCCCCCGGGTGGGCTTGTAGCCGACCAGTCCGCAGAGGGCGGCCGGGATCCGGCACGACCCGCCGCCGTCCGAGCCCTGCGCGAACGGCACCAGGCCGGCGGCCACCGCCGCCGCCGCTCCCCCGCTGGAGCCGCCGGCGGTGCAGGCCAGGTCCCACGGATTACGCGCCGGCGGCGCCACCTCCCCCTCGGTGTAGAGCGAACAGCCCAGCTCGGCGGCGGTGGTCTTGCCGAGGCTGACGGTGCCGGCGGCGCGCAGCAGGCGGACCACGTCCGCATCGACGCTCGGCACGTAGTCGGCGAACGCCGCCGAGCCGAAGGTGGTCCGGACCCCGGCGGTGAGGGTGAGGTCCTTGATCGCCACCGGTACGCCGTACAGCGGGCCGGGGTGCTGCCGGGTCCGGGTGCCCGGCGGGATCCGGTCGAGGGCACGGGCCTGTTCCTGGGCGTGATCGGCGATAACCGTGACGAACGCCCCGACGGTGTCCGAGTGGGCGTCGATCCGGGCCAGGTAGTGCTCGACGATCTCGATGCCGCTCAGCTCGCCCCGGCGGATCGCGGCGGCCTGCTCCAACGCGGTCAGATCATGGATCTGCGACATTGGCCGATCCTGGCAGGTCACTCGCCGGCCGCAGCGGCCAGGTGCGGGTGACCTCACCGGGCGCTGGTTGATCCGGGAGTGGGAGGCATAGCCGGCGTCGGGACGGGAAGTCGGGCGAGCGGGCTCCGGCCGTCGGCACGGCACACCGGTCGCCGCCGACACAGCCGGCATCACCGGCCGGCCGGAGCGTAGTCGGGGGGAGATCATGCCAGGAGTGAGCCATCCGGTCCGGACGCTGGCCGGGCTCGCCGCCGCCGTGCTGATCGGCACGGTGGCGGCCGGGGTCGACACGTCGCCGGCATACGCGGGCAGCACCTACGTGGAGGCCGATCCGAGCACCGTGCACGCCGGTGGCCGGGTGACGATCCGGGCCAGCTGCGGAGACGACAACACCAGTCAGGCGACGGTCGAGTCGGACGCGTTCGGGCGGGTGATCGTGATGCCGGACCAGGACGTGCTGACCGGCCAGGTGACGGTGCCCGGCAGCAAGCGTCCCGGGCGCTACCCGGTCGACCTGCAGTGTCAGAACGGAAACACGGCGACAACCACCCTGACCGTGACCGGCACGGCGCACCCGACCAGAGGCCCGGACGCCGGCGGCGGCGGCACCGCGTCGGCCAGCACCGGCTCCGGCGGCTCGGCCTTGCTGGTCGGCGGGATCGCCGCGATCGGGCTGGGCGCCGGGATCGGGCTGTTCGCGATGCGCCGCCGACGCGCCGACTCCGGCGCGTAACCAGCGGGCGGCCAGATGGTCCGTCCTACCCCGGCTGGTGGCCGCCCGGGTGGCTGGGTGCTCGCGTTCCTGACCCAGGTAACGGCGGCGGGTACCACGGCGCACACGGTGGCGCCCCGGGTCTCGACCTACGGTCAGCCGAGGCCGGCAGCGCCGGATCGGCCAGCCGACGGGTCGGCGGATCAGCCAACTGACGGGGCGACGGACGGGGCGGCGGACCGGCTGGGGCAGTACCCGGCTATCCCCGGTACCGCCCGCGGGGTGGCTCGTGCCCCGCTGCGTGGGGTGGCCGCGGTGCCGGGTGCCGCCGGGCACCGCGGCGGCCACGGATCCGCCGCCAACCGTCGTCCACCGCACGGCCCACCCCGGCAACGGCGGCGCTGGCCAGCGTTCGGGTCGCTGCGCCCGGGTCGACGCCGGGCCGAGACGGCTGCCGATCAACGGGCGGCGGTGGGTGGCTACCGGGGACGACCGGACGTGCCGTCACGGTGGAGTCCGGTCGCGCTGGTGCTGATCGTGGCGGGCGTCTTCGTCGCCGGGTTCGGCTTCGAACGGGTAACCGGCACCCCGCTCGGGCATTGGCTGCCCGGAGCGCATCGCGCAACACCCGAGACGCACCCGCCGCTGGGTGCCAGCGACCCGGTCAGCCTCGCCATCCCGGCGTTGCACCTGCAGGCTGCCGTACACGATGTCGGGTTGGCCGAGGACGGCACGATCGCGGTTCCGGAACTTAACCGGCACAACGAGGCCGGCTGGTACGTGGCCAGCCCGACGCCGGGTGAGAACGGCCCGGCGGTCATCGTCGGCCACGTCGACACCAGTACCGGACCGTCGGTTTTCCACCGGGCCGCGACGCTGCACCCGGGCGCGCAGATCCAGGTCCGCCGGATGGACGGGTCGGTAGCGCTGTTCGAGGTCACCTCGGTCGAGCAGTTCGACAAGTCGTCCCTGCCGGTGGACCGGGTGTACGACGACTTCAGTCACCCCGGGCTGCGTCTGATCACCTGCGGTGGTCAGTGGGTCGGTGGTTCCAGCGGGTACGCGGACAACGTCGTCGTCTTCGCGTCACTGGTCGGCGCCCAGCACGGCTGACCTCCGCAACCGGCTCGGGCGGCGGCCCAGCCGTGTCAGGCGGCGGCCCAGCCCGGTCAGACAGCACCCAGCCGGGTCAGGCGGCGGCTTCGGACTCCGACAGGTCGAGCCAGTCGGCCCAGCGCGGATCCGGCGCACGGTGCCCGAGCACCCGCCAGGCGGTGCCCTTCGGGGCGGCCGGCGGGGACGGCAGCCGCCAGCCCAGCTCGGCCGGGGTCCGGTCGCCCTTGCTGTGGTTGCAGCGGGCGCACGCGGCGACGACGTTCTCCCAGATGTGCCGGCCACCACGGCTGCGGGGAAAGACGTGGTCGATAGTCTCCGCCGGGCCCCGGCAGTACGCGCACCGCCAGCCGTCGCGGGCGAAGATCGCCCGGCGGGAGAGGCCGACGTGGGTCCGGTAGGGCACCCGAACGTAGCGGGTGAGCCGCACCACCGACGGCACCGGCAGGCAGTGCCGGGCACTGTGCAGCATGCCCTCGCCGTCGGCGACGCAGACCGCCTTGGCGGACAGGACCAGGATCGCGGCCCGGCGTACGGATACGACACACAGCGGCTCATACGTCGCGTTGAGCACCAACGAACCGGAGCCCACCGTGGGTCGTATGTCAGGCATCCCGCTCACCCTCTCGGTTGTGTTCCCACCCGCTCCTAGTGCCGACTGCGACTCGACGCGGACCGACGGTCGGACCGCGACCGGCGCTGGCGAATCGCCAGCGCCCGTGCGCCAATAGTCCCCGATAGATGACCCAAATGCACGTACTATTCGGGCCTGACCCCTCGGGCGTTCGGCCGATGACCGGTCACTGACCTGTTCCGCCTGGTCAGGCCGACAGTGTGGGTCGGCCGCCGACCGGGCAGGGCGGTACGGTACGAATTGACGGTGACCGCACGATCGCCCGCCCGCGCCGACCCCGAGCCTGCCGACCCGGTGACCGGGGCAGCAGCGACCGACCAGCCGTACCAGTGGGCTCAATCGGAGCCGCAGCCCTCGGTGAGCCCGGTGTGCCCCGACGACGATCCGATCTGCAGCCAGGTGCTCGACTGGACCGGGCTGCCGTGGCTGGCGGAGGGGAGCTTCTGGCTACTGGTCAAACCCCTGCGGATCGTGCTGATCATCGTGGTGGCGGTGGTCCTGCGGTACCTACTGCACCGGGCCATCCGCCGGCTGGTGACCAGCACCTCGACGGTCGCCGGGCCGACCATCCTGCGGCCGCTGCGGGAACGGACACCGCCGGCTGGGACGGTGGTGATGCCGGAACGTCGGCGGCAACGCGCGGAGGCGATCGGCTCGGTGCTGCGCAGCACGGTCAGCGCGACCGTGTTCGGGATCGCCGTACTGCTGGTGCTGGGCGAGCTGAGCTTCAACCTGGCACCGCTGCTGGCCAGCGCCGGCATCGCCGGCATCGCGCTGGGTTTCGGGGCGCAGACCCTGGTGAAGGACCTGCTCGCCGGGCTGTTCATGCTGCTGGAGGATCAGTACGGCGTCGGCGACATCGTCGACCTGGGCGAGGCGACCGGCGTGGTCGAGGCGGTGGGTCTACGGATCACCACGGTCCGGGACGCCCGAGGCGTGCTCTGGTACATCCGCAACGGGGAGATCATCCGGGTCGGCAACAAGAGCCAGGGCTGGGCCATGGTGGTGGTCGACATGCCGGTCGGCTTCGCCGACACCGAGCAGGCCACCGCGGTGCTGCGTACCGCCGCCCTGGGGGTGGCCGCCGACGAGGAGATGGCCGGCCACTTCGTGGAGCCGCCGGACGTGCTCGGCGTCGAGCAGGTCACGGTCGACGGCGCGGTGATCCGTACGGTCGCCAAGACCACCGCCGAGGGGCAGTTCGTGGTGGGCCGCGAGTTGCGCCGTCAACTGGCCGCGGCACTGCACACCTCCGGGATCTCGGCACAGATCGTGGCCGGGCGGATGTTCGTCACCCGTGGGTCGGGAGGTGGGCAGGAGGAGCCCGGCCCGGGCGGAACGACTTGACCGGTCACCGGGACGACGTGCCCGAGTACCGGGACGACGTGCCCGAGTACCGGGATGACGTGTCCGCCTCGGCCGACTAGCAGGGACTATGCACCGTATGGCGAACTGGTTGTCATCCGAATGTTTAGTCGGAGTGACGACAAACCAGCCGTTCACACTAGCCAGATGTCACCCGATCGGGCATGATCCGGGACGAGTGTCATCGGAGTGTCACCACCACTTCGCTCAGCCGTACGTCCGGGACGTTCCCCGGTAGTACCCGCCACGAGCGGGTGCCGCCGAGAACGATGGAGGCGCCGTCCGTGTCCGACGAGGCACAAACCGCCGGGAGTCCGGCGACCTTCCGCGAGGTGTTCGCGGCGGATGAGTTCCGCTTTCTTTTCGTCTCGGTGGCGTTGTCCTGGATCGGCGACTACATCGCGAAGGCAGCGGTCACCGTCCTGGTCTACCGGGAGACGGAGTCGGTGGCCCTGTCGGCCGCCGCCTTCGCGGTCAGCTTCCTGCCCTGGTTGATCGGTGGTCCGCTGCTCACCACGGTCGCCGAGCGACACCCGTACCACCGGGTGATGATCACCACCGACCTGATCCGGATGGCCCTGGTCGCCGTGGTCGCCATCCCCGGCCTGCCGGTCTGGGCGATGATCAGCCTGCTGTTCTGCACCACCCTGGCGAATCCGCCGAACCAGGCCGCCCGGTCCGCGCTGATGCCGACCGTGCTGACCGGTGACCGGCTGATCGTGGGGCTGTCGCTGATCGCCAGTACCGGCCAGCTCGCCCAGGTCGGCGGCTACGTCGCCGGCGCGGCGATCGCCTCCGTCAACCCACGGGCGGCGTTGCTGTTGAACGCCACCACCTTTGCCGTCTCGGCCCTGGTGATCCGGCTCGGGGTCCGGGCCCGGCCGGCGGCCACCGCCCCGGACCGCCGTCAGCACCTGCTCCGCGAGACCGCCGAGGGCTTCCAGCTGGTGTGGCGGACCGACGTGCTGCGGGCCATCGCGATCCTGGTCTGGACGGTCCCGCTGTTCGCCATCGTGCCGGAGGGGTTGGCCGCCGCCTGGGCGGCCGAGCCGGGGGTGTCCGACTCCGAGCGGGGTCTCGCCCAGGCGATGATCATGGCGGCGAGTCCGACCGGCTACATCATCGGCGGGCTGCTGATCGGCCGACTGGTCCGTCCGGGCCGCCGACGCAGACTGATCCGACCATTCGCGGTGATCGCTCCGCTGGCGCTGGTCCCCACCCTGTTCGACCCCTCGCCGCCGGTGGTGGCGGTGCTCGCCGGGGTCTGCGGCTTCGCGGTGGCCGGTCTGCTGCCGGTGACCAACGGGCTGTTCGTCCAGGCGTTGCCGCACGGTTACCGGGCCCGCGCGTTCGGTGTGATCGCTACCGGCATCCAGGTCGGCCAGGGAGCCGCCGTGCTGGTCACCGGCCTGCTCGCCGACCGGTTCGACATCCCGACCGTGGTCGGGTTGTGGAGCCTGACCGGTGCGGTGGTGATCTCCCTGGCGCTGCTGCGGTGGCCGGCCGAGGAGCGCTTTGACGCGGCGATCGCCGCCGTCGCAGCCGCTCCCGGTGCCGCGACCGATGGTGGTGCGGCCAGTAACGGCAACCCTGTACCGCAGGCCCGTGACGCGCAGCAGGCCGACGAGGTCGGCAGCACCTGAGCCGGGCGCTGGCGCACACCGGGCACCGGGCACCGGGCGGTCGCGGACCGGCTGGCAGGATGGAGTGGTGACAGCGTCAGATCCTGCCAACGGCCCGGCCGGCGCGACGCCCGCGGCCGGCGGTCCCGCCCCGACCTTCTTCGCCGCAATCGGCGGCGAGCCTGCCTTCCGCCGGCTCGTCGACGAGTTCTACGCCGGTGTCGCCACCGACCCGCTGCTCCGCCCGATGTACCCGGAGCAGGATCTGGGGCCGGCTGCGGAGCGGCTGACGCTGTTCCTGATGCAGTACTGGGGCGGCCCTGGCACGTACTCCGAGCAGCGCGGGCACCCCCGGCTGCGGATGCGGCACGCACCGTTCCGGATCGGTCCGGCGGAGCGGGACGCCTGGTTGACCCACATGCGCCGGGCGGTCGACCGGCTGGACCTGCACCCGGAGCTCGCCGGAATGCTCTGGGACTACCTGGAGCGCGCCGCCTACTTCATGGTCAACGAGATGGACCCGACCGACCCGCCCCGGCGCGACCTGGCCAGCGGCTGACCGGCCGTCAGAGCAGGGCACCCTCGTCGTGCAGCCAGTCGACGAAACTGGTCGCCACGGCCGCTCCACAGTCCAGCAGCTCGACCAGGAGCGCGTCATTGGCTCCGGCGGCGAGGGGGACCTGCAGCTCGGCGTAGATGGGCAACTGGCCCCGGTCGGTGGGGTCGCCGACGTACGCCTTGCAGAACCGTCTGGTGTGGTTCCACTCGTTGACCACCCGGTAGGCACGGTCGGCCCAGTCGGGCGGCACGGTGGAGTGCGGTCGGGCGCGGACCACCAGGATCTCGTCCTCCGGCCCCTCGAGGGTGAACAGGACGGCGTGCCGCTCCCACATCGCCAGCAGGCTGCCGTCGCCGTCCGCGAGATACCGGATGTCCAACATGTCCAGTGCGGTGCCGATCCGGCGGAGGGTCACCGGCACCACTTGCGGCGATAGTTCCTTGCCCGCCGCCGCAGCCGGCGACGGGATCGGGCAGGGCGACCCCACCGGCCTCGTCGGCCCGAGTTCAGCCGACGACGACCGGGGCGTCTGCTCCGGCGTTCGTGGCGCGGGCGGGCCAAGCCGGACACCGCTGTCCACTCCGGTCCTGCTTCGGGTATCCGGCTCACCGCCATCTGCGTGACCGGAGCGCCACGACCACCATGGCATTATCCGCACCTCACTCCCCAGCGGATCCGGGTGCCTACGTTGCGTCGGATCCGAGGCCCGACGGTACCCGGATAGCCGTTCCTAGGCACCCCCCCAACGGACCCCCCGAACCAGAGGGATGAGGGAGCATCATACTTTCGGCTGAGTGATCGTCGGCGTGAGTGCAAGATTGTTAACTCTTTGTGTCCAGGCAACCCCGAACGGCGCATCAAGTGCTACCCAATTGCCTACTGTCCTGACCCGTACCACCGCTTGAGGTGGATCCACGGGGCGGCCCGGCAGGTCGGTCCGGTCCCGACAGTCGACCGGCTCCGGTCGGCCGACCGGCCCCTCGGTCGTGCCGAGAAAGCCCATCCGGGCCACCGCCTGCACCAGCCCTTGGCGGATCTCGATCCGCTCGCCGGTCGGACCGTCGTCGGTCACCACCACGGCCACGTGGTCGAGCAGGGCGTCCCGTACCGCCCGCTGGCCCACCGCCCGTCCACCGACGCCCTGCGTCTCGGCGGCCCGCAGGGTACCGGCCGCCGCCACCGCGACCCGGCGCAGATCGGCCGCTGGCACCACCTCGACGGCCCGCGCCGGGCCGGGCGGCAACGGCCACCGCCACGCGCTGTCCCGGCGCGGCGGCAACCCGGTGGGGACCGCCGTCAGCCGGGCCAGCAGCTCTGCGGCGGACACCGTGGCGTCCCCCGGGCCGGGCCCCGCCACGGTCCGCTGCACCAGGACCGCCCACGGCAAACGGGCCCAGAGTTCGGTGCGGTCCCGGCCGGCCGACCGCAGCCGGACCGGCGCGTCGGGGTCCAGCCGGACCAGCCGGGCCAGGAACGCGCCGGCGTCGGTCAGCCCGGTCAGCCGGTGACCGGCCGACGCCGGGTCGGCCCGGGGTGTACGGCCGGCCATCATGCCTCGGCGGCGTCGGCCGGTCGGACGTACGGCAGCAGGAAGGCCCGCTCCGCCTCGGTCAGCCGACGCGGCCGCCCCTGCTCCAGGTCGAACGGCACCAGCACCGAACGGGCCCGGCTGACCAGCAGCTCACCGTCGAACATCTCGTAGGCGACCGTGAACCGGGACGGGCGCACCTGTTCGATCCAGAGTTCGATCCGGACGGTCGGCGCCTGGTCGGCGGTCGACCGGCCCATCCGGTAGTCGACCGGACGCAGGTAGTCGACCTCGTGCCGGTGGATCAGCACCCCGTCGGCGAACGAACCGACGCCCCAGGCCCGCCCGCCGGAGAACATCAGCGCGACCCGGGCCTCCTCGTACAGCGTCAGGAACCGGGCGTTGTTGACGTGCCCGTACGCGTCGAGGTCGGACCAGCGCAGCGCGGCGTGGAACGTGTAACGCCGGCCACCGCCGGCGGCCGGGACCTCGCCGGTCGTCGACGAGGCCCCGGCCAGTGCCGCATCAGTCACGGGTCAGCTTGCGGTAGGTCACCCGGTGCGGTCGGGCCGCTTCCGCGCCGAGCCGGTCGATCTTGTTCTTCTCGTACGCCTCGAAGTTGCCCTCGAACCAGAACCACTTGGCCGGGTTGGTGTCGTCGCCCTCCCAGGCCAGGATGTGCGTGGCGACCCGGTCCAGGAACATCCGGTCGTGGGAGATGACCACGGCGCAGCCGGGGAACTCCAGCAACGCGTTCTCCAGGCTGGACAGCGTCTCCACGTCGAGGTCGTTGGTCGGCTCGTCGAGCAGGATGACGTTGCCGCCGATCTTCAGGGTGAGCGCCAGGTTGAGCCGGTTACGTTCACCACCGGACAGCACCTTGGTCGGCTTCTGCTGATCGGGGCCCTTGAAGCCGAACGCGGCCACGTACGCCCGGGACGGCATCTCGACCTTGCCGACCATCAGATGGTCCAGCCCGTCGGAGACCACCTCCCAGACCGTCTTGCTGCTGTCCAGGCCGGAGCGGTTCTGGTCGACGTACGACAGCTGCACGGTCTCGCCGACCCGGACCTGGCCGCTGTCCGGCTGCTCCAGCCCGACGATCGTCTTGAACAGCGTGGTCTTACCGACGCCGTTCGGACCGATGATGCCGACGATGCCGTTGCGCGGCAGCGAGAAGCTCAGGTTGTCGATCAGGACCCGGTCGCCGAAGCCCTTCTTCAGGTTCACCGCCTCGATGACAGTGTTGCCCAGCCGTGGCCCCGGCGGGATCTGGATCTCCTCGAAGTCCAGCTTGCGGGTCTTCTCCGCTTCGCTGGCCATCTCCTCGTAACGGTCCAGCCGGGCCCGGGACTTGGTCTGGCGCGCCTTGGCGTTGGACCGGACCCATTCCAGCTCCTCGCCGAGGCGCTTCTTCAGCTTGGCGTCGCGACGACCCTCGACCGCCAGCCGGGCGGCCTTCTTCTCCAGGTACGTGGAGTAGTTGCCCTCGTACGGATAGGTCCGGCCGCGGTCCAGCTCGAGAATCCAGTTGGCGACGTTGTCCAGGAAGTAGCGGTCGTGGGTGATCGCCATCACGGTGCCGGCGTACTTGGCCAGGTGCTGCTCCAGCCAGTGCACGCTCTCCGCGTCCAGGTGGTTGGTGGGCTCGTCGAGCAGCAGCAGGTCCGGCGCCTCGAGCAGCAGTTTGCACAGCGCGACGCGACGCCGTTCACCGCCGGAGAGCTGGGTCACCTCGGCGTCCGGTGGCGGGCAGCGCAGCGCGTCCATCGCGAGTTCGAGCTTGGAGTCGATGTCCCAGGCGTCCGCGTGGTCCAGCTCCTCCTGCAGCTGACCCATCTCGGTCATCAGCTCGTCGGAGTAGTCGGTGGCCATCTGCTCGGCGATCTTGTTGAACCGCTCCAGCTTCGCCTTGGTTTCGGCGACCGCTTCCTCGATGTTGCCGAGCACCGTCTTCGCGTCGTTGAGCGGCGGTTCCTGGGCGAGCATGCCGACGGTGTAGCCGGGCATCAGCCGGGCGTCGCCGTTGCTCGGCCGGTCCATGCCCGCCATGATCTTCAGCAGGCTGGACTTGCCGGCGCCGTTCGGGCCGACCACACCGATCTTGGCACCCGGCAGGAAGTTGAGCGTCACGTTGTCCAGCACGACCTTGTCGCCGTGCGCCTTGCGCGCCTTTTCCAGGACGTAGATGAACTGGGCCACGGTGCGGCCTACCTCCAGAACTCTCGTGGGACCCGTCGGTACGGGCAGGTCACGACCCCGCGTACCGGCCGCCGGCACCGACCGGAGCGGCTGCGGGTGGTACGCGGTACGCGGTCGTGCGCAATACGACGGTCCGATCGGTGCGTACGCCGTTGTCAATCCTGACAGGTCCGACGCCCCAGCCGCACCTCACCCCACCGGACGGCCGGGATCTTCGCGCCGGTGTTACCTGCCTCATTGCGCCCGGCCGGGTTTCGATGTCCTGATCAGCTGGGCACCAAGAGGGGGACGGGGGGTCCGCCCGTCTGGCCCGCACAGTACGCTCATGGCGGTCCCGTAATCACCGGAGGTGTACGGAACGTGACGGTTCGGAGCTCGTTCGTAGTGGTCGCCAACCGCCTGCCGGTGGACGAGGTGACCACGCCGGAAGGTCGCCAGTGGCGGCGCAGCCCCGGCGGTCTGGTGACCGCCCTGCACCCGGTGCTCGCCGCGCACCAGGGCACCTGGGTCGGCTGGGCCGGTGGTGCCGGTGCGGCGCCGGAGCCCTTCGACCTCGAAGGCATCCGGTTGCACCCCGTCCCGCTGAGCGCCGAAGAGCTGGAACGGTACTACGAAGGTCAGTCCAACGCCACCATCTGGCCGCTGTACCACGACGCCGTCGAGACGCCGGCGTTCAAGCGCCGCTGGCGGGAGGCGTACCGGGTGGTCAACGCCCGGTTCGCCGAGGCCGCCGCGGAGGTCGCCGACGAGGGCGCCACGGTGTGGGTGCAGGACTACCAGCTGCAGCTGGTGCCGGCCATGCTCCGGGAGATCCGCCCGGATCTGCGGATCGGCTTCTTCCTGCACATCCCGTTCCCGCCGATCGAGCTGTTCATGCAGATGCCGCAGCGCGCCGAGATCCTGCGTGGGCTGCTCGGTGCCGACCTGGTCGGTTTCCAGCAGCGGCTGGCCGCGCAGAACTTCGTCCGGCTGGCCCGCCACCTGCTCGGGCTGCGGTACGAGGGCCAGATGATTCAGGTCGACGGCCGTAAGGTCAAGGCGGGCGCCTTCCCGATCTCGATCGACGTTCCGGAGATGGAACGGATGGCCCACGACGCGACGGTGGAGGCGCGGGCCAAACAGATCCGCGCCGAGCTGGGGGATCCGAAGACGGTGATCCTCGGGGTGGACCGGCTCGACTACACCAAGGGGATCGAACTCAGGCTGAAAGCGTTCCGGGAACTTCTTGCTGACGGAAAGCTGACAGTTCCGGACGCGGTTATGGTGCAAGTTGCCACCCCCAGCCGCGAGCGGGTCGAGCACTACCAGGCACTTCGGGTCAAGGTTGAGCGCGAAGTTGGCCGGATTAATGGTGAATTCGGCCGGGTGGGTGTGCCCGCCGTGCACTACCTGCACCAGTCGTACAGTCGCAGTGAACTCGCCGCGCTCTACCGCGCGGCCGATGTGATGATGGTGACACCACTGCGAGACGGAATGAACCTGGTGGCCAAGGAGTACGTCGCGGCCCGCGCCGACACCGGCGGTGCCCTCGTGCTCAGTGAGTTCGCCGGCGCGGCAACGGAGCTGCGTCAAGCGTTCCTGTGCAACCCGCACGACCCGGACGGCGTCAAGGATGCCCTGTTGCGGGCGGTGCACGTCGACAGTTCCGAGGCCCGGCGGCGGATGCGGATCATGCAGCGCCATCTGCGGACCCATGACGTCGGCCACTGGGCCCGCTCCTTCCTCACAGAACTCGGTGTGCCCGAGACGGAGGAATGAATGAGAACGTCCGTCCTTGACGGGGACGTACGCGCGGCCGCGGATCAGATCGATCCCGAGCTGCGCGCGGCGATCGGGCGGATCGCCCGGATGCCGATACTGCTGGTGGCCTGCGACTACGACGGCACCCTCGCACCGATCGTCGAGGACCCGACCAGAGCCGTGCCGCTACCGGAGTCGGTCGCGGCGGTGCGGGCGCTGGCCGCGCTGCCACAGACCACCGTCGCGGTGGTCTCCAGCCGGGCGCTGCGCGACCTCGCCGCGCTCTCCCGGCTGCCCAGCGAGGTCCATCTGGTCGGCAGCCACGGGTCCGAGTTCGACATCGGCTTCGTCGAACGGCTGGCCCCCGAGCAACTGCAGGTGCACTCCCAGCTCAAGCGGGAGCTACGGCAGCTGATCAAAGACCAGCCCGGGGTACGGCTGGAGGTCAAGCCGGCCAGCGTCGCGGTGCATACCCGGGGCGCTGATCCGGCGGTCGCCGAAGCGGTCGTCGCGGGGGTCAACACTGGACCGGCCGCCTGGCCCGACGTCACCGTCACCCAGGGCAAGGAAGTCGTCGAACTGTCGGTGGTCGCCACCGACAAGGGCACCGCCCTGGACCAGATCCGCACCCAGACATCGGCCAGCGGCGTGCTGTTCATCGGCGACTCGATCACCGACGAGAGCGCCTTCGCCAACCTGCACGGCCCGGACGTCGGCATCAAGATCGGCGACGGCGACACCCGCGCACCGTTCCGGGTCGCCGAACCGATCGACGCCGCCCGGGTGCTCGGCGTCCTGCTGGAGACCCGGCGCAACTGGCTCTACGGCGAGCACGCGGTGCCGATCGAACGCCACTCGATGCTGGCCAACGGCCGGACCATCGCGCTGCTCACCCCGGACGCCAAGGTGACCTGGCTCTGCCATCCCAAACCGGACTCGTCGGCGATCTTCGCCGATCTGCTCGGCGGCGCACCGGCCGGGCACTTCGCCGTCGCACCGGCCCGCGGCGGGTTCCCGCTGGGGCAGCGCTACCGGCCCGGCACGATGACCGTGGAGACCCGCTGGTCGGGGCTGACCGTCACCGACTGGCTGGACCATCCGCCGGCCGAGTCCTCCGCCGGCGACACCGTGCTACCGGGCGCCGACTCCACCCTGGTCCGAGTGCTCACCGGCACCGGGCAGGCACAGCTGGAGTTCGCACCGCGCCCCGAGTTCGGCCAGGTGGCCGTGCAGTTGCAGCCGCTCGGTGACGGGCTGCTGGTGCTCGGCTCCAACGAGCCGGTGGCGCTCTACTCCCCCGGGGTGGAGTGGAAGGTCGTCGACGACGGCGGTCGGGAAACCGCCTGTGCCCTGGTCGACCTGGCCGCGCTCGACGGCATGCTCACCATGGAGCTGCGGTTCGGCTCGCACAGCCTGGAACACCACACCGTCACCGTGCAACAGCGCCAGTCCACCGCCGAACAGCCGTGGCGGGAGTGGGTCCGACAGCTGCAGCTGCCGAACACCGGCCGGGAGCTGGTCGCCCGCAGCGCGCTCACCCTGCGGGGGCTGTGCCACGAGGCGACCGGGTCGATCCTCGCCGCCGCGACCACCTCACTACCCGAGGAGCTCGGCGGGGTACGCAACTGGGACTACCGGTACTGCTGGCTGCGGGACGCGGCGATGAGCGCCCGGGCGCTGGTCGACTTGGGCTCGCTGACCGAGGCCGAGGCGTTCCTGCGCTGGGTGGACGGCTGCGTCGAGCGCACCGGCGGCCACCCGGAGCGGTTGCACCCGCTCTACACGGTGGAGGGTCTGGAGCTGGGCGCGGAGGCGGTCATCGACACCCTCCCCGGCTACGCCGGCTCCCGCCCGGTGCGGGTCGGCAACCTGGCCAACCACCAGCTGCAGCTCGACGTGTTCGGGCCGATCGCCGACCTGCTCGCGGTGGTCGCCGACGCCCGTGGTTCGGTGCACGACGACGAGTGGCGGGTGCTGGAGGCGATGGTGCAGGCGGTCGAACGCCGCTGGCACGAGCCGGACCACGGCCTGTGGGAGGCCCGGCTCGCTCCCCGGCACCATGTCTTCTCCAAGGTCATGTGCTGGATGACGGTGGACCGGGCGCTGCGGATGGC
The DNA here is from genome assembly GCF_048060215.1 of Micromonospora sp. LOL_021. NCBI lineage: Bacteria > Bacillati > Actinomycetota > Actinomycetes > Micromonosporales > Micromonosporaceae > Micromonospora > Micromonospora sp. LOL_021. The sequence goes on along the minus strand of NZ_JBHMIN010000059.1, from coordinate 17,856 downwards.
GGGCCGGCACGGCGGCGGCGAACGGCCGGACTGGGTCGAGCTGCGCGACCGGATCGGCCGCAACGTGCTGGAACACGGCTGGCACGCCAAGGCCGGCGCGTACACGGTCGCCTACGGCGACGAGGAGATGGACGCCTCCTCGCTGTGGATCGGGCTGTCCGGGCTGCTGCCCGACGACGACCCGCGGTTCCTCGCCACGGTGCTCAAAGTGGAGGCGGACCTGCGCAGCGGCCCGGTGGTGTACCGCTACCGGTGGGACGACGGGTTGCCCGGCCGGGAGGGCGGGTTCCACATCTGCACCGCCTGGCTGATCGAGGCATACCTGCGCACCGGGCGGCGCGGTGACGCCGAGGAGCTGTTCGAGCAGATGATCGACACCGCCGGCCCGACCGGTCTGCTGCCCGAGCAGTACGATCCGCTCGCCGAACGTGGGCTGGGCAACCATCCCCAGGCGTACAGCCATCTGGGGCTGATCCGGTGCGCGCTGCTGCTGGACGACATGCTCAAGCTCTGAAACCAGGGCTGGTCCGGCGCGCCGCTCCCCCGGCGCGCCGGACCACTCAGTCGGCCGGATCCAGTGCGCCGACCACGTCGCCGACGACCACCACGGCCGGCGGCCGCAGTCCGGCGGCGGCGGCCTCGCCGGCCACGGCACCCAGGGTCGACGTCAGCGCCCGCTGGGCACCGGTGGTCGCCTCCTGCACCACCGCCGCCGGGGTGTCTGCGGCACGGCCGTTGGCGAGCAGCGTCTCGGCGATCGCCGGCAGGTTCTTCAGCCCCATCAGCACCACCAGGGTGCCGCGCAGCCGGGCGAGCGCCGGCCAGTCCACAAGCGACAGCCGGTGCCCCGGCGGCAGGTGGCCGGAGACCACGGTGAACTCGTGGGCCACCCCCCGGTGGGTGACCGGGATACCAGCGGCGGCGGGTGCCGCGACCGAACTGCTCACACCGGGCACCACCGACACCGGTACGCCCGCCTCGACGCAGGCCAGCAGTTCCTCGCCGCCCCGACCGAAGACGTACGGGTCGCCGCCCTTGAGGCGGACCACTGTGGATCCGGTCCGGGCCCGGTCCACCAGGATCCGGTTGATCTCCTCCTGGGCGGCGGCTGGGCCGTACGGGATCTTCGCGGCGTCGACCAGTTCGACCCGGGCGGGCAGCTCGTCCAGCAGCAGCCCGGGCACCAGCCGGTCGGCGACCACCACGTCGGCTTCGGCGAGCATGCGGCGGCCCTTCACGGTGATCAGTTCCGGGTCGCCGGGGCCGGCGCCGACCAGGACCACCCGGCCGGTCGGGCCGGCGCCGGCGGTGGCCGGTGCCGTCCCGATGGTGCCGGCGACCGGGATGGTGCCGTCGGCCAGCCGCTGGTCGATCGCGTCCCGGACCCGGACCGCCCGCTGCGGGTCGCCGCCGCCGAGCACCGCCACGGTCACCGGGCCGTGCCGGGTCACCGCCGGGGTCCAGGCGGTCGCCTCGGTCCGGTCGTCGGCCCGTACGCAGAACACCCGCCGGGGCTCGGCGGCGGCGCTGACTTCGGCCGCCGCCGCCGGGTCGTCGACCGCGACCTGGACCAGCCAGGCCCCGTCGAGGTCACCGGGCTGGAACCGCCGCTGCCGCCAGCCCAGCCGCCCGGCGGTGACCAGCCCGTGCAACGCCGGAGTCAGCTCGGGTGACACGACGAGCACGTCGGCTCCGGCGTCCAGCAACGCCGGCACCCGCCGGGTGGCGACCGCGCCGCCGCCGACCACCAGCACCCGCCGGCCGTCCAGCCGCAGCCCCAGTGGGTAGAGGTTCACTTCTCGGAAACTCCCGCCGCGTCGAAGGTGGCCACCTCGTGCAGGACCCGGACCGCACTGGCCACCATCGGCCAGGCGAGCAGGGCGCCGGTGCCCTCTCCCAGGCGCAGCTCCAGATCGACCAGGGGGTGCAGGCCGAGCTGGCGCAGCCCAACGGTAGCCCCCGGCTCCACCGAACGGTGCCCGGCGACCATCGCGGCGGTGGCGTGCGGGGCCAGGGCCGCCGCGGCCAGCGCGGCGGCCACCGCGCTGACCCCGTCCAGGATCACCGGGATCCGCCGGGCGGCGGCGCCGAGCAGGAAGCCGCAGAGCGCGGCGTGTTCCAACCCGCCGAGGGCGGCCAGCACATCGACCGGGTCGGCCGGGTCCGGCCGGTGCCGGCGCAGCGCCGCGTCCACCACCGACACCTTCCGCTGGTACGTCTGCTCGTCGATTCCGGTGCCCCGACCGGTGACGTCAGCCGCCGCCGCACCAGTGAAGCCGGCGATCAGGGCCGCCGCCGCGGTGGTGTTGGCGATCCCCATGTCACCGGTGAGCAGGCTGGCGGCGCCACAATCGTGCAGGTCGCCGGCGACCCGGATACCCACCTCGATGGCCGTACGGGCCTCGTCGACGGTCATCGCCGGCCCGCTGGACAGGTCGGCGGTGCCGGGGCGTACCCGGGCCGACACGAGCCCGTCGGCGGGCTCCAGCGGCGCGGCCACGCCCACGTCGACCACGGTGACGCTGGCCCCCATCTGCCGGGCGAAGGCGTTCACCACCGCACCGCCGGCCAGAAAGTTGGTCACCATCTGTGCGGTGACCTCCTGCGGCCAGGGGGTGACCTGCTGCCGGTGCACCCCGTGGTCGGCGGCGAAGACGGCCACCGCGCCGGGCTCGGGCAGCGGTGGCGGGCAGGCCGCGGCGAGGCCGGCGAGCCGCACCGAGAGCGCCTCCAGCGCGCCGAGTGAGCCGGCCGGCTTGGTCAGCCGGGCGTGCAGTGCCCGGGCCTGAGTCATCGCGTCGTCGTCCGGTGGCTGGACCTGCGCCAGGGTCGCCTCGATCAGTGCACCGGTCGGGCCGTCGGGCATCAGTCCTCCAGGGTGGTCGACAATACGGAGACGAAGGCGTCGGTGGTGGCAGTGTCCCGTACCGCGATCCGCAGCCAGTCGACACCCAGCCCGGGAAACGTGTCACCGCGACGTACCGCGTAACCCCGCGCACGCAGCCGGTGCCGCACCCGCTGCGCGCCGACGACGTGGATCAGGACGAAAGCGCTGGCCGGGGTGCCGGCCACGGTGACCCCGGGCAGTTCGGCGAGCCGTCGGACCAGGTGGGCGCGCTCGGCGGCGAGCGCGGCGGCGAACCGGCGTTCGGCGCCTACCGCACGGCGGCTGGCGCACATCTCGGCGGCGACCAGCGCCGGAGTGGCGACCGGCCACAGCGGCGCCGCAGTGGCGAGCCGGCGCAGCAGCGGTGCCGGGCCGAGCAGGTAGCCGATCCGCAACCCGGCCAGTCCCCAGGTCTTGGTCAGGCTGCGCACCACGACGAGTCCGGGCAGGTCGCGTCGGTCGGCCAGCGACTGCGGTTCGCCCGGTACGCCGGCGGCGCAGGTGGTGTCGGCGAACGCCTCGTCGACGACGACGACCCGGCCGGGTCGGGTGAGCGCGGCGACCGTCTCGGCGGGGTGCAGCACCGACGTGGGGTTGGTCGGGTTGCCGATGAGCACCAGGTCCGCGTCGGGCGGGACGAGGCCGGGGTCGAGGGTGAAGCCGGTGTCGGCGGACAGCAGCACCCGGTCGACGCGGTGCCCGGCGTTGCGCAGGGCGGCTTCCGGCTCGGTGAACTGCGGGTGCACCACCACTGGGCGGCGGGCGCCGCGCAGCGCCTGGGCGATCAGTACGAAGCCCTGGGCGGCGCCGGCGGTGAGCAGCACCTCGCTGGCGGGCCGGCGGTGCCGGGCGGCGACGGCCGCGACAGCGGCCCGCTGGTCGGGGTAGCGGGCAAGATCGCGCAGACTGGCTCGGACCGGTTCGGTCAGCCAGCGCGGCGGTTCGCCGACGCGGACGTTGACCGCCAGGTCGATCAGGCCGGGGGTGGCCTCGACGTCGCCGTGGTGCCCGAGATCGTACTCCTGCATGGTGGCGATCATGCCGGGCGGGCGAGATGAAATCGACGAAGGGTGACGCTTGTGACACGATTCGTCTTATGGTTTTAATCCTTTTGGTCACTTTTTGTGGCTGTCCGGCTTAGCTTTGGGCCGTGAGAAAACGCACCCGCCATCCCGCTCGCCGTGGCCGCCTCATCCAACTGCTCCGGGCCGGTCTGATCGCCGGTGTCGTGGTCGCCGCCGCCGCGTACCCGATGGCCGCCGTCGCCGGCCTCGGCATCATCGCCAGCACCAAGGCGATCGACCAGATCCCCAGCGAGCTGCACGACGCCCAGCCGGCCCAGACGTCGTACGTCTACGCCGCCGACGGCAAGACCCTGGTGACGATGTTCTACGAGGAACACCGCAAGTACGTACCGCTGACCGAGATGTCGCCGTTCATCCAGCAGGCCATCGTCGCCTCCGAGGACAACCGGTTCTACCAGCACTCCGGCGTCGACCCGAAGGGCGTCGCCCGGGCGTTCGTCGCCAACCAGCAGGCCGGCGGGGTGTCCCAGGGCGGCTCCACGCTGACCATGCAGTACGTCCGGCTCGCCCTGCAGCAGACCGCTCAGAACCCGCTGGAGCTGCAGGCGGCCACGGCACAGACCCCCGGCCGCAAGATCCGGGAGATCCGGATCGCCATGGAGCTCGAGAAGCAGATGTCCAAACCGGAGATCCTGGAGCGGTACCTCAACGCCGCCTACTTCGGCCACCGGGCGTACGGCATCTACGCCGCCGCGGAGATCTTCTTCTCCAAACACCCGAAGGCGCTGACCGCCAGCGAGGCCGCGCTGATCGCCGGACTGGTCAAGGCGCCGTCGGAGTACGACCCGGCGACGTCGGACCAGAGCGCGGCCACCGAGCGACGCAACTACGTCATCGACCGAATGGCCGACCTGGGCTACCTCTCCCCGGTCGCGGCCGAGCAGGCCAAGGCCGAACCGATCCGGCTCAACCTGAGCACCCCGCCGAACGAGTGCGTGTCGGTGCCGCAGGAGCACAACGACTGGGGCTTCTTCTGCGACTACCTCAAATCCTGGTGGATGAGCCAGAAGGCGTTCGGCGACAGCCCGTCGGAGCGGCTGGCCAACCTGCGCACCGGCGGGTACCGGATCGTCACCAGCCTCGACCCCGGGACCCAGAAGGTCGCCCAGGAGCAGGTCACCTCCCGGGAGTCGATCGGCAGCCCGTTCGCGCACGGCCTGGTGGCGGTCGAACCCGGCACCGGCCACGTCAAGGCGATGGCGGTCAACCGGGTCTACTCACTCGACCAGGCCGACAACGGCCAGCACTCCAACCCCAACCTGCGGGAGAAGGTCAAAGGCAACTACCCGAACACGGTGACCCCGCTGCTCGGCGGCGGCGACCTGCCCGGGTACCAGGCCGGCTCGACCTTCAAGATGTTCACCATGCTGGCCGCGCTGGACGCCGGGATGCCGTTGCGCTCCGGGTTCAACGCGCCGCACCGGATCAACTCCATCTACGACGGCGGCCAGGGCACCAGCAGCTGCGGCGGACGCTGGTGCCCCAGCAACGCCGACGGGTCGATGGCCGGCTTCCACTACATGTGGTCCGGCTTCGGCAAGTCGGTCAACACCTACTTCGTCTGGCTGCTGCAGCAGGTCGGCGCGGAGAAGGCGGTGCAGATGGCCGAGCGGCTCGGGCTGCGTTGGCGCACCGATGTCGACCGGCGCAACGCCTCACCGGAGCACGCCAGCAGGTGGGGTGCGTTCACCCTCGGCGTCTCCGACGTGACCCCGCTGGAGATGGCGAACGCGTACGCCACCATCGCCGCCGACGGCAGCCACTGCGAGGACTCGCCGGTGCTGGCGGTGGAGAACCCGGACGGTACCCCGGTCACCTACCGGGCGTTGACCGGGGTGGACGTCGAGGTGGCCACCCCGCGCTGCCGGGCGGTTTTCTCCCCCGACGTGGCCCGAGCCGCCACCGACGCCGCCCGCTGCCCGGTCGGTGACCGCCCGGCCACCGGCGGCTGCGGCGGCTGGGCCACCGCCGAAGGTGTCGCCAAGGCGGTGGGGCGCCCGGTTGCCGGCAAGACCGGTACCACCGACAGCACCCGGTCCGCCTGGTTCACCGGCTACACCCCGGAACTCGCCGTGGCCAGCTTCATCGCCGACCCGGACAACCCGTTCAACGCGGTCGGCGACTGGCAGTCGCAGAAGCCGGTGGACTCCGCCGCCGGCACGTTGAAGAACGCCCTCAAGGACAAGCCGGTACGCCAGTTCACCCCGCCGTCAGCCGAGATCGTCGGTTGAGGACACCAGCACCGGCTCGGTGTCCTCGTCGTCGCCGACCGACGGCGGCCGCGGCCCGGGCGGATGCGGCGCAGGTGGATGCGGCGGCACGGGCGGCCCGGGATCACCGACCGGGGAGCCGGGCCCGGGGCGGCCGTCGGCGGCGGCGACCACCAGTCGCCGGGCGATCTCCGGTGCCCCCGCCCAGTGCAGCGTCAACTGGGAGGCGTGCACCCGACGCCAGACGAAGCCCTCCGGCACCCCGTTGCCCCACGTCCATGCGGGGGTGTGCCCGGCACGCGGGGAAACCACCATCTGGTGCTGCTTGTAGCCGATCAGTCGACCACCGAGCGGCGCGACCGGGGTGGCCGCCCGCGACGTCGCCTCCCGATAGCCGACGATCATCCGGTCGGTGGTCGACGCCGCCGCGTCGAACACCTCACCCATCGGCCGCCCGTCACACTCCCGGACCAACCAGAGCAGCCCGGTCCCCTCGGCCAGCACCGGCCGACCGGACCGGGCCAGGTCGGCCACCGCGAGGGTCAACGCCCGGTTCGCCGACAACTCCGGCAGGTAGGTCTCCGGCAGCCCGCCGGGCAGCACCAGCGCCGCCGTCGCCTCCGGCAACGACTCGTCCCGTAGCGGATCGACCGGCACCACCGCGGCACCGGCGGCGGTGAGCAGTTCGACCGTCTCCGCGTAGCCGTAGATCAGCTCAGCGGTGCCGGCGACCGCGATCACCGGACGCCGGGCCGGCAGCGGTGCCGGCGGCACCCCGGCCGCCTCGGCCTCGGCGGCCAACGCGTCCCCGGCGGTCCACTCCGGCACCGGCAGCGGCGGCGCCGACCGGGCCATCGCCAGCACCAGGTCCAGGTCGACGGCCGCGTCCACCGCCTCACCGAGCCGGCGGATCAGCCGTACCGTGTCGATGCTGTGGTGGGCGACCGGCACCACCCCGGCCGGGCGCGGAATCCCCGCCGGCAGTTCGCCCCGGTGCAGCGCGCCGAGCACCGGCACACCGATCTCGTCCAACGCGGTACGGAGCACCTGTTCGTGCCGCGCCGAGCTGACCCGGTTGAGGATCACCCCGCCGAGCCAGAGCAGTTCGTCGTACGCCCGGAAGCCGTGTACCAGCGCGCCCACCGACTGGCCCATCGTCGCCGCGTCCACCACCAGCAGCACCGGGGCGCGCACGGCGGTGGCGACGGTGGCTGTGGACGGGCTGTCCGGCCGGCTGCCGAGGCCGTCGAACAGCCCCATCGCCCCGGCGACCACGGCGATGTCGGCTCCGGCCGCACCATGCGCCAGCAGCGGACCGATCCGCCCGGAGCCCACCAGCATCGGGTCCAGGTTGCGGCCTGGACGCCCGGCGGCGGCACCCAGGTACGCGGCGTCGGTGTGGTCCGGCCCGACCTTGAGCCCGGCGGTGCTCAGCCCTCGGTGCCGCAGCGCGGCCAGCAGGCCGATCGCCACCGACGACTTGCCGTGGCCGGACGCGGGGGCGCTCACCACCAGGCGGGGCAGGGACGGCATCTGCGACTCCTCTGTACGTACGGGTGGCGGGCGGTCCCGGGCCCGACGGACGCCCGGTGGGGTCGGCCGGACCGCCACCGGCGGCATCGGTGGAACAGCCGCAAGACGATACCCGGTAGTCTCCGCCATGTGTACCGGTTCCTGCTGACGCCCCGGTGGCTGGGCTACCTCGCGGTGGCCCTGGCCGCCGCGGCGGTGATGGTTCAGCTGGGAAACTGGCAGCTCGACCGCTACCACCAGCGCAGCGCGGTCAACGACCGGATCGACGCCGCCGGGCAGCAGACCCCGGTCGAGCTGACCCGGGCCGCCGGCCGCCCCGGTCCGGCGCCCGGCCAGGCCGGCGAGGCGCCGCCGGACTCGGCGACCTGGACCAGGGTGACCGCCGTCGGGCGCTACGACAGCGACAACGACGTGCTGGTCCGCAGCCGTTCGGTGAACAGCCGGGTCGGCTACGAGGTACTCACCCCGCTGGTGCTTGCGGACGGCTCCGCCGTGCTGGTCGACCGGGGCTGGATCCCGCCGGACGACACCGGGCTCGCCGTCGCGCCGCCGGTGCCGCCGGCACCGCCCGGCGAGGTGAGGGTGACCGGGCTGCTGCGCCAGCCGGAGCCGATGTCCGGCTCGGTGACCCGCCAGGACGGCACGCTGCAGACCCGGCGGATCGCCACCCCGGTACTCGCCGCTGAGTTGCCCTATCCGATCTACGGCGGCTATGTGCTGCTGCAGGAGCAGGATCCGCCGGCCGACCCGGTCTTCGTCGCCGTACCGATCCGGCACGAGAACAGCTGGCAGAACGGCGGCTACGTGGCCCAGTGGTGGATCTTCGCGGCGATGACCCTGGCCGGTTTCGGCTGGCTGGCCCGGCGCGAGGCACACAACCGGCGGCGGCCGGCCGCCGCCAGCGGTGACCGGGCCGCAGGCGCCGGAGGCGGTGCCGGCCCGGTCGACCGGCGTTCGCCTGCCGTACGGTGAGCTCGACGGACCCGACGCCCGGTAGCCTGGCCCGCCGGCTCGGCACCGGCGACGCGGTGGTCGTCGGTCTCGGCGCGATGATCGGCGCCGGGGTGTTCGCCGCGCTCGCCCCGGCGGCGGCCGCCGCTGGCGGCTGGCTGCTGGCCGCGCTCGGCGTCGCCGCCGTGGTGGCCTACTGCAACGCGATGTCGTCGGCGCGGCTGGCCGCCCGCTACCCGGAGTCCGGCGGCACCTACGTGTACGGCCGGCAGCGGCTCGGCGACCTCTGGGGCCACCTCGCCGGCTGGGGTTTCGTGGTCGGCAAGACCGCCTCGTGCGCGGCGATGGCGCTCACCGTCGGCAGCTACCTGGCACCGGCGTACGCCCGGCCGGTCGCGGTCGCGGCGGTGGTCGCGCTCACCGCGCTGAACCTGTTCGGCGTGCACCGGTCGGCGCTGGCCACCCGGATCATCGTCGGTGTCGTGCTGGTGGTGCTGGCGGCGGTGGTGGTGGCCGGGCTGCTCGGCGGCACCGGTCCGGTCGTCGGCGCGGCGGGCGGCGGACCGGTCGATGGTTGGAGCGTGCTGCAGGGCGCCGGCCTGCTCTTCTTCGCCTTCGCCGGCTACGCCCGGATCGCCACCCTCGGCGAGGAGGTCCGCGACCCGCAGCGCACCATCCCGCGGGCGATCCCGATCGCGCTGGGCCTCACCCTGGCGGTGTATGCGCTGGTCGCGGTCGCCGCGCTGCGGGCGCTGGGCCCGGCCGGGCTGGCCGACACGCCGGCACCGCTGGCCGCCGCCGTGTCCCAGGCCGGTGCCGGCTGGTTGACCCCGGTGGTACGCATCGGCGCGGCCACGGCGGCGCTCGGCGCGCTGCTGGCGTTGATCCTCGGGGTGTCCCGGACCGTGTTCGCGATGTCCCGGGGCCGGCATCTGCCGGCCGGGCTGGACGCCGTACACCCACGGCGGCAGGTGCCGCACCGGGCGGAGATCGCGGTCGGGGTCGCGGTGGTCGCCCTGGTCTGTGTGGCCGACCTGCGCGAGGCGATCGGCTTCTCGTCGTTCGGCGTACTGATCTACTACGCGGTGGCCAACGCCGCCGCGTTGACCCTGCGCCGTGACGAGGGCGCACTGCCGAAGGCCGTGCCGGTGGTCGGAATCGCCGGTTGTCTGCTGCTGGCCGCCACCCTGCCCGGCACGGCTGTGCTCACCGGGCTGGCCGTGGTAGCTGTCGGCGTCGTCGTCTGGTGGGCCGGTCGCGGCGTCCGCGCCCGCCGCTGAACGGTGCCCGGCAGCGAGGGAACCCACATGGTTGTCTCAGAGCCGGTTTCACGACAATGACGGTTCCCTCGACGGCCGGACGTGGACCTACCGGTCCCGCTGTCCGGGGCGCCAGCACCCGGCAGCGGGACCGGCGGTGTCAGAAGCCGCGGGCGAGCCGGTGGTACGCCTGGCTCCAGCGCAGCTCGGCGGCGAACCGCCGGACCGTCGTATCGGCGTCGATGACCGCCAGTTCGGTGCCGGTCATCTCGGCCAGGTCGTGCAACTCGTCCACCCCGACAGCCTGGGAGAGGACGGTGTGGTGCGGGCCGCCGGCGGTCAGCCATGCCTCGGCCGACGTCGGCAGGTCCGGCTCGGGGCGCCACACCGCCCGGGCCACCGGCAACTTCGGCAACGGCTGTGCCGGCGGCACGACCTCTATCTCGTTGGCCACCAGGCGGAACCGTTCGCCCAGGTCGACCATGCCGAGCACGACGGCCCGGCCGGGTGCGGCGTCGAAGACCAACCGAACCGGGTCCTCCCGGCCGCCGATGCTCAGCGGGTGGATCTCACACGACGGGGTGTCTGCGGCGATGCTCGGGCAGACCTCCAGCATGTGCGCCCCGAGGATCCGCTCCTCGCCGGGCGTCAGGTCGTAGGTGTAGTCCTCCATGAACGACGTACCACCGGAGGTGCCGACGGACATGGCCTTGAGGGTGCGCACCAGTACGGCGGTCTTCCAGTCGCCCTCACCACCGAAGCCGTAGCCGTCGGCCATCAGCCGTTGCACCGCCAGACCGGGCAGCTGCCGCAGCCCGCCCAGATCCTCGAAGTTGGTGGTGAAGGCCCGGAAGCCGCCCTCGGTCAGGAAGCCGCGCAGACCCAGCTCGATGCGGGCGGCGTAGCGCAGCGAGTCGTGCCGGTTGCCGCCGGCCCGCAGTGCCGGGTCCACCCGGTACCGCTGCTCGTACTCGTCGACGAGGACCTTGACGTCGGGGTCCGGCACCGCGTCGACCGCCTCGACGAGCTCGTTCACCCCGTACGTGTTGACCGAGACGCCGAACCGGACCTGTGCCTCCACCTTGTCGCCTTCGGTGACCGCCACGTTGCGCATGTTGTCGCCGAACCGGGCCAGCTTCAGTGACCGCAGCTCGGTGTGGCCGATCGCGGCCCGCGCCCAGCCGGCGATCCGACCGACGACCCGGGGGTCGCTGACGTGCCCGGCGACAGTCTTGCGGGCCACCCCGAGCCGGGTCTGCACGTAGCCGAACTCGCGGTCGCCGTGCGCGGCCTGGTTCAGGTTCATGAAGTCCATGTCGATCTCGGCCCACGGCAGCGTCACGTTCGCCTGGGTGTGCAGGTGCAGCAGCGGCTTGCGCAGCGCGTCCAGGCCGGAGATCCACATCTTCGCCGGGGAGAACGTGTGCATCCAGGCGACCACCCCGACCACGCCGGGTTCGGCGTTGGCGGCGAGGCAGACCCGCAGGATCTCCTCCGGGCTGGTCAGCACCGGCTGCCAGACGATCTTGACCGGCAGCCCGTCGGCGTCGTCCAACCGCCGGGCGATCTCCTGGGACTGCTCAGCCACCTGCTGCAACGTCTCCGGACCGTACAGCCCTTGGCTGCCGGTCAGGAACCACACCTGCGCCGACCGCATCGATGCCTCCATCACCACGGATCCCCCCTGTGCCACACTTCTCGGTCCCATCTGGACAATCTCTGCCGGCTGCGGTTCACCGCTGGCCGTACACGTTCTGGTAGCGCTCGTACAGCGCGTCGACCGCCGCCTGCGGCAGCGGCTCGACCGGACCGAGCTGGCGGGCCAGGTGGATGGTGCGGGCCACGTCCTCGCACATCACCGCCGCCTTCACCGCCGCCTTCGCGGTCGCGCCGATGGTGAACGGGCCGTGCTGGCGCATCAGCACCGCCGGTGACCGGTGGCCGGACAGCGTCTCGACGATGCCCCGGCCGATCGCATCGGAGCCGATCAACGCGAACGGCCCGACCGGGATCTCGCCGCCGAACTCGTCGGCCATCGCCGTCACCGCGCACGGGATCGGCTCGCATCGGGCTGCCCAGGCGGTGGCGTACGGGCTGTGCGTGTGCACCACTCCGCCGACGGACGGCATGTGCCGGTAGACGTACGCGTGCGCCTCGGTGTCGCTCGACGGCGCGTAGTCGCCCTCGACCAGCGCGCCGTCCAGGTCGGTGACGACCATGTGCGCCGGGGTGAGCTCGTCGTAGCTGACCCCGGACGGCTTGATCACCAGCAGGTCGGCGCCGGGCACCCGGGCCGAGACGTTGCCGCTGGTCCAGGTGACCAGTCCCCAGCGGGTCAGGTGCTCGTGCAGCCGGCACACCTCGGCGCGCAGTCGGGTGATCTCGGCGGCGATTTCGGCGGAGTGGATGGCGGTTGTCGTCGTCATTACGCGGATACCTCCCGGTCGGAGCGGGCGAGCGCGGCGTTGCGGATGTCCCGCAGCCGGTGCATCGCCTTGTCGGCACCGGTGCCGAAGTGGTCGTGCAGCAGCTGGTACTCGGCGTACAGCCGGTCGTAGCCGGCGGCGGCGTCGGGGTCGGGGCGGTAGACGGCGGTCTCCACCGCGCCCATCACCCCGGCGGCGGTGACCACGTCCGGGTACGCCCCGGCGGCGACCGCCGCGTGGATCGCCGAGCCGAGCGCCGGCGCCTGGTCGGAGCTGGCCACACTGACCGGCCGGCGCAGCACGTCGGCGTAGATCTGCATGATCAGCTTGTTTCGTTTCAACCCGCCGGCGACGACGAACTCGGTCACCGGCAGCCCGGCCCGTTCGAACGTCTCCACGATGGTCCGGGTGCCGAACGCGGTCGCCTCGATCAGCGCCCGGTAGATCTCGTCCGGCCGGGTGGCCAGGGTCAGCCCGACGATCAGCCCGGACAGGTGGTGGTCGACCAGGACCGACCGGTTGCCGCTGTGCCAGTCCAGGGCGACCAGCCCGTGCCCGCCGACCGGCTGCTCGGTGGCCTGCCGGGTGAGCAGGTCGTGCACGCTGAGTCCGAGGCGCGCGGCCTCGTCGTGCACCGCCGGCGGTACGCCGTTGTCGACGAACCAGGCGAAGATGTCACCGACGCCGGACTGGCCGGCCTCATAGCCGTACGCCCCGGCGGTGATGCCGCCGTCGACGACGCCGCAGATACCCGGGACCTCGACCAGGTCGGTGCCGTTCATCACGTGGCAGGTCGAGGTGCCCATCACGGCGAGCAGCTGTCCCGGTGCGACCGCGCCGGCCGCCGGCGGGGTGACGTGCGCGTCGACGTTGCCGACGGCCACCGCGATGCCGGCCGGCAGCCCGGTCCAGCCGGCGGCCTCGGCGGTCAACCCGCCGGCCCGGGCGCCCAGCGGCAGGATCGGATGTTCCAGCCGGGTGGCCGCGAAGTCGGCGAAGTCGGGGTGCAGCGCGGCCAGGTACGCCGGGTCCGGGTACCGGCCGTCCTGGTAGATACCCTTGTAGCCGGCGGTGCAGGCGTTTCGGGTCTCGGCGCCGCACAGCTGCCAGACGATCCAGTCGGCGGCCTCGATCCACCGCTCGGTGCGGGCGTAGACCTCCGGGTCCTCCTCCAGCACCTGCAACGCCTTGGCGAACTGCCACTCGGCGGAGATCTTGCCGCCGTACCGGCCGATCCACGGCTCGCCGCGCTGGTGGGCCAGGGCGTTGATCCGGTCGGCCTGTGGCTGCGCCGAGTGGTGCTTCCACAGCTTCGGCCAGGCGTGCGGCCGCTCGGCCAACTCGGGCAGCTGGCACAGCGGGGTGCCGTCGGCCAGGGTCGGCAGCACCGTGCACGCGGTGAAGTCGGTGGCGATGCCGATCACCTGTGCCGGATCCACGCCGGCGTCGGCGAGTGCCGCCGGCACGGCGTGGCGCAGCACGTCCCGGTAGTCCTCCGGGTCCTGCAGGGCCCAGTCCGGCGGCAGCGGTTTGCCGCTGGTGGGCAGGGCCCGGTCGATGACGGCGTTGCGGTACTCGTGCACCGCCGAGCCGGCTTCGGCGCCGTCGGCGACCCGGACCACGACGGCCCGCCCGGACAAGGTGCCGAAGTCGATGCCGATGGTGTACTGGTCGGTGTTCACCCGTTCTCCCTGTGGTGGATTCCTACCTGGCCACTATGGTGAGTCATCCGCGCCGCCGGGTGACCAGGCGTTGCAGGATGATGAAGGCGAACAGCAGCACCCCGATGACGATCTTCGTCCACCAGGAACTCAGATCCGCCTGGAAGGCGATGATCGTCTGGATGAGACCGAGCACCCCGACGCCGAGGACGGTGCCGAGCAGGTACCCCGATCCGCCGGTCAGCAGCGTGCCGCCGATCACCACCGCGGCGATCGCGTCGAGTTCCATTCCCTGGGCGTGCAGGCTGTAGCCGGAGAGCATGTAGAAGCTGAGCAGCACGCCACCGAGGGCCGCGCAGAACCCGCTGATGGTGTAGACGGCGATCCGGGTCCGCCCGGCCGGCAGCCCCATCAGCAACGCGGACTGCGGGTTGCCGCCGATCGCGTACACCTTGCGACCGAACGGCGTGTACGCCAGCACGAAGGCGGCGATCAGCACGACGACGAGCGCGATGACCACGCTGATCGAGATGAAGTAGCCGTCGCCGAAGCGGATCCGATGTTGCGCCGCCGCGGTCCAGAACGCGTCGGTGATCGGGATCGAGTCGCTGGTGATCAGGTGGCAGAGCCCCCGGGCGAAGAACATCCCGGCGAGGGTCACGATGAACGGCTGGATGTCGAAGAAGTGGATGATCAGACCCATCAGCAGGCCGAGCGTGGTGCCGATGAGCAGGACCAGCGGCAGCACCACACCGGCCGGCCAGCCTTCGCGCAGCAGTACGGCGGCGCAGACGGTGGTCAGGGCGACCACCGCGCCGACCGACAGGTCGATGCCGCCGGTGAGGATCACGAAGGTCATCCCGACCGCGACGACCAGCAGGAAGGCGTTGTCGACGAAGACGTTCAGCAGGATCTGCGGCTGGGCGAACCCGGTGTAGTTGAGCGCGCCGAGGCCGTACATGGTGGCGAGCAGGGTGAGCGTGGCGAGCACCGGCAGGTGCCGTTGCTGCGGCAGGTACCGCCGGGGGCGCACGGTCGGCGTCGGCGCGGTGGCCGTCGCCTGCCGGGGGTCGCTGACGTCGATCATGCCCGTACCTCCGCCTCTGCCGACGCCTCTGCCGACGCCGCCGGGCCGGCCTGCTGGGGCAGCCCGCCACCGGTGCCGTCCGGTCGCTTCCCGGGCGGCGAACCGGGCGGGGTTGCCGGCGGTCGGGCGGGCCCGCCTCGGCGGGTGATCCCGGCCAGTCGGGCGCGGAACGCCGACGACTGGGCCAGGCACAGCACGATGACCACGACCGCCTTGAACAGCAGGTTCGCCTGGCTGGGGATGCCGATGGTGTAGATGGTGATGTCCAGCGCCTTGATGATCACCGCGCCGAGGACGCTGCCGGCGAGGGAGAACCGGCCGCCGGTGAGCGCGGTACCGCCGATGACGACGGCGAGGATCGCGTCGAGCTCGATCAGATTGCCGGCGTTGTTGCCGTCGGCGCTGGAGACGTTGGAGCTGAAGATGAGTCCGGCGATGCCGGCGCACAGTCCGGCGAAGACGTACGCCAGGATGACGAGTTGCCGGGCGCGGATGCCGGCCAGCCGGCTGGCGGTCGGGTTGCCGCCGACCGACTCGACCAGCATGCCGAGCGCGCTGCGCCTGATCAGCAGCGCCGCGGCGGTGACCACCGCGACGACGATGAGCACCGACACCGGCAGGGTGAACGCGTAGCCGGCACCGATCACCTTGTACGGCGCCGAGTTGACGTTGATGATCTGCCCGTCGGTGATCAGCTGGGCCAGCCCTCGGCCGGCCACCATCAGGATCAGTGTGGCGATGATCGGCTGGATGCCGATCGCGGCGACCAGGGTGCCGTTCCAGAGGCCGAGCAGCATCGAGAGCCCGAGCGCCAGGGCGACGGCGAACAGCACACCGCCGACGCTGTTCTGGTCGGCCAGACCGCTGATGTGCAGGCAGGCGAGCGCGCCGGAGATGGCCATCACCGAGCCGACGGACAGGTCGATGCCGCCGGTGGCGATGACCACGGTCATCCCGACGGCGACCAGGACCAGCGGGGTGCTGGCCCGCAGGATGTCGATCAACGAGCCGTACAGGTGCCCGTCGCGAACCGTGATGGAGAAGAAGCTCGGGGTGAAGAACAGGTTGCTGACCAGCAGCACCACCAGGATCAGCACCGGCCAGAACAGCCGCTGCCGGACCAGGCCGGTCAGTCGTCGCTGCGCGTCGCTCATGCTGCCGCCTCCCCGGCGATGGTCCGCATGATCCGGTCCACGTCGACGCCCGCACCGTTGGCGAGCTGGTCGATCATCTGCCGGTCCCGCAGTACCGCGATCTTGTGGCTGAGCCGGAGGACCTCCTCCAGCTCGGCGCTGATGAACAGCACCGCCATGCCGCCGCCGGCCAGCTCGACCACCAGGCGCTGGATCTCCGCCTTGGCGCCGACGTCGATCCCCCGGGTCGGTTCGTCGACGATGAGCAGCTTGGGCTCGGTGATCAGCCACCGGGCCAGCAGCACCTTCTGCTGGTTGCCGCCGGACAGGTTACGGATCGGCAGCTCCGGGTCGGCCGGGCGGATCTGCAGCGCGGCGATGTACTTGGCGACCAGCTCGTCCTGGCGGCGACGCGGGATCGGTCGGGCCCACCCCCGGGCCGCCTGCATGGCGAGGACCAGATTTTCCCGTACGGTCAGGTCCTCGACCACGCCCTCGGCCCGGCGGTTCTCCGAGCAGAAGGCGATGCCGTTGGCCATCCCGGTCCGCGGGCCGCGCAGCGCCGTCGGCCTACCGGCGATGCTCAGCCGACCCCGCTCCGCCCGGTCGGCGCCGAACAGCAGTCGGGCCGCCTCGGTACGTCCCGATCCGAGCAGCCCGGCGAAGCCGACCACCTCGCCGGCGTGGATGGTCAGGTCGAACGGGGCGATCGCCCCGGACCGGCCGAGTCCGGTCGCCTCCAGCACCGGCTGGCCGCCCTCCAGGGTGGCCAGGTCCGGCTTGGACTCACCGTCGAGCTGCTCCAGCACGCTGAGGTCCTTGCCGATCATCTTGGCCACCAGCTCCAGCTGGCTCAGCTGCGCGACCGGCCACTCACCGATCAACCGGCCGTTGCGCAGCACGGTCATCCGGTCGGCGATCTCGTAGACCTGGTCGAGGAAGTGCGAGACGAACAGGATCGCCACCCCGGACTCCTTGAGCTGGCGGATCACCGCGAACAGCTGTTCCACCTCGGAGGCGTCCAGGCTGGAGGTCGGCTCGTCGAGGATGAGCACCTTGGCCGAGATGTCCACCGCGCGGGCGATGGCGACCATCTGCTGTACGGCGAGCGAGTGGCTGGACAGCGGTGCCGTCACGTCGATGTCGAGGTGCAGCCGGTGCAGCAGCTCGGCCGAGCGGCGCCGCATCGTGGCCCACCTGATCGTGCCGAACCGACGGGGCTCCCGGCCGATGAAGATGTTCTCCGCCACCGACAGGTTGGGGCAGAGGTTCACCTCCTGGTAGACGGTGCTGACCCCGGCCTGCTGGGCCTGCAGCGGGCCGGCGAACCGGACCTGCCGGCCGGCGAGCCAAATCTCGCCGCGGTCGATCCCGTAGACCCCGGTGAGAACCTTGATCAGGGTGGACTTGCCGGCGCCGTTCTCGCCCATCAGGGCGTGCACCTCGCCGGGGAACATCCGGAAGTCGACGTCGTCGAGCGCGACGACGCCGGGGAAGGTCTTGCCGATCCCGGTCATCTCCAGGATCGGCGCCTCGTCGGTCATCCGTACCTCTCACTGCTGTCGCTGCGTCCGGCCACCGCCGGCTTCAACGTCTGATCCGGCATGCTGGGCACGAGCCGGCG
>NZ_JBHMIN010000058.1:0-39480 GCF_048060215.1 Micromonospora sp. LOL_021 | reverse complement strand
TCCCAGCGCGGGCCTTCACCCCCGGCCTGAAGGCCGGAGCACTGGCCCGCATTCCGGTAGCGGTGCGGGTCGACGAGCGCCCAGCCGCGCAGGGTGTGCGCCAGCGCGGCCAGATCGGCGCCGGCGTCGGCCGCCGCGCGGAACGTGTCGGCGAGGCTGCGGTACGCGTCAGGTCGTCGTTCAGATGGAGGCGACCGGGGTCTCCTTCGCCGAGCAGCAGATGCGCCGGGGCCGGTACTTCGACCAGCCGCCGTTCCCGTTCGTCCCCGGCTACGACCTGGTCGGCACGGTCCACACGGTCGGGCCCGGTGTCGAACAGTCGCTGACCAGGACCCGGGTCGCCGCGCTGGTCAAGACCGGCGGCTGGGCCAGCCACGTCGTCGTCGACCGGGCCGACCTGGTGCCGGTGCCCGACGGGATCAGCGCCACCGAAGCGGAGACCGTCGTCCTCAACGGGATCACCACCTGGCAGATGCTGCACCGCAAGGCACGGATCCGGGCCGGACAGACCGTCCTGGTGCACGGCGCCAACGGCGGCGTCGGCTCGATCCTGGTGCAGCTCGCCGCCGGCGCCGGCGCGACGGTGATCGGCACCGCGTCCGCCCGCCACCACGACGCCCTGCGCCAGCGCGGCGTCATCCCGATCGACTACCGCACCCCGGACCTGGTCGCCCGGGTCCGCGAGATCGCCCCCGACGGCGTGGACGCCGTCTTCGACCATGTCGGCGGGCCGGGCATCGTCGGGTCGTGGAGCCTGGTCGCCCCCGGCGGCACCCTCGTGGCGTACGGCAGCGCGTCGACCCGCGACGACACCGGCAACAAGCAGTGGCCGGTGCTGAAGCTGTTCGGCCGGGTGCGGCTGTGGAACGCGCTGCCGAACCGCCGGCACGCCTACTTCTACAACATCTGGGCCGGCCGGGCACTGGCCAAGGAGCGGTTCCGGGCCCGGCTGCGGGCCGACCTGACCCAGGTCCTCGCCGCGCTGCGGCGCGGCGACGTCACCGCCCAGATCGCCGCCGAACTGCCACTCACCCGCGTCGCCGAGGCGCTGCGGCTGGCTGAGTCCGGCACCATCGCCGGCAAGGTCGTCCTGACTCCCTGACCGTCCACCTGCGAACGCGCGTACCGCCGCTAACCGCCGGGCTGAGGCACCCACCAGCCGCCGAGCACAATGTGCAGCACCATGGTCAGCAGGCTGATCCCGAGGGCCGCAAGCAACCCGAACGCGAAGCCGAGCAGGCCGGTGTACCGACGCTGGTCGACGCCGACCACGCCAGGCAACGCCGCCGCCTTGCCGGACCACGGACGCTCCAGACCCAGCCACCACAGCAGGCCGAGCCCTAACGGGGTCAGGTAGACCAGCCAAAACCAGTACCACCGGGTGCCCAGCGCCGGAGCCGGCCCACCGACCAGCACCACCAAGAAGGTCACCAGCAGCACGAAACCGATCTGGGTACCGACCCGCACGACGGACTGCACGCCGCCGACCCGCTCTTCCAGGCCGGCGGCGCGCAGGTCCCGGGCCAGGGCGGCCGCGCCCGGTCCGGCGTAGCTGCCGCCGCCGCCGTCGTCGGCGGCAGCGGTCACCTCACCGAAGGCGGCGGTGTCCGTCCAATGCACTCGGCCGTCGGCGGTACGCCACCCGAACAGCGGGCCGAGTTGACCGGCCGAGCGCAGCTCGGCGACGTCGAACCATCCGCGTCGACTCTGGTCCCAGCTGTCACCCCACTGGTACGCCACGACCCGACCCGCCGCCACGTCGGCCCTTGCCTGGTCGTAGTCGTGCTGCCGGGGAGCTGTCCACCAGACGGTCGCCGCTGCGAACAGCCACAGCAGTACGAGCACCAGCCGCAGCACCGTCCACCATGCAATGGCACGCACGGTCGCCAGCCCGCGTGATCCGTCGCTCATGGACGTATCGTCGCAACACCTGACCAGCAGCAGCCGGCCTCGTCGAGGGCCCACCACGCGGGCGTACCGTCAGGTCGCCGGGACGACGGATCCGATCAGTGTCCGCCACCACTACTTTCAACAGCATGACCGCGGTCTGGTGGACCGCCACGGTCGCGCGGCGTACCGGTAGGCCCTGACAAGTCCGGTGTCTCCGGCTGCTGGACCCTGCCAGGGCAGCGTATTACGGTGTGTTACGGTCGCTTGGTGGGGGAACGGGAGTACGTGTGGACCGACGAGGGCCTGGCCAACGCTCGCCGCAACGACGTCGGTGTCGACGAGGCGACCCAGGCGCTGGTGACCGGATCGGCGCGACGCGGACGTACAAGATCATGGGAGTCCGCGCCCTGGGCGGCGCGGACCTGGACGAGTGGAGGAGGCGAATCCTATGAGCGACCCGGACTTCGACCGGATGACCAAGGATGAGGTCATCACCTGGTTCCAGAACACCGACAGCCTGGCACCGGTGATCAGATCGGTCACCCCTGCGCAAGCAACCGGTCCCGCGCCAGAGGCGCCGATGATGCTGGTGAGCATCCGGCTGCCCGTCGCGCTCGTCGAGCAGCTTGACCGCATCGCCGAGGAGTCAACGACCCGCCGGTCCGACGTCATCCGCGACGCCCTGACCGGGTACGTGACTGCCCGCACCGCACCCGTCGGCCAGCACGAGGCCGAGCAGGCCCTCGATGTGCTCCGCCGCATCGTCACCGAACGCACCGGCGATGGCCACGCCGACGCAGCGTGACCGAACGCACCACAACCAACGGTAATCGCCGGCTTCAGCCGACGCGGCCCCGCTGGTACTGGGTCAGTACCACGCAGGCCAGCACGCCCAGCGCGGTCATGATCGAGGTGGAGCCGACCGTCTCGCCGAGCAGCGCGGCGGACCAGAGCAGGGTGAGCACCGGCTGGGCCAGTTGGACCTGACCGACCCGGGCGACGCCACCCCGGGCCAGCCCGGCGTACCAGGCGAAGAAGCCTAGGAACATGGAGACCACGGTGAGGTAGCCGAACGCCGACCAGGTGAGCGCGTCGGCGCGCGGCGGCCGGACGATGCAGACCGCCAGCGTCACAGCCACCGTGGCGGGAAGCGACAGCAGCAGCGCCCAACAGATCGTCCGGGCACCACCGAGTTCGCGGGCGAGCGCGCCGCCCTCGGCGTACCCGAGACCACACAGGACGACCGCGACGAGCAGGAACAGGTCGGCGGCGGTCAGCGCGCCGCGTACCGCGCCGCCGGCGGCGAGGAAGCCGAGCACCGCGAGCAGCCCGCCGCCGGCGGCGGCCCAGAACAGCGCAGGTGGGCGTTCACCCGCACGTACCACCGCGAACACGGCGGTGACCGCCGGCAGTACGGCGATGACGACCGCGCCGTGCGCCGACGGCTGGGTGGTCAACGCCAGCGAGGTGAACAGCGGGAACCCGACGACGACGCCGAGGGCGACGACCGACAGTCGCCGCCACTGGCTGCGGGTGGGGCGCGGGGCGCGGGTGAATCCGAGGTACGCCCAGGCGAGCAGCGCCGCGCCGACGGCCCGACCGAAGGCGACGAACCACGGGTCGAGTTGTTGCACGGCGACCCTGGTGGCCGGCAGCGACATGCTGAACGCGAGCACCCCCAGCGCGCCGAGGATGAGCCCGGTGAGCCGGTCCGCCGTTACCGGCCGGGCTACAGTAACGCTACTCTTGACTTTCATGAATGACGGTAACGCAGCCGAACGCGTTATCCAAGATCTGCTCCGGTTGGTCGCCGGGGCGACCCCTGGGACGCAGCTGCCTTCGGTACGCGAGCTGACCGCCCGGCACGGAGCCTCACCGGTGACCGTCGCCGAGGCGGTCCGGCGGCTGGTGGCCCGTGGGCTGGTCGAGGCGCGACCCGGCAGAGGCACCTTCGTCGCCGCCCGCCCCGACGACCGGCACTCACCGGCGGCGGCGTCCGACCTGGCCTGGCAGACCGTGGCGCTCGGTGCCCGCCGGCCGGGTGAGGACGAGATGCAGGCGCTGCTGGCCCTGCCGAGGCCGGGCGCGATCGCACTGACCGGCGGCTACCTGGACGCGCAGTTGCAGCCGGTGGCTGCGCTCGGCGCGGCACTCGCTCGGGCCGCCCGCCAGCCCGCCGCCTGGCAACGCGGCCCGGTCGAGGGGCGGGAGGACCTGCGTGCCTGGTTCGCCGGGGCGGCCGGCGCCCGGCTGCACGCCGACGACATGACCATCTGTTCGGGCGGGCAGGCCGCGCTGTCCACCGCGCTACGAGCGCTCGCCGCGCCCGGTGACACGCTGCTCGTCGAATCCCCCACGTATCTGGGAGCGTTGGCCGCCACTGGCGCGAACGGGCTGCGGGTGGTGCCGGTGCCGGCCGATCCCGATGGCGTACGCCCGGATCAGCTCGCCGCCGCGTTCGCCCGGACCGGCGCGCGGCTGTTCTACTGCCAGCCGCTGCACGCCAACCCGACGGGAGCGACGCTGGCCGCGCACCGCCGGGCGGCGGTCATGGCGGCGGTACGCGACGCCGGAGCGTTCCTGATCGAGGACGACTACGCCCGCGACCTCACCATCGACGGCGAAGCCCCGCCGCCGCTGGCCGCCGACGACGCCGACGGGCACGTGGTCTACCTGCGGTCGCTGACCAAGTCGGCCGCGCCCGGCCTGCGGGTGGCCGCGCTCGGCGCGCGCGGCCCGGCCGGTGCCCGGCTGCGGGCCGCCCGACTGCTCGACGACCTCTTCGTCACCGGCCCACTGCAGCAGGCCACTGTGGAGCTGGTGACCGCCCCGGCCTGGCCACGGCACCTGCGCGCGCTACGTACCGCCCTGCGGGCCCGGCGGGACGCGCTGCTGGCCGCGCTGCGCCGGCATCTACCCGAGCTCGTTCCGACCACAGTGCCCGGTGGCGGGCTGCACCTGTGGGTGGCACTGCCCGCCGGCACCGACGATGTCGCACTGGCTGCCGCAGCCGCAGCCGAGGGCGTGGTCGTCTTCCCCGGCCGTCCCTGGTACGCGGCCGAACCACCGGCACCGCACCTGCGCCTGACCTACGCCGCCGCCCCGCCCGACCAGATGGACGAGGCCGTCCGTCGCCTCGCCACTGCAATCAGATGATCAGCCGACGGCCGCCCAGCGCAGAAGTCCAGCACATGGTCATCGGTGACGTTGAGTGATATTTGACGCACCCAGCATCACCTTGCCGGATCAGGGTTGCCGGTTGAGTCTGATGCCAGAGGTGCATCAAGATGCACCTCTGGCATCAAGCCGTCGACGGCACCATGTACCCCGGGAGCCGGCACCGAGGCACGTCGCTCAGCGACGAGCCCCGCACCGCGTCCGGTACGGGGCCGTCGCAGTGATGGTCGGGTCAGCGGGCCTTCGCCAGCTCGACGAACGCCGACCACGCCGCCGAGCCGAAGGTCAACGTCCCACCGTCGCGGTCCTTCGTGTCCCGGACCAGGACCCGCCCAGGAAGGTTGTCCGCCACCTCGACGCAGGTAGACCCACCGTTGCCGGATCGACTGGACTTCCGCCAGCTCGGCTCCCGGGTCATGTCCATGTCTCTGCCACTTCCTTGATCATCCTCGCCGCCGCTGAGTGCGGCAGCGCCTCGCTCCGCATAGCGTCCCATCGGGCGTGGAGGGCCGCAATGTCGTTAGGTCGGTCGGTGATCCCTGCCTCCAGGGCCGCATCGATGTGGGCGGCTTCAGTGCCCTCTGCACTCCTGGCCAGGATGAACGCGCCCGCCAGCCCGGCATGCGGTCCGGCTTCAGAGGGGATCACCTGTAAGTGCACGTGGGGCATTTCTGACACCTCCAGCAAACGTTCGTACTGCTCGCGCATCACCGTGGCGTTTCCCACGGTCCGCTGAAGTGCCTGCTCATCGACTACGAAGAACACCATGGGAGGCGTCGGTTCACGGCACAACACCGCTTGCCTATCCATCCGCGACGACAGCCGCTGCTCAATTTCCACTGCCGTCAGCAGTCCGCCCCATGAGAGAACCGCGCGCGCGTACGCCTCGGTCTGCAGCAACCCGGGGATGAGACTCGGCTCGAACCAGCGCAGCACCGCAGCTTCGCGCTCAATCTCGATCCACTCACGGAGCCATACGGGAGCGGATTCACTGACCACGAAGTTCTGATAGAGGTGCACAAAGGTGGTCCCGTAACGTCCATCGACTCTAGCGAGGTAGTCCGGCAGCGCCGCACGGTTGCCGCGCTCGATAGCACTGACATGCTGCGCCGAGTATCCGATGCTGGCACCCCACTGTTCCTGTGTCAGCCCTGCCGACTCACGGAAGCGCCGAAGACTCATGATCAGGTATTCGCTCGGGCTCATCGGTTTCATGTTTTCCAGGCTCTCCTCAGGACCATGGGACGGTTCTTCAGACAGGGCCTCTTTCTCTCCGCGACAAGCGCTGTACTGACTCGCCCTATCCGATCGGTCGCCTAATCTTCCGCGATCGCACCAGCACAGTCCAGGGTAGAGAGCAACAGGAGTACAGCCTCGGTCCAACTTCCATTCGAGGGGGATCAGTGATCAGGAACGATGGGATCGGCGGAACACCTCGCCTCGCCCGGTACACATCTATCGGCACACCGCGCGACGGGGCACGGTACGACGTCGACCCGACGCCGAACCGGCCGCCGCTGCCGAAGCGGAACCCCGGCGAGACCGACCCGGATCAGGACCAGCGCTTCCAGCTCACCGGAGCCCGCGCCACCAGCCCGGCCCCGGCCGGTGCCCGCAACGGTCCGGCTTACGACGGCCCAGCCCGCTCCCCGGAGCTGTCCCGGGCCGTCCACGACGCCAACTCGACCGCCCGCACCCACATCCCCAACCGCACCACCGGTGAATGCCACCGGTGCGGCGGCATCGTCGCACCCTGCCGACCGTTCCTCCGGGCCATCGCCATCCTCGACCGCTGGGACCCGTCCAGCGCCCGACGGATCCGCGCCGTACTGCAGCTGTCCGGCCTGTGGCCCGTTGGCGACGACCACGAGGCCGACTACGGTGGCGACAGCTACGGCGGCGACTCCACCCGACCGGGCCAGGCGCCCGACGGTGCCTGAACCGGATCCGGAGCCGCTGGTCCGCGCCGGCGACCGGGTGACCCTGGCTCCGACGGACCACCAGGGTGGACGGCGGCCGCTCACCATCGACGTGTCCAAGGTCAACCCCGACATGCCCTGGTGCGACTGGATTCTCATCGTCGGCGCCGAAGCCAGCGACCGCCCTGACCGGGACGGCATGCCGGTCAGCGCCCGCGTGTTCAAGGAGGCGCTACGCCGCCCCGGCGTCGTCGCCAGAGGCCAGCCGCCGGGCTCGTACCCCGGCTTGGTGGAGCTGGCCCGCCGCAACCGCGAGCACTACCCGCACCGCTGGACGCGGACCTGAAGCTCCCCGGGGCGCGGACCTGAACCCGGATCGGTCCGCGTTCCGGGGCCCCGACGCCCCTGATGCCTACCCGGTCAGCGCCGGTCCGCCGACCGGTCGGTGAACCGGTCGGCGGCGTCGCCGACGAGCCGGCCCGGCGGGAGGCGGCGGCCGGACAGGACCAGCAGCAGGTCCTGCGCCGTCGCGCGCAGCGGCGTCCCGGTGCCGTGCCGCCAGTCGAGATCGGTGGCCTGCAACTGGACGCCGGTCAGGTCGGTGCCGAAGTAGGCGATGTTGCGGGGCCGCAGCCCGACCAGCACCAGGGACAGCCGGTCGAGCGGCACCCGGTGGCCGAGCCCGAGTCCGACGGTGACGTCCAGACCGTGGATGACCTCGTGGGCGAGCGCCCCGGCCGGGCCGCCACCGGGCGGTGTCCACGGGTGGGTGATGTTGTCCCGCAGCGCGGCCAGCAACTGCTCGTGCGACATGGCGGCGGCGTCGCGTCGGGCGCTGCGGTCGGCCATCCGGTCGAACCGGCCACCGGCGCGGACCAGGTCCAGCATCAGCCGGCCCGGTGAGGTACGGAAGGCCATGGTGATGTGGGCGACCACCTCACGTACCCGCCAGCCGGCGCACAGGGTCGGCCCGACCCACTGACCCGGGTCAAGTTCGGCGAGCAGCGTCACCAGGTCGCGGCGGTGCGCGACCACCGCTGCCCGTACCTCGTCGGTGTATTCCATGATCCGTCCCTCCGTGACCGACGCGACGATCGCGCCCTCCGGGAGGGTGTACGGCGCGGGCCGGCGGAACTCATCGGTCGTCGCCGGATCTGCCCGGCCTGGCGGCGGCCCGTATCGTCGGGCGGGTGGCACCGACCTCGACCAGCGACGCGGAGCGGCTGGAGCCGTTCCGCGTCGAGTTGACCGGCTACTGCTACCGGATGCTCGGCTCCGGTTTCGAGGCCGAGGACGCGGTCCAGGAGACGATGGTCCGCGCCTGGCGTTCGTTCGACCGGTACGACGGACGGCGCGCCTCGCTGCGCACCTGGCTCTACTCGATCGCGACCAACGTCTGCGTCGACATGCTGCGCAGCGCGCAGCGGCGGGCGTTGACCATGGATCTCGATTCGGCGGCGCAGGCCGGTGGCGGCCTCGGCCCGCCGGTACCGGAACGGGCCTGGGTGCTGCCGGTCCCGGACAGCCTGGTCGTGCCGGTCGACGCGTCCCCGGAGAGCGTGGTGCTGCAGCGTGAGTCGCTGCGGCTGGCGTTCGTCGCCGCGCTGCAGCACCTGCCGCCCCGGCAGCGGGCGGTGCTGATCTTGCGCGACGTGCTCTGTTGGCGGGCCGACGAGGTCGCGCAGCTGCTGGACAGCAGCGTCGCGTCGGTGACCAGCGCGCTGCAACGGGCGCGGGCCACGCTGCGTACCGCCGCGCCCGATCCGGGGGAACCGCTACGGCCGGCCGACAGCCGGCAACGCGACCTGCTCACCCGCTACTGCGCTGCGTTCGAGCAGCACGACGTCTCGGCCCTCGTCGCGCTGCTGCGCGAGGACGCCACGATGACCATGCCGCCGTTCCGGTGGTCGCTGCGGGGTCGCGAGCACATCCGGGCCGCGTTGCTCGACCCACGGGCGGGCTGTGCCGGCGCGCGGCTGCTGCCGACCGCCGCGAACGGCTCGCCGGCGTTCTGGCAGACCCGGCCTGGCCCGGCCGGGCACGTACCGTTCGCCCTGGTCCTGCTGGACGTGCTGGACGGCCAGGTCGCCGGCATCACCACGTACCTCAACGTCGATTGGCTGTTGACGCTGTTCACGCCGAACGATGACGATTGGTGCGAGACGGAGTACCTGTCCCGGGGTGCCAACGGTCGTGAGCTACGCCGCCGAATCGCAGAGATGGAAGCGGGCGCGGGCGTCCCGCGCGAGTTGATCGAGCCCGACGATGAGACCAGTGCCGCTGCGCTGGGCGGCAACCCGATGCGCCTTCGATGACCCTGATGTCAGTCGGCACTGCCGATCCAGTGCGGCGTACGGGTGTCGAACTCGGCGGCCTCACCCGGGTCGAGCTGGAACTCCTGGTCGCCGAGGACGAACCGGACCTGCCCGTTGAGCACGTAGAACCATTCGTACCCGTCGTGGGTCTGCTGTCTCATGGTGGGTCAGGCCGGCCCGTGCCCGGCGCAGGGCCCACAGCTGGGCGCCGACCCCGAGTCGTTCTGGGAGGGGCTGCACCGCAGCCTGACCGCCTCGGACCGACCGACCAATTCACTGCTCGTCGAGACCGCACCGGCGGGCCACCGGGCCGGCCGGTCAGACCGCGATGGTCACCGACAACGTACTGCTCATCCGGCGCGACGGAGAGATTGGCTGATGCCACCCGCACCGCGACCATCAGCAGGGCCACCGGCCGCCGAGGCGCGGCCATGCACGGGATCGATCGGGTTTGCCCGCTGTCGCGTCGGGCTGGTTACCGCCGTGAAACACCGCAGAAGCACGACGCCCCTACGGTCCGTGCATGGATCCGGCGTTGGATACAAGACTGGACACACCTCCGCGAGCACAGGCCGGTGAGCATGCCTACACCGAGCTGAAGCGGCGGCTGTTGGTCGGTCACTTCCCGCTGCGGATCCGGCTCGGCGAGGAGCGGCTGGCCACCCTGCTGTCGGTGTCGCGTACCCCGGTCCGCCAGGCCCTGACCCGGTTGCACGCCGAGTGGCTCGTCGAACGCCTGCCGGACGGCGGTTACGTGCCGGCGGCGTCCAACCTGGTCGAGGTCCGGCAGCTGTACGAGGTGCGCCGCGCGCTGGAGCTGGCCGCGCTGCACCGGCCGGCCGAGACTGGTGAACCGCACGATCTGTCGGTCGTCGAGCCGCTGCGCGACGACTGGCTGGCGCTGCGCCGCGACACCCCGGAGCCGGATCCCGGCTTCGTGCTGCTCGACGAGAGCTTCCACGTCCGGTTGGCCGAGGCCGCCGGCAACAACGCCCTCGCCGGGATGCTCGGCGTGGTCAACGAACGCATCCGGGTGGTACGGATGCACGACTTCCTCTCCGCCGAGCGGATCGACCGGACGATCACGCAGCACCTCGGCATCCTGGAGGCCGTCCTAGGTGGCGACCTCGACACCGCACACCGGAAATTCACGATGCATCTGGGGGAATCCGTCGCTGTCGTCGAGCAACGGGCCGCGCAGGCCCTGACCCGGATGATGGCCGTCGAGACAAGGCCGTCGTCGTGACCGCCGTGGCGGGGCCGGTGGACAGCACCACGGCACTGCTGTCGGGCCGCCGTCGCCGGCCTGCCGAACCCGCTGGCGGTCAGGCCAACCGGCGGAGGATCTCCTTGACCAGCGGGCCGAGCCGGGCGGCGGTGCCATGCCCCGGGTCCCAGGTGCAGGCGACGCCGACGGCGGCCACCCGCCCGGTGTCCAGCACAGCGGTCACCGCGTCGGCGACCTCGGCCAACTGTGGGCCGCCCGGCGCCGGGAACCGCAGCCCGGGCAGCTCGACCGGGTCGACCACGTCGGCGTCCAGGTGCAGGTAGATCGGCCGGTCCGGCAGCTGACCGGCCGCGTCGGCGACGTCGCCGACGCGGCCGTGCCGGATCGCCGACCGCCGCAGGTGGTCGACCTCCGGCGGGTCGAGGTCCCGGCCGTCGGCGAGCACGATGTCGTGCTCCGCGACCGGCCTCAGGTCGAGCGCCGTCGCGATCAGGTCGCGGCGGTGGCCGGTCAGCAGTCGCAGCGGCATCCCACCCAGGTAGCCGCTGCTGGTCGTCTCCGGGGACTGCAGGTCGCCGTGGGCGTCGAACCAGACCACCGTCGGGTCGACGCCGGCACGTTGCAGACCGGCCACCACCCCGAGGGCGGTTGTGCAGTCGCCGGAGAGGACCAACGGGCGGTGCCCGGCGGACACCGTACCGGCGACGGTCACCGCGACCGCCCCGTACAGCCAGGCCATCCGGGCCCACCGGGTGCCGTCGGGCAGCGACGGCATCACGGTCGTCTCTGCCGACCCCGGCACGTCCAGCTCGGGCAGGTACTCGTCGAGATGGTAAGGCACCAGGATGCTCGTCACCCGGCAGAGACTACCGTGGACACCGCCTCTCCACAGGGGACCTGACCGGTCAGGATGCCGGCGCCAGCCCGGTCCCGAGCATCGCCTCGGCCCGTTTCACCAGGTAGTACCAGGCGGTCTCGCTGTGCTCGGTCACCTCACCGATCGGCATTTCGGGATTGTCGAACGGCTGGGTCTGCAACTTGAGCAGATAGCCGGTACGCGGGTCGAAGCCCCACCAGATGCTGCCGGCCGCCTGGTAGTCCGGGGTCTGTTCCACCGCGTTCCAGACCAGGGTGATCGCCGGGTAGTCCTTGGCCGTCACCACCGGCCCGTAGTCGGTGTAGTCGGCGGCGGTGCGCTCGGCACGGCACTGAACCGGCCCTAGCTGCCGCAGGTAGGCCTCGACGGCGGCCCGCTGTCCGGCCGGGACGTGCGACACCTGCACCTGGGCGCTGATCAGGTCGCTGGCCCCGCCGAGGTACAGGTAGCCGGTGCCGTGTGGGGTCGAGCTCCAGTCCAATTGCCACTGCGGGTCCCCCGGGCAGCCGCGGAACGGGCCGAACGGCGCGAACTGGCTCTCCTGCGTCACCACGAAGTCGGTCGGTCCGGTGCCGGCCCGGTAGTTGCCGTCACCCGGCCTCGGCACCACCTCGTGCAGCCGGTCCAGCGGCGGATCGGCGACGGTCAGCCGCGCCGACCGGCGGCCGCTGTCGCCGGTGAAGCTTTGCCGGGCCAGCTCCACCGTGCCGGAGAGCAGCTCCCGGATCGCCCCGGCGTTACGCCAGACGGCCAGCACCGCGTCGAACCGCCGCTTGACCAGACCACCGAGGCTGTTGCTGATCGCGTTGAAGATCCCCTCGACGTACGTTTCCGCCGGCTTCTCCATGAATTTCAGTACGAAGTCGACAATCTGCTCGGCACACCGCACCACGCCTTCGTAGTAGGCGTTCGCGGCGGACAGCACCCAACCGGTGATGTCGTTGCCGGTCGGGTTGCCGATGATCCGACCGAGCTTGATGCTCTCGGTGAGGATACACTCGGCCGTCTGCAGGTACTTCTCGGACTGCCGCCACATCTGCAGCGCCCTGCTGTCCGGGCTCAACGGCAGCAGCAACTGCAGCAGCAGACCGGAGGCGTCCAGCAGGACGTGGCCGTAGTCCAGCCGGGCACTGAGGGTGATCGTGCCGGACTCGGGCAGCTTCGCCGGGTCGAGCCGGAAGGTGACCCGGGTGCCGGAGCTGAGCACCACGGCCGTGTCGCCCATCAGCGTCCGGACGTCCTCGATCAGCGCGGTGTAGATGTTGTCCCGCCCGGTCGGTCCGGTGCCCGAGTCGGGGGCCGTCTCGACGGTCAACGCCGGCGGGAACTCCAGCAGCAGCGGGTAGCCGACGGTGTTGCCGATGCTGAACTGGTAGGTGCCGTCGCGGTCGGGGTGGAAGGTCACGCAGGTGTCCAGGCCGGGGACGAAGTTGTCCAGCTCCACCCGGACCGGCAGGGCCTGGTAGCGGCACTCCGACGGCGGCGGTACGGACAGGATGCCGGCGATTCCGGCGACGTACCGATTAGCGTTGATCTCGCGTTGCAGCGCCAGGGCCGCCTGCGCGGCGGTCTCCTCCTCGTCCCACGCGGCGAGCACCCAGTGGGAGAAGTGCCGGGTCTGGGTGGTGATCGTGCCGGCGTCGGCGTCGATGTCGCCGCCGAGCGGCAGCCACTGCCCCCAGTCGTCGACGTAGACGGCGATGAACATGTCGTCGACCGGGGCGTCCGCCGGGTAGTCGAAGGTGATGGTGGCCGGCCCGGTCAGTTCGCCGCCGTCGAGTTCGACCTTGGCCACCTCACCGAGCGGGGTGATCATGCTCGGCTCCGGGAAGCCCGGCGCGTCGTCGGCGACGCCGACCCGCAGGCGGGCGCCGCGGCCGTCGACCGACGAACCGTCCACCCGGACGGTCACCCCGGCCGCCGGGTCGCTCGCGGTCAGTGGCTCACCGGGGCGGTGCAGCACCACCAGGGTGATGGTGACCGCCACGGCGAGGACGGTGGCCACGGCGGCCACGACTGTCACGAGACTGCGACGACTCATGATCACGCAGTCTCACCAACCGCCGGCGGCCGGAACAACCACCCCCGGGCCGGCTTGTCCCGCCGACCGGCCAGCTCGGCGGGACTATCGTCACCGCGCGACGCTCATCCGGGTCGCCCGGCCAGCCCATGGTCGCCCGGTCAACCCTGGTGGCACCAGCTCAGCCCTTGGTGGCACCGGCGGTGAGCCCGCCGATCAGCTGACGTTCGGCGATCGAGTAGAAGGCCAGCGCCGGGACCATCGCCAGCACCACGTACGCCAGCACCTTGGCGCTGTCGTCGGCGTACTGGCCCTGGAACTGCTGCACGCCCACCGGGATGGTCCACCAGTTCGGGTCGTTGAACACCACCAGCGGGAGCATGAAGTTGTTCCAGCTGGTCACGATGGCGAGCACCGATACGGTGGCGATCGCCGGCCGGGCCATCGGCAGCAGGATCCGCCAAAAAAAGCCGAACGGCGTACAGCCGTCAAGGATCGCCGACTCCTCCAGCTCCCCCGGTATCGCCCGGAAGAACGACCGCAGGATGATGATCGTCACCGGCAGGCCGAACGCCGCCTGGGGCAGGATCACCCCGAACGGGTTGTCC
Organism: Micromonospora sp. LOL_021; assembly: GCF_048060215.1. Taxonomy (NCBI): domain Bacteria; kingdom Bacillati; phylum Actinomycetota; class Actinomycetes; order Micromonosporales; family Micromonosporaceae; genus Micromonospora; species Micromonospora sp. LOL_021. Next base: position 25,446 of record NZ_JBHMIN010000058.1, on the reverse strand, counting down.
AGCAGACCCATCGTGCGCAGCAGGATGAACAGCGGCAGGATGGCGACCGCGAACGGGAACATCAGCCCGATCGTGAAGAACAGGAACAGCAGTTCCCGACCCCGGAACGCGTACCGGGCGAAGACGAACGACGCCAGCGCCGCCACCCCGACCACGATCACCGCGGTGGCCAGCGCGATCAGCGTGCTGTTGAACAGCTGCCGCCAGAACGATCCGGAGACGAGAATCTCGAGGTAGTTGTCCGGGATCCACGGCGACGGCAGACCGAACGGGTTGTTGGACAGCTGGCGGTTGTCCTTGAATCCGCCGAGCAGCGCGAAGGCGATCGGGACGACGATGATCAGCCCGACGATGATCGAGACGGCGTGCAGCGACAGGGCCCGCGCGGGGCCGGGCGGCCGCGACGCCGGGCCGTCAACCCGGTTGCCCCGTTCCGGCCGGGTCTGCGGGGTCCGGGGCGGGGCGCTCATCGCTGATCCCCCATGGTGGTCATCGCTCCTTCGAGGTCGCGGCGCAGGACGAAGCGTTGGTACAGCACCGCGAAGGTCAGGCTGATCAGGAACATCGCGATGCTGATCGCGCTGGCGTAGCCCACTTCGAAGCGCCGGAACCCGTACTGGAACATGGTCACCGCCATGGTCTCGGACGCGTTGAGCGGACCACCGCCGGTGAGCACCCAGACCAGGTCGAACAGCTGAATGCTGCCGATCACGGCCAGGAACATCGAGATCCGGATGGTCGGGGCCAGCAGCGGCAGCGTGACGTGCCGGAAGATCTGCCAGCCGCCGGCGCCGTCGGTCGCCGCCGCCTCGTGCAGTTCCCCGGGGATGTTCTGTCTGCCGGCGAGCAGCAGGATCATGTGGAAGCCGAAGTACTTCCAGGTCATCACCAGGAACACCGAGTACAGCACGGTCGACGGGTCGGACAGCCAGGTCGAGCTCAGGCTCTCCAGCCCGATCAGGCCCAGCACGTGGTTGGCCAGGCCCCGGTTCGGGCTGAAGACCATGGTGAACAGGACCGCGGTGATGACCTCGGACAGCACGTACGGGGCGAAGAACAGCACCCGGTAGACGGCCCGACCGCGCAGCTTCTGGTTCAGCAGCAGGGCCAGCCCCAACGCGAGCGGCAGCTGGACGGTGACCGACAGCACCACCAGCAGGGCTCCGCGTCGCAGGTCCCCGATGAAGACCGGGTCGTCGAGCAGCCGGACGAAGTTGTCCAGGCCGATGAAGTCGGTCGGTACGCCGCCGAACCCGTTCCAGCGAAACAGGCTGGTGTACGCCGCGACCAGGATCGGGGCGACGACCAGCACGCCGAACAGCACCAGCGCCGGCAGCAGGAACAGGGCGATGGTGATCCGGTCACTGATCCGGCGACGTCTCAGGCTGCGGTCCATCGTCGCCGGTCAGCGCTGCGCGACGACGGTGACGGCCTCGGCGACCTGCTCCGGGGTCATCTGCCCGGCGATCAGCTCGGCGACCCGGTCGTTGACCTCCTGGCCGACCGCCGGGGCGTACGCCTGGTCCAGGTAGAGCTGGAAGTTGCTGGCGTTGGCCAGGGTGTCGGCGACGGCGGCGAGGTTGGGGTCCTCGATCGCGTCCTCGGCGCCGATGGTGACCGGCAGGAACGCGCCGGTGGCGACGGCCCGGCGCTGCTTGTCCACCTGGCTGATGAACTCCAGGAAGCGGATCGCGTCCGGCGAGGCGTCGCGGCCGATGGCGAACCCGCCGCCACCGCCGAACGCGTCGGACGCCGATCCCTGACCGCCGTCCACCGCCGGGAACGGGAAGAAGCCGAGGTCGGACCCGAGCCCGCCCTCGACACCGGACGCCTCTTCCTGGACTGCCGGGGCCCACTGGCCCATCAGCTCCATCGCCGCGTCGCCGTTGCCCATCGCGGCGGCCTGGCCGTCGGGTTCACCGTACGACGCGCCGAGGAAACCCTGCTGGAACGGTTCGAGCGCGACCAGCTCGGCCAGCCGTTCGCCGGCACCGATGAACGCCGGGGTGGTGAAGTTGTCGTCCTCGGCGGCCTGGCTCAGCGCCTCGACGCCACCGATGCGCATCGCGAGATAGGCCCAGTAGTAGTGGCCGGGCCACTTCTCGCCGCCGGCCAGCGCGATCGGTGTGATCCCGGCGGACTTGAGCCGGCCGACGACCTCGAGGTACTCGGCCCAGGTCTGCGGCGGCGCGGTGATGCCGGCGTCGGCGAACAGCGTCTTGTTGTACCAGAAGCCGACCATGCCGATGTCGAACGGGACGCCGTACAGCCGTCCGTCGATCTCGTACGGCAGCGTCGAGGCTGACTGCAGGATGTCCCGCCAGGGGGCGACCGCGTCGGTGATGTCCTGGCACAGCCCGGCCTCGACCTGCTGCCGAAGCACGCCGCCGCCCCAGGTGTGGTAGATGTCCGGCGGGTCGCCGGCCTGGGTGACCGTGGTCAGCCTGGCCTTGAACGCCTCGTTCTCCAGCGGGGTGATGGTGATGCCGACGCCTTCGTTCTGCGCCTGGAACTCCTCGGCGAACGCCGCCCAGACGGGCAGCATCGGGTCGGTGTTCTGGATGTGCCACCACTCGATGCCCGCACTGTCGCTTCCGGAGTCGCCGCACCCGCCGAGCGCGACCGCGCCGGCACCGAGGCCGGCGAGGCTCAGCAGCGTACGGCGGGAAAGGTGGATCGGTGTCGCCATGTGCCGTCCCCTCAGGTAAGCGGCGAGCGTGGTCCCCACCCACCGCTGGTTGCCGAGCAATCGACCAGCGTCACCGAAAATTTCACCTGCGGAACGCCATGAATTGGTGACGTTGCGCACGCTACGACGGCGTTACCGCCCGGTCAAGACCCGGTTTCCACACAACGACCGTCATCAACGGGCCGCAGAAGCCTTCTCGAGTGGCATACTTTCCGGAAAACTGCCGAAGATTTCGCCAGCCGAGCCCGGAGGACCACCGATGCCGACCGACACGACCGACGTGGCCACCTCGGCCCGGGTCATCACCAACCCCGTGCTGCGCGGGTTCTACCCCGACCCGTCGGTGCTGCGCGTCGGCGACGACTACTACCTGGCCACGTCGACCTTCGAGTGGTACCCGGGAGTGACCCTGCACCACTCGCGGGATCTGGTGCACTGGCGCCCGCTCGACGGGATCCTCACCGAACGACGGCTGCTGGACCTGACCGGCGCCGGGGACTCGTGCGGGGTGTGGGCACCCGACCTGACGTACGCACACGACCTGTTCCACCTGGTCTACAGCGACGTCGCCAGCTTCGCCAGCGGCTACTGGGACCCGCAGAACTACCTGATCACCGCCCCGTCGATCGAGGGCCCGTGGTCCGACCCGATGCCGCTGCACGCCCACGGCTTCGACGCGTCGCTGTTCCACGACGACGACGGCAGCACCTGGCTGCTGGCGATGACCGCCGACTGGCGGCCGGGCCGCGACCGGTTCGGCGGCATCGAGATCCAGCGCTACGACCGCGACGCCCGGCGGCTGGTCGGCGACCCGGTCACCATCTTCACCGGTACGCCGACCGGGCTCACCGAAGGACCGCACATCTACCGGCACGACGGGTGGTACTACCTGGTCACCGCGGAGGGCGGCACCAGCTGGGAGCATCAGGTGACCGTCGCCCGGTCCCGCGCCCTGCTCGGGCCGTACGAGGCCGACCCGGCCGGGCCGATGCTCACCTCGGCCGGCCGCCCGGAACTGACCCTGCAGAAGGCCGGGCACGGCAGCCTGGTGCGGACCCAGCGCGGCGAGTGGTACCTGGCCCATCTGGTCGGCCGGCCCTACACCCCACTCGGACGGTGCGTCCTGGGCCGGGAAACCGCGATCCAGCGGGTCGACTGGTCCGCCGACGGCTGGCCGCGGGTCGCCGGTCAGGTCCCGGCCGAGCAGGTGCCCGCCCCCGATCTGCCGGCGCACCCTTGGCCCGCCGAGCCGTCCACCGACCACTTCGACGCCGCGACCCTCGGCCCGCGCTGGTCGACCCTGCGCCGACCGGCCGGACCGGACTGGATCGATTTGACCAGCCGCCCGTCACACCTGCGGATCGTCGGCGGCCAGTCCCCCGTCGGACGGCAACGCCCCAGCCTGGTCGCCCGCCGGGTGACCGCACCGAACTGCGTCTTCGAGACGCTCGTCGAGTTCCGCGCGGCCACCCCCCGCCAGCTCGCCGGGGTGACCGGCTACTACAACACGGAGAACTGGCATTACGCATACCTGGCCCGCACCGACGACGGTCGCCAGGAGCTGCAGTTGCTCAGCTGCGACAGCGGCCGTCGGCAGGCCCACCCGCAGGTCAGCGTCGACGTCACCGACGTCGCACGGCTCGGGCTGCGGGTGGTGTTCGACGGCCCGGTACTGCGGTTCGGCTACCACCGGGGCGACCACTGGCGCGAACTGCCGGTCGAACTCGACGCCACCATCCTGTCCGACGAGTACGCCGCCCGGATGACCGACGGCGAGCCGGAGGCCTGGGGCTTCACCGGCGCCTTCGTCGGGCTCTGGGTGCAGGACATCGGCAACGACGGCGGGTACGCCGACTTCGACCACGCCACCTACCGGGAGCTGTGAACGGCGGGCCGGATCACCGGGCACCACCGTTGACGTACAGCGTCTGCCCGCTGACATAGGACGCGTCGTCGCTGGCCAAAAAGGCGATCACCGCGGCGATCTCGGCCGGCTGGCCGACCCGGCGCAGCGGCGTCTGCTCCGCGACCTGCCGGCGGTGCTCGTCCGGGTCGACCCCGATCCGGGCGGCCACCGCCGCGGTCATCGACGTCGCGACATAGCCGGGTGCGACCGCGTTCACGTTGATGTCGTACGGCCCCAGCTCGACCGCCAGGGTGGCGGTGAGCCCCTGCACGCCGGCCTTGGCGGCGGCGTAGTTGACCTGGCCACGGTTGCCCAACGCGGACCGGCTGCTCAGGTTGACGATCTTGCCGTAGCGGGCCGGCACCATGTGCCGCTGCGCCGCCCGACAGCAGTGGAACATGCTGGACAGATTGGTGCGCAGCACCGCGTCCCAGTCGTCCACCGGCATCCGGAACAGCAGGTTGTCCCGGGTGATCCCGGCGTTGTTGACCAGAATGTCGAGCCGCCCGTGGTCGGTCACCACCCGGTCGACCATCGCGTCGACGGCGACCGGGTCGGTCACATCACAGCCGACCGCGACCGCGCTGCCGCCGGCCGCGACGATCTCGCCGACCACCGGACCGGCCCGCTCGGCGGTCAGGTCGACCACCGCCACCGTGGCGCCCTCAGCGGCCAACCGCCGGGCGGTGGCGGCCCCGATACCCTGCGCGGCTCCGGTGACCAGGGCGACCCGGTCGGCGAATCTGTCCATCGAAGCGACTCCTTCGGCGCTAGGAACCCGACGGGGGGTGTCCGCCGGTGCGGACCCTAGGGTCGACGCGGACCCTCGGGTCGACGCAGACCATTGTGCCGGGTGCCGGACGGCCGATCACGGAGTGGGATCCCGGGCGTCGTAGTGGGCGAACGTCGGCTGGTGGCGGGCCAGCGCCGCCAGCACCACCAGGCAGGCCAGGCCACCGGCGACGGCGGCGACCGCCTCACCGGTCAGCTGCGCGGTGGTGCCGAGCACCAACTGGCCCAGCTGCGGGCCGCCGGCGACCACCACGATGAACACCCCCTGCAGCCGACCACGCAGCGCGTCCGGCGTCGCCGCCTGCAGGATCGTCATCCGGAACACCGAGCTGACCGCGTCCGCCGCGCCGGCCAGCAGCAGCACCGCCACCGCCACCCAGAGCAGCGGATGCGCACCACCGCCCGGCGCCGGCCCCGGCGCCGCCACGACGATCAGCCCGAACACGGTGATCGCCACCGCCCAGCCGGCCACCGAAACCAGGACTGCCAGACCCTGCCGACGGACCGCACCCAGCGGCCCGGAGAGCAGACTCGCCGTCATGGTGCCGCCGGCGATGCCGGCGGTGAGCAGCCCCACCGTGGTGGCCCCGCCGCCGAGCGCGGTCGCGCCGATCGCCGGGAACAGCACCCGGGGCATGGCCAGCACCATCGCCGCCAGGTCGACCAGGAACGTCATCCGCACGTTCGGCCGTGTGCCGAGGAACCGCAGGCCCTCCCAGACCGAGGCGAGCCCGGCCCGGCGGACCTCGCCCTCCGGTGGGATCGACGGCAACGCCACCAGGGTGGCCAGGGCCACCGCCACCAACCCCACCTCGATCAGATAGGTCCCGGGGTAGCCCCACCAGCCGACCAGTACCCCGGCCAGCAGCGGACCCAACGTGTGGGACACCCCCATGGACAGGTTGGACAGGGCGTTCGCCGCCGGCAGCAGACCGATCGGCAGCAGCCTCGGCACGATCGCGGTCCGGGCCGGGTTGTTGATCGCGAACAGGCCGTTCTGCGCCGCGACCAGGCCGTACAGCAGCCCGACGCTGCCGACGTCGAACAGCGCCTGCCCGGTGAAACCCACCCCGACCAGCAACAGGCCGGTGGAGGTGGCGACCACCACCCGCCGCCGGTCGTACGCGTCGACCACTGCGCCGCCGTACAGGCCCAGCGCCACCAGCGGCACCAGCGCGAAGAACCCGACCAGGCCGACGTGGAACGTGGAGCCGGTGAGGTCGTAAACCTGCAGACCGACCGCCACCGTGGTCAGGCTGGTGCCGATGCCGGACAGCGAGGCACCGAGCCACATTCGGCGGTACGGCGCGCTGGCCCGCAACGGGCCGAGGTCGATCAGGAGACTGGGCACCAGTGGATCATGCCGCGCGCCGCCGCCCGCAGTGACGTGTGCCGGATCACCCGCCGGCGACCGAGGGAATCACCTGCACCTGGGCACCGGCCGGGACCGGGGTGTCCAGGCCGCCGCTGTGCCGGTGGTCGGCGCCGTCGACGTAGACGTTCACGTACCGCCGGATCTGGCCCTGCTCGTCGCGGATCCGACGGGCGAGGCGCGGCCAGCGGCGGGTCACCTCGTCGAGGACCGCCCGCAGCGTGCCGTCGGCGTCGACGGTGAGCCGGGCCTGCCCACCGCTGTCCGCCCGCAGCGCGCCCGGCACCAGCAGCGTCACCACGTCACACCACCGCGGCCCGGACACAGAGCACGTCCGGCAGGCCGGTGGCGACCGGCTGCCAGGAGTCGCCCTCGTCACGGCTGGCGAACACGTCCCCGCTGCGGGTGCCGAAGTAGACCCCGGCGGTCGGCGCGTCGTCGGTGGTCAGCGCGTCACGCAGCACCGCCGGATAGTACGGGTGCTGCGGCAGCCCGGCGGTCAGCGGCTGCCAGGTGGCACCGGCGTCGGCGGACCGGAACACCCGGCACCGGTCGTCGACCGGGAACCGCCGCGAGTCGGCGACCAGCGGGAACGTGTAGATCACCCCGGACCGGTGCGGGTGGGCGGCGATCGGGAAGCCGAAGTCGCTGGGCAGGCCGTCGGCGATCGACGACCAGGTGGCGCCGGCGTCGTCGGAGCGGTAGACGCCGTGGTGGTTCTGCGCGTACAGCCGGTCCGGGTCGACGGCGTCCCGGGCCACCTTGTGCACGCACTGGCCGAACTCGGGCCACTCGTCGGGCAGGAAGTACGCGCGGATACCGGCGTTGCCGGGTGCCCAGCTCGCCCCGGCGTCGGCGGACCGGTAGACGCCGCCGGTGGACATGGCGACCAGCAGGGCCGCCGGGTCGCGCGGGTCGGGCAGGACGGTGTGGATCGCCTGGCCGCCGAAGCCGGCCTCCCAGTGCGGCCGGTGCGGGTGCTCCCACAGCGGCCGGACCAGTTCGAAGCTGGCCCCGCCGTCGGTCGACCGGAACAGCGCCGAGGGTTGGCTGCCGGCGTAGACCACGTCGGGTTCGGCGGCCGACGCCGGCGTGAGCTGCCAGACCCGCTCCAGGGTGGCCCCGGTGTCGGCTGGGAAGGCGGCCGGCGGCTGCTCCGGCTCGGACCAGGTGCGCCCGAGGTCGTCGCTGGTCGCGACGCTGGGCCCGTAGTGCGAACTGGCCACCGAGGCGAGCAGCCGGGGCACCGCCCGGCGTTTGTCGATCGCCACCGCGTACACCGCGGTCATCGCGAAGTGCGGGCCGCCGACCTGCCAGCCCCGCCGGTCGTCGGTGCTGGCCGCGAGGAACAGGCCTTTCTCCGTGCCGATCGCGAGCAACGCCCCGGTGTGTCGTGTCCCCATCGGTCCCCCTCCTGGTCACCGGCCGGCGACGTCGCCGGCCCGATCCCGGAGTATGCCGAGGCGGACCGACAATTCAGGTCAGGTCAGCGGGGGTGGCGAAGCCGTACCGTTCGGCATGGTCGGGATCGGCCGGGTCGATCTGGCGCAGCCCTTCGTCGGCCAACCGCTTGTTGATCTCGTCGAGGTGGTCGCGGACCAGCCGGGCCTCCTCGTCGGTGGTCTTGCCGCGGTGCGGTTTGCCGGCGTGCTCCAGGGTCGCGTAGTCGACCCGCTCGGTGGCCTTGCGGCTGGTCCTGGCCGGCTTGACCCGCTCGGCGGTACGCAGCAGCTGGGCCATTGGCACGTCGGCGGCGAGCGAGTCGAACTCGCTGGCGGTCAGTACCACCCGACGCGGTTCGCCGTCGCCGTGGCCGTCGTGGATCTCCACGACGGCGACGTCGAGCGCCGCGTCGTCGATGCTCTCCACCTCGTCCGGCCGGGCCTCCAGCCGCACCGGACCGGCTACCAGGTCGGGATGTTCGAGGACGACGATCCGCACCAGTTCGTCCGCCGAGTCCAGCACGGCACCACTGAAATCGGAGACGTACACCGTCTTCCTGCCCATGTCGAAACATCTCCCGTCGGTCCGGATGGCTGCCGGCGTCCGCTGGCGGCGGAGCCGGTCACCGAAGCTACCCGACAGGTGTGCGAAGACCGCAAACAGCCGGGCCACGGGTGTGTCCGACCGGACGGGCTAGAATCACCCGGGTGCCCGGACCGGGCCACGGGTAGGATCACCACGAGGTCGAGAGGCGCTGCGACGGGCGACGAGAAGCCCGCCACGCTCGGCCACGATCACGGCCCCTGATCGGGCGTGACCACAGACAAGGGCGCCTCCGAGCTACCAGCGGAGGTGTCAGGTGAAGCATTTGTCACGCGCCAGCGACAGCGAGCGGGCGCTGCGGGAGTTGCTGAGTCAGCGGATCGCGGTGCTCGACGGCGCCTGGGGCACCATGCTGCAGGGCGCGGGTCTCACCCCGGCCGACTACCGTGGCGACCGGTTCGGCGACCACCCCCGGGACGTCACCGGCGACCCGGACCTGCTCAACCTGACCCGCCCGGACGTGATCCTCGACGTACACCGGCAGTATCTGGCCGCCGGCGCGGACATCACCACCACCAACACGTTCACCGCGACCAGCATCGCCCAGGCCGACTACGGTCTGGAGGCGTACGTGCCGGAGATGAACCTGCGCGGCGCGCAGCTGGCCCGGCAGGCGGCCGACGAGTTCGGCGGCCGGTTCGTGGCCGGCTCGGTCGGCCCGCTCAACGTGACGCTGTCGCTGTCGCCCCGGGTGGAGGATCCGGCCTACCGCGCCGTCACCTTCGACCGGGTGAAGGCGACGTACGCCGAGCAGCTGGCGGCGCTCGCTGAGGGCGGCGTCGACCTGCTGCTCATCGAGACGATCTTCGACACGTTGAACGCGAAGGCGGCGATCGCGGCGGCCCGCGAGGTCGTGCCGCAGCTGCCGCTGTGGATCTCGGTGACCATCGTCGACCTGTCCGGGCGGACCCTGTCCGGGCAGACCGTCGAGGCGTTCTGGCGCTCCGTCGAGCACGCCCGGCCGCTGGTCGTCGGAGTGAACTGCTCGCTCGGCGCGACCGAGATGCGCCCGCACGTGGCCGAGTTGGCCCGCATCTCGGACAGCTATGTCGCCTCCCACCCGAACGCCGGCCTGCCGAACGCGTTCGGCGGCTACGACCAGACCCCCGACGAGACGGGCGCGCTGGTCGGCGAGTTTGTCGACAGTGGGATGGTCAACCTGGTCGGCGGCTGCTGCGGCACCACACCGGCGCACATCACCCGGATCGCCGAGGCGGTCGCCGGGAAGGCGCCGCGGCCGGTGCCGCAGCCGGCACGGACCAGCCGGTTCAGCGGGCTGGAGCCGTTCGAGATCGGCCCGGACACCGGGTTCGTGATGATCGGTGAGCGGACCAACGTGACCGGGTCGGCGAAGTTCCGCCGGCTGATCGAGGCCGGCGACTTCCAAGCCGCCGTGGACGTGGCGCTGGACCAGGTCCGGGGCGGAGCGAACCTGCTCGACGTCAACATGGACGCCGACCTGCTCGACAGCGAGCAGGCGATGGTGACCTTCCTCAACCTGATCGCCACCGAGCCCGAGGTGGCCCGGATTCCGATCATGATCGACAGCTCGCGGTGGAGCGTGCTGGAGGCCGGCCTCAAGTGCGTACAGGGCAAGGCCGTGGTCAACTCGATCAGCCTGAAGGAGGGCGAGGAGGTCTTCCTCGACCAGGCCCGCAGGATCCGGGCGTACGGGGCCGGGGTGGTGGTGATGGCCTTCGACGAGCAGGGCCAGGCGGACACCACCGAGCGCAAGGTCGACATCTGCGCCCGCGCGTACGACCTGCTCACCGGGGAAGCCGGGTTCGACCCCACCGACATCATCTTCGACCCGAACGTGCTGGCCGTCGCCACCGGGATCAGCGAACACAACGGGTACGCCAAGGCGTTCATCGACGCGCTGCCGCTGATCAAGCAGCGCTGCCCGGGTGCCCGCACCAGCGGCGGCATCTCCAACCTGTCGTTCTCGTTCCGGGGCAACGACGTGGTCCGCGAGGCGATGCACTCGGCGTTCCTGCTGCACGCCGTGCGGGCCGGGCTGGACATGGGCATCGTCAACGCCGGGCAGCTCGCCGTCTACCAGGACATCCCGGCCGACCTGCTGGAGCTGGTCGAGGACGTACTGTTCGACCGCCGCCCGGACGCCACCGACCGGCTGGTGACCTTCGCCGGCACCGTCTCCGGCTCCGGCACGAAGCGCGCCGTCGACCTGTCCTGGCGGGACGCCCCGGTCGCCGACCGGTTGTCGCACGCGCTGGTGCACGGCATCGTCGACTTCATCGAGGCCGACACCGAGGAGGCCCGCCAACTGGCGGCCCGGCCGCTCGACGTGATCGAGGGGCCGTTGATGGACGGCATGAAGGTCGTCGGCGACCTGTTCGGCTCGGGCAAGATGTTCCTGCCGCAGGTGGTCAAGAGCGCCCGGGTGATGAAACGGTCGGTGGCCTACCTGGAGCCGTTCCTGGAAGCGGAGAAGGAACAGGCCCGGCAGGACGCCGCGAGCGCAGCGGCCGGGCCGGAGGCCGCCGCCGAGGGCGGTGGGGAACGCGGACCGGGCACCGTGGTGCTGGCCACCGTCAAGGGCGACGTGCACGACATCGGCAAGAACATCGTCGGGGTGGTGCTGGGCTGCAACAACTACCGGGTCATCGACCTGGGAGTGATGGTGCCGGCCGCGAAGATCCTGGACACCGCGGTCGCTGAGAACGCCGACGCGGTCGGGCTGTCCGGCCTGATCACCCCGTCGCTGGACGAGATGGTCACCGTCGCCGGCGAGATGCAGCGTCGTGGGCTGAAACTGCCGCTGCTGATCGGCGGGGCCACCACCTCGCGGCAGCACACCGCGGTGCGGATCGCACCGGCGTACGACGGGAGCACCGTGCACGTGCTCGACGCGTCCCGGGTGGTCGGGGTGGTCTCCGACCTGCTCAGCGCCGACCGGGTGGAGCAGTTCGACAGCGACAACCGGGCCGAGCAGGACCGGCTGCGCGAGCAGCACACCAACCGGCGGCAGCCGCTGCTCACCCTCGCCCAGGCCCGGGCCAACGCGGAGCCGGTGTCCTTCGAGGATCTGCCGGTTCCGGCGTTCACCGGCGTACGGTACGTCGAGCCCGGCCTCGACGAGCTGCGGCCAATGATCGACTGGCAGTTCCTCTTCCTCGCCTGGGAGCTCAAGGGTAAGTACCCGGCGATCCTGGAGCAGCCGGTCGCCCGCGAACTGTTCGACGACGCCAACACGATGCTCGACCAGATCATCGCCGACGGTTCGCTGCGGGCGCACGGCGTCTACGGCTTCTGGCCGGCCCACTCCGAGGGGGACGACCTGGTCATCGCCGCCGGACAGGCCGACCCGCCGGGCGGCGGCACCGACCAGCCGGTACGGATCCCGATGCTGCGCCAGCAGACCACCAAACCGGCCGGGCGGCCGAACCGCTGCCTCGCCGACTACGTGGCACCGGCCGGGGACCATCTCGGTGGCTTCGCGGTGGCCGTGCACGGCGCGGAGAAGCTGGCCGCCGGATACCAGGCCGCCCAGGACGACTACCGGGCGATCATGGTGAAGGCGTTGGCGGACCGGCTAGCCGAGGCGTTCGCCGAGCACCTGCACCTGCGGGCCCGACGGGACTGGTACGAGCCGGACGCCGACCCGGACGTGGCCGACCTGCACGCCGAGCGGTTTCGCGGCATCCGGCCGGCGCTGGGCTACCCGGCCAGCCCGGACCACAGTGAGAAGTGGCAGTTGTTCGACCTGCTAAGCGCCGGGCGGGCCGGCATCGAGCTGACCGAGTCCGGGGCGATGACCCCGGCAGCCAGCGTCAGCGGTCTGCTCTTCGCCCACCCGGCTGCACGGTACTTCACCGTCGGGCGGATCGGCCGGGACCAGGCCGAGGACTACGCGGCCCGGCGTGGGATGCCGCTCGCCGAGGTGGAGCGCTGGCTGCGCCCCAACCTCGGCTACGAGACCGACTGAGACCGCACCGCGCGGGCTGGGGAGGAATCAGCCCGCGGCGGTGAGGTCCGAGCAGTCCGTCTCGTCCGGCAGCAGCGGGCGCAGGGTCACCGTCCACCGCTTACCCGCCGACGTCCACGGGGTGGCGGTCGTCGCGTCCGCCGCTGCGGACCGCAACTTCTCCAACGCCTCCCCGGTGACCGTCACGCAGCCGAGATCGAGCGTCTCGGACAGCGCTTCGCCGGGCAGTTCCGGGCCGGGCCAGGCCACCTCCGGCTGGCTGGCGTCGACGGACTCATCGACCGCCACCCACGGCTCGGCGACCGCGGCGATCGCGTGCGCGACGTACGGCTCGGAGTCCTCCGGTGCCGCGCCGACACCGCCGGACAGCTCGGTGAGCGAGTCGGCGAAGTCCCGCAGCTTGTCCCGGGCGGCGACCTGCTCGTCGGTCAGCCCCGCGTCACCGGAGGCGTCGTCGGACAACGCGTAGACCTCGAGTTGTTCGACGCCGTTGTCGGTCAGCACGGTGAACCGGGTCGACGTCGCGTCGGCCACCGGCGGCCGGCCCAGGTCCTGCTCGGTGCCGACCCCGGCGGCCAGCGCCTGCTTGACCAGCTCGTCGACCTGCTCCGCGCTGATCGTCTGCACCTGCAGGTTCGGCATGGCCGGACCGGGGTAGACCAGGATGGTGGGGCCCTGGGTGATCACTCGGCCGTCGGCGTACACGCTGACCACCGGTAGCCGGGTCAGCAGCATCGCCGGCATGGTGAAACCGCCGGTGTGGTCCACCCGCAGGACCAGTGTGTCGGCCGGCAGCGACGACCCGCCGGCGGTGCCGTCGGTGGACGAGTCGGTGCCCGGGTTCTGTCCGCACGCGGCGGTGAGCAGCAACAGGGAGGCGGCGGTGGCCGCCGCCCGTACGCCTCGAAGAATCGTCATGTCTGCTGAGACGTCGCTCGATCCCGATCGGTTCCACCCAACCGGTTCAGTTCCCACCCGCCGGATCCGGGTTGGTGGACGCCGGGGCCGGTACGGTGTAGCCGGCCGTCCCCAGCACCAGTGCCATGGTGACCGCTGCCGTTCCGGCGATCCCCGCCGCGCTGCCCGCGTACGCCACGAACAGCCGCCGACGGCTCAGCGCCTCCAGCGGCAGCCCGGTCACCTGGTCGGTCACCGCCATCGCGGCCCCGGCCGCCGCCAGCAGTCCGACCCCGGCGAGCAGCAGCAGCGCCAGCGACATCGGGTGGTGTCCGCTCGGGCGCAGCTCGTCGTCCGGCGGCCGGGCCAGCGCGAGCGCGAGCATCCCGGCCGCCGCCCACGCCCCGACGACCAGCAGCGCCGCCACCGCGTCGCTGGGCCGGTGCCAGCCGGCGGACAGGGTGGCGACCCCGGCGGCCGCCGCGTAGCCGGCACCAGCGAGGGCGCCGATGCCGCGCAGTGCCGCTGGCAGCACCAGGACCAGCGCCACCGCGACCGAGGCGGCAACCGTGGTGTGCCCGCTGGGCAGGCTGTTGGCCAGGTTCGCGTCGACCGGGTCGACCCCGAACGACGGCCGGGCGACGGCGTACTTGACCCACTGGGTGGTCAGGTTGGAGCCGGCGATCACCCCGGTGGCGACCACCGCCAGCAGGACCCGGCCCCGGATCAGCGCGATGAACCCGATCACCCCGGTGGCCAGGGCGAGCGAGGCCACCGAGACCACACCGAGCACGGTGTTCGCCGGCCCGTACGCCTCGTCCTGGCCGATCGAGTTGCCGGTCAGCGCGATGGTGTCCAGCCACTGGCCGCGCCAGGTCCGCACGAAGACCCACCAGACCACGCCGAAGGCCGCGGTCTGGCCGGCGGCCAGCAGAAGGCACCAGACGCCCAGGAGCACCGCGCCGCGACTGCGCATGCCGTCACGGTAGCCGCCCGGCCCGGCTCCCGCGCTCGGTCAGAACGTCCCGCGCTCGGTCACAACGTGGGAACCCGGAATCTCAGCACGTCAGAACCAACCAGCGAACCAGTTCCAGACGCTGACCACCCATTCGGTCTGCCGCAGGTAGGCGAACCCGACGACGATCAGATACGCCGCGGTGACCATGTGCGAAACGCGGGCACCGTACCGGACCCGGCCCAGCTGGCGTTCCAGCACCACCCGCCCAATCACCCGGCACAGCGCGAACAGACCCGCCCCGACCAGCATCGTGAGCACGAAGGTCAGCACCGGGCTGGCCAGATTCCCCCGGGCGGAGATGGCCCAGACCCCCCAACAGACGAAGGCGAACAGGCCGCCCAGCGCGCTCCACTCGCCACCGCGGCGGAGCTGGGCGAGCTGCTGGCTCAGCGGTGGCCGGGGCGGCCGGATCCGGCCGTCCGACCAGCCGGGTCCGGCCTCGGACGGCCAGCCGGTGCCGGTCGGCTCGTGCGGCGCGGTGAACTCGGCGGTCGGCGGCGGCCCGCCCCGGCCGACCTGGGCCACTCCACGCCGGAAAAGGCCGGCGACGCCCGGTGCCGTCGGCTGGTCCGCTCCCGGCGCGCCGGAAGCCGTACGCTGCGGCGGCACCTCCACGGTCCGCTCAGCCCAGGGTGTATGCCGATCTGCCATGTTTCCTCCCCACGGGTGCGGGCGGACCCCCGTACCATTTAGACGCTCACATCCGAGGGTAGCGAGCCGGCAAATGGGTCGCCGACCCCGCCACCGATCGGCTAGACAGGGTGGATGGATGCACCGCTTCCGATCCGGGCCGGCGTGCCGCAGGACTTCGACCCGGTGATGGAGTTGCTGCTGGCGGCCTTCCACCAGAACCCGGACCCGGACCTGCACCACGTCGAACAGGGCGTCTTCGAGCCGGACCGGTCGCTGGTGGTCACCGACGGTGACCGGGTGGTCGGGCACGCGGGGGCGTACACCAGGGAGTTGACCGTGCCCGGCGCGGTGCTGCCCGCCGCACACGTCTCCATGGTCGCGGTCGCCCCGACCGACCGTCGGCGCGGGCTGCTGACCCGGCTGATGCACCGCCAGCTGCGCCAACTGCGCGACGGCGGCGAACCGGTCGCGGTGCTGTGGGCCAGTGAGGGCCGCATCTACCCGCGGTACGGCTACGGGATGGCCGCCCAGCGGCTGGAGCTGGACATCGACCTGCGGGAGACCCGGGTGGTCGACCCGGCCGGCCCTGGCGCGGGTGCCGACCCGTCCGCTGGCCCTGGCGTCGGGTCGCTGCGCGTCGGCGACCCCGGGCAACTGCGGCCCGAGCTGGCAGCGGTGTACGAACGGCTGCGCCCCGGCCGTCCCGGCTGGTCCGGTCGGGACGACCGGTGGTGGCGGTACGTGCTGGCCGACAGCCCGGCCCGCCAGTCCGGGCAGACCGCGCTGCGGGTGGTGCTGCACGACGGTCCGACCGGCCCGGACGGCTACGCCCTGTGGCGCACGGTGAGCGACTGGGACGCCCGTGGGCCGAAGGGCCGAGTGCGGGTGATCGAGGCGGTGGCCGGCAGCGTCGACGGATACCAGGCCCTGTGGCGGTTCCTCACCGGCATCGACCTCAGCCGGGCGCTCTCCTTCCGGTTCGCGGCGCTGGACGAGCCGCTGTTCCAGCTGATCGACGAGCCCAGGCAACTCGGTGCCGCGCTCGCCGACAGCCTCTGGGTGCGGCTGATCGACATCGCGGCGGCACTGTCCGCTCGCCGGTACGCCGCCGGAATCGACGTGGTCGTCGACGTCACCGATCCGCTGCTGCCGGAGAACTCCGGCCGCTGGCGACTGACCGGCGACCGGGAACAGGCCCGCTGCGTACCCACCGACGAGCCGGCGGACCTCGCCTGCGGGGTGGCCGACCTGGCGGCGGTGTACCTGGGCGGCCCGTCGCTGCGGTCGCTGGCCGACGCCGGCCGGGTACGCGAGCTGCGTCACGGCGCCGTGGCCGAGGCCAACACCGCGTTCGGCTGGGACCGTGCTCCCGCCGGCATCGAGATCTTTTGAGCCGGTCGCGGTACGGTCGGCGGATGGCGGACTTCGAACGTCGCAGGCGACGGCACCGGCACGGCGCCCCGACGGAACGCCCCGACAGCGGACCAGCCAGCGCGAGCACCACCGAAGTGCACGACCCGGAGCAGGACGGCACGCCGGAGAAGGACGGCAGGCCGGCGCCGGTGCCGCGCCCGCAGGCACCGGGGCCGCGTGCTCCGGAGCCGTCGCAGCGCGTCCCGGAGCCACCGCCGACGCACCGGCAGCGCCGGCAGCCGTCGGGCCGTTCCGCCAGCGGCGGGTCCGGCGGCGACGACCGGGACGCCGACCGTGGCCTGCGTGGACTGGTCGGTTCCGGCACCTCACAGGTCAGCATCTCGGCGGCGCTGCGGGCGCGGGACGCGTCCCGCCCCAGTGCGGATGACCTGACCAGGGCCGAGGAGACTCTGACCATCGTCCGCCGACACTGGGTGCCCCGGGAGGAACTGCCCCGCCGGGAGCGGTGAACCGGCCGCTGCCGCCGCGGACCAACTGGGTCAGGGCAGCGCCGGCAGCTCCCGGTCGACCTCGTACGCGGCGACCTGGGCGATCCGGCGGGCGTGCCGGTCGTTGCCGGAGAAGCTGGTGGCCAGGAACGCCTCCACCAGCGTGGTCGCCTCGTCGAGGGTGTGCTGGCGGGCGCCGATCGCGACGACGTTGGCGTCGTTGTGGGTGCGCGCCAGTTGCGCGGTCTCCAGGTTCCAGGCCAGCGCCGCCCGCACCCCGGGCACCTTGTTGGCGGCGATCTGCTCGCCGTTGCCGGAGCCGCCGATCACCACCCCGAGGCTGCCCGGGTCGGCGACCACCCGGGTCCCCGCGTGCAGGCAGAACGCCGGGTAGTCGTCGTCCGGGTCGAACTCGTGCGGCCCGACGTCGGTCACCTCGTACCCCTGCTTGGTGAGGTGGTTGACCAGATGCACCTTGAGCTCGTAGCCGGCGTGGTCGGCTGCCAGGTAGACGCGCATACCCGCAGTCTCTCAGCGCCTGCCGGTCAGCCGTACAGCTGGGTCAGCCGATCTCACCGGCCGGATCTGCCGGCCTGTAACGGCTCAGCCGATCTCGGTTAGCACCAGCCCGCCGCGCGCCTTCGGCGTGAACCAGGTGCTCTTGCGGGGCAGCTTCTGCCGGGCCAGGTTCACCGCGACGAAATCGTCGACGGTGACCGGGGCGATCAGCACGGCCAGCTCGGCCCGACCGGCGTCGACCTCGCCGGTGAGCCAGCTGGCCGGATAGTCGCCGCCGACGTAGGTGATCCGTTTGTCGCCCGGGTCGAGGCCGAGCACACCGCGCAGCAGCACCCGCTCCACCAGAGCGTGGTCGAGGTTGTCAACCCGGTCACCGTCGGCGGTTGGCAGGGTGACCTGGTAGCCGCGTCCGGCCAGGTAGAGCCGCACTGCACCGCCGGAAGCCGGAACCGTCGGCGCATCGTCGAGCGGGATCACCGTCGCGCCGGCGTCGGTCAGCCCGGCCAGCGTCTCCTCCGGGCTCAAAGTCAGCTCGCCGACCAGCCGGTTGTACGGCTGGATGGCGACCGACGCGGGGGTGGTGACCACGGCCAGGAAGCGGGACAGGCCGCCGGTCTGCGCGGCCAGACTGCGGTGGTTGCCGTCCGCGACGACCAGCTCACCGCCACCGGCCAACGCGCAGAGCCGCTGCTGCAGCTCTCCCGGACCGACCGGCCAGATCGCGTGGGTACGGCCGGCCTGGTCCAGGTCGGTCGCGGCCGGCGCGCCGGCGGCCTCCGCTGCCTCGGCGAGCGCGGCGTGCAGATCGTCGCCGCGCCCGGTCTGCAGCAGCAGTACCGGGGAGAGCAGATGGCCGACCGCCTCGGCGAGCGCTACCCGCTCCCGGACCTTGGCGATGAACACGTCCTCGTTGCGGATCACCAGGCCCGGTTCATCGGCGCTGGTGGAGATCTGGTCAGTGTCGACCATCACGAACAGGCCGTACGCAGCCGCGTCGCTAGCCGGCTCGGTGATCCGGTAGAGCACGGCGACCTGCTCGGCAGGCGTATAACTGCCGTCGGCGCGGGCCTCGGCGAGCCGACGGGCGGCCGCCGGCAGGCAATCGAGAAACGACCGGCCGAGGCTGTCCGGCGCCCGGTGCGGCATCTCCACCGCCAGCGCGCTACGGGGATTCGCCTCGATGATCGTGGTGATCTCGGCGTCGTCGGCGAACTCGTCGTAGTTCTGCGCACCGGTCTCACCGGTGGTGATCCAGGCGCGGGGAATCGGGTGAACGACCGTCATGGCGCGGACGCTACCGGCGGGGTCCGCTGTGACGACCGATACATCGGTCGTGTCCACCGGATGGACAGCGGCCCGGTCGCCCGGGCCGCTGTCCACGGCGGTGGCCGCAGTGACCGGCCGGACCGGATCACCCGACCGGGGTGGGGCGCCGGTGCCGGCCGCCCCCGGACCGGGCCGCCGGGACCGCGCCGACCGTCGACGCCGGCAGCCCCGACGGTACGGCGACCGGCACCCGTTCCACCTCGTGGACCGACGGTTCCCGCCGGTGCCGGCTGCCGTCACTCGGCGCGCCCCAGACCTGGGCGGCGATCGCCTCGCGCAGCACGGGCAGATCCCAGTAGTCGGAGTCGATGTCGACCAGCATGTTGACCTCCGATGCGTCGGTGTGGCCCGGTCTCCTACCGGGCCGGCGGGGTGAACATCCTGGGCAACGACGTGGCCTGGGACGCGTCACGTGCGCCGCGCAGCGACACGCCGGGCGACGTTGAACTCGCCCCCGACGCCGACGAATTGGTCAGTCGAACGTGGGATCCACCTCGCGGGACCGCTTCAGCTCGTAGAATCCCGGCGTCCCGGCGACCAGCAGCACACCGTCCCAGAGCCGCCCTGCGGCCTCCCCGCGCGGCACCGGGGTGATCACCGGGCCGAAGAACGCGACCTGGCCGGCACCCTCCGGACCCGGGGCGTGGATCACCGGCGTACCGACGTCCATCCCGACCGGGGCCATCCCGGCGGCGTGGCTGGCCCGCAGCGGGCCGTCCCAGGCCGGATCGTCGGCGGCGGCGGCCAGCGCCGGGTCCAGCCCGGCCTCGGTCAACGCAGCGCGGTAGAGCTCCGGTCCGGTCGGCTGCTTCTCCAGGTGGATCCGGTTGCCCAGCGCGGTGTAGAGCGCCCGTACCGCAGCGTCGTCGTGGTCCTGCTGGACCGCGACGGCGACCCGGACCGCCCCCCAGGCCCCGTCGAGCAGCTTCCGGTAGCTCTCCGGCAGGTCACGGCCCTCGTTGAGCACGGCCAGGCTCATCACCCGGAACCGCACGTCGACCGGCCGGATCTGTTCGACCTCCAACAACCAACGTGAGGTGATCCAGGCCCACGGGCACAACGGATCGAAGTACATGTCCACGGTCTGACGGTCGGACATCAGACTCCCCTTCTTGTTCGTCCGGCGGCTGTCCGCCGCCATTGTCCGGGTCACCTCGCCAGATACCGCCCCAACCCACCAAGTCCAGGATCTGGGCCGGCCTCGCCAGGCCCCCACGACGTGAAAGACTTGGCCGAACGGGGTCATTCCCAGCTGTCCCCGACGCCGCCGACGTCGACGTCGGCGGTTGAACGATTGGACGGAGGCACACGGTGGCTGGAGTGCGCAATCTGACCCAGGTCGAGGCGGCCGAACGCGCCCGCCTGCTCGACGTGACCGGGTATGACATCCACCTCGACCTGTCCGCCGCCGGCAGCGCAACGGACAACCGGGTGTTCCGCTCGACGACAACGGTCACCTTCCGTTGCGCCGAGCCCGGAGCCAGCACGTTCATCGAGGTGGCGGCGGACCAGCTGCACTCGGCGACGCTGAACGGCCAGCGACTCGACCCGTCCGGCTGGTCGGCCGAGTCCGGGCTGGCCCTGCCAGACCTGGCTGCGGAGAACACGCTGGTCGTCGAGGCCGACTTCATCTACTCGGCCAGCGGGCAGGGGCTGCACCGCAGCGTCGACCCGGTCGACGGAGAGACCTACCTGTACAGTCAGTTTGAGACCGCCGACGCGCAGCGGGTGTACGCCTGCTTCGACCAGCCGGACCTGAAGAGCGTCTACACCTGGCACGCCGTCGTACCGGCCCACTGGCGGGTCATCTCGAACATGCCGGTGGCCGCCGAGGAGCCGGCCGGGCCGGACACCAAGACCGTCCACTTCGCCGAGTCGGCCCGGATGAGCACCTACATCACCGCGCTGTGCGCCGGCCCGTACCACGAGGTCCGGCGCAGCCATGACGGCGTCGACCTGGGCTACTTCTGCCGGGCCAGCATGGCCGAGCACCTCGACGTCGACGATCTGCACCTGATCACCGCGCAGGGTTTCGACTTCTTCCAGGCCCAGTTCGGGGTCCGCTACCCGCTGCCCAAGTACGACCAGATCTGGGTGCCGGACTTCAACGCCGGCGCGATGGAGAACTTCGGCGCCGTCACCCACGCCGAGGCGCACTACATCTTCCGTTCCCAGGTGACCGACTTCGAGTACGAGCAGCGGGCCAACACGGTGCTGCACGAGCTGGCCCACATGTGGTTCGGCAACCTGGTGACCATGCGCTGGTGGAACGACCTGTGGCTGAACGAGTCGTTCGCCGAATGGGCCAGCCACTGGTGCAACTCGGAGGCGACCCGGTTCACCGACGCCTGGACCACCTTCCTGTCGGTCCGTAAGAACTGGGGCTACCGGCAGGACCAGCTCTCCTCCACCCACCCGGTCTACTGCGAGATGCCGGACCTGGAGGCGGTCGAGGTCAACTTCGACGGCATCACGTACGCCAAGGGCGCCAGCGTGCTCAAGCAGCTTGTCGCGTACGTCGGGTTGGCGCCCTTCCTCGCCGGTCTGCGCACCTACTTCCAGCGGCACGCCTGGGGCAACGCCACCTTCGACGACCTGCTCACCGAGCTGGAATCAGCCTCCGGCCGGGAGTTGCGCAAGTTCGCCGCCCAGTGGCTGGAGACCGCCCAGGTCAACACGCTGCGGCCGGAGCTGTCGGTCGGCCCGGACGGCACCTACCAGCAGGTCACGGTGCTTCAGGAGGCACCGGCCGGGCACCCGACGCTGCGTACTCACCGGATCGGGGTCGGCCTCTACGACCTGGTCGAAGGCCGGCTGGTCCGCCGGCACCGGGCCGAGGTCGACATCAGCGGCGAACGCACCGAGCTGACCGGGTTGGCCGGGCTGCCCGCCGCCGACGTGCTGCTGCTCAACGACGACGACCTGAGCTACACCAAGCTGCGGCTCGACCCGGCGTCGATGGCCAACGTGGTGCAGCACATCAGCTCGTTCGAGTCGTCGCTGGCGCGGGCGCTGTGCTGGGCGGCCGCCTGGGACATGGTGCGCGACGGGGAGCTCGCCGCGCGCGACTACATCGCCCTGGTGCTCACCGGGCTGCCCAACGAGACCGACATCAACCTGGTGACTGCGACCCTGCGGCAGGCCACCAACACGCTGACGTTCTACGCCGAGCCGGGCTGGGCGGCGCAGGGCTGGGCCGACCTGGCCCGTACCGCCCGGACGGCGCTGCAGGCGGCGGAGCCGGGCAGCGGTTTCCAGCTGGCCTGGGCGCGCAGCTACGCCACGGCGGCCCGCTCCGACGGCGACCTGGCGGTGCTGCGTGGCTGGCTCGACGGGGCAGATGTGGTGCCGGGGCTGACCATCGACACCGAGCTGCGCTGGACGGTGCTGCAGTCGCTGACCGCCAACGGCGCAGCCACCGGGGAGCAGATCGATGCGGAGCTGGCCCGGGACCGGACCGCCAGCGGTGAGCGGGAGGCAGCCCTGGCCCGCGCCCTGCTGCCGGACCCGGCCAACAAGGCCGCCGTCTGGGCCAAGCTGACCGGGCCGGACAGCCTGCCGAACTGGCAGCACCGGGCGTTGCTGCAGGGTTTCCAGCACTCGACGCAGGTGGAGCTGACCGAGCCGTACCGGACGGCGTACTTCGATGTGGTGGGCCGGATCTGGGCCACTCGGGACAGCGAGCCGGCGCAGGAGTTCGTCATGCTGGCCTACCCGGCGTACCTGGTCTCCGAGGAGACCGTCGCGGCGACGGACGAGTGGCTGGCCGGCGAGGGACACCCGGCTCCGCTGCGCCGGCTGGTCGCCGAGGGCCGCGACGGGGTGGTCCGGGCGTTGACCGCACGGGCCACCGACACGGCCGCCGCCCGCTGACCGACTCCCGCGCCAGCCGCCATCGAGGTGAGGCTGAGACACCTTAAATCTGCGTCGTAAGGTGTCTCAGCCTCACCTCGATGCGGAACTCCGGCTCGTCTGGCTCAGCCGACGCGCAGTGCGGCGGCCCTGGGCGGTTGGTCGGGTGGTGCGCCACCCCGGCGCATTGCCCACAGCGGCGGTCCGCCGGCCAGCAGGTGCGCCATCCGGACGATCCGGTAGCCGTGGCGTTCGTGGAACACCCGCTGTCGCTGGCTGCTCGCCTCGACCACGGCCGGCATGCCGATCCGGTCGAGCCGGGCATGATGCGCGGCGAGCAGTGTCGCCCCGATGCCCTGGCGTCGTAACCAGGGTGCCGCCGCGAGGAACGCCAGATGGTGGTGCCCGCCTGTCGGCTCCACGCGGCCAGCGGTAAAGGTGTAGTGCGCGTACGGGCCGTGGCGGTCACCGCAGGCCCGCAACCGCCGCCGCTGATGCTCCGCACCGAGCAGCCGGTCGAACGGGTGCGGATACCAGATCGCCACCCCGTCGCAGTGCCCGACCACATCGACGATCCCGTGCCGGACGCCGAACTCCAGCTCGGCGGTGAAGAACTGATGCATCGTCAGGTACCGCAGGGCGTGATCATTGATCAGCCACGCCACCACCGGGTCCAGCACACACGACTGCGCCATCAACTCGGCCAGGGGTTCGACGTCGGCGGCCGTCGCCGGCCGGACGGTCAGCATGGCCGCCACGTCCACACCAGGAACCGGTCGAACAACTCGGCCGCCGTGACGTCGGGCTGGTCGAACGCCGCCTCGGTCATCCGTTCCACCATGTACGTCGCCAACGCGACCGGCCCGAGCACCCCGCCAGCTCGACCCGCGCCACCAGACACGGCCACAATTCGCCGCAGCCGGCACACGACCACGACGGCCGCACCGCCACATGACCACCACCGCCGCCGCTGTCGGCCGCCGGCTCCACGCCAGCAACATCGCGGTACGCCGTACTCGCGACCCGGCCGACCCCAGGATGCCCGTCATGGCGGACGACCAGCACCCCACCACCAGCGGCGGCCAACTCCCGCAACCGCTCCCTCACCGCGACCACCGACCACGGTTCACCCGAGCCGCATCCACCGCAGCCCGACCCACAGCACCGGCCCGAACAGCCCCCGCCGCACCGGGCACGCCGGCCGGACCGGTCGGACTGAACCGCACCGAATGCCGAGGCGCACACTCCGGACACCGCAACGTCTGCCCACACCTCGGACACCACCGCTGCTTCAACCGGAACGTGAAGAAGCCGACGAACAACCCACCCAGCGCCGCCAACACGACTCCCACCAAGGTCAACACTCCTGGTCCTCCCATCCACGCCGATGTAGTCGTGCTCCGCCCGGCGTGCTCTTGAGCGTTTGGGTAATCCCTGTCACGGAATCGCGACGACCCGCAGCTTTGCGATCACGGATAGTCAGCGCCACTCGCGCCAACATAGGGGCCAAGATCTATACCTCCAGGCATACGCCTGGGACGACGAGACGGCATAGTAGAGAGGTCTAGTTCGCTCCCCGGGCTGGACGGATGCCCAGCAGGTACGGAGGGCCGTAGATGCAAGAACCTGGTTCAACGCCAAGCTGCGCAGGCATAAGCAGATGATCAAACTGCCGCCCGAGGTCCTGGATCGCGCAGATGTTCGACAGGCGTTGAGAGCCGGCGACTGGGCGACCGTCCTGCAGGTCGTCACGGCAGAAGCTCGGGTGTCGCAGACGGAGATTGCGCAAGCTGTCGGCATATCGCAGCCCCATGTCTCTCGGCTGCTCAGCGGACGGAGCCGAGATCCAGGGCTTCGCACCGTACGGGCGCTCTGCGATCGTTTGGGGATACCTCGATCCCTGGCCGGCTTGCTAAATGAACAGGAGGATGACACGAACCGCCGCCAATTCGTCGCCGCAGCGGCAGCAGCCACAGGGGTTACGCTGATCGGCACTGCCGCAGGAGATGTTCCCCTCAAATCACGCGACGACGAACAACTACTGACTATCCCCTCGACCACCTACCGCAGGTTGGAGCAGCGACTGCCTGCACGCAGCCTCCTTCCACCTGTCAGCGCACATCTCGCGCTCACCCGCCAACTCGCATCGCGGAATGAACGCTCACCCGCGCATACTCGTAAGCTCTACTCGGTGCTCAGCGAAACCGCCGGGCTGACCGCCTGGCTGTACGTGGATGTCGACGACCGAGCCAACGCCCGCCGACACTACCAACTCGCGGTCCACGCGGCAGATCGGTCTGGACACCCGCTGCTACTCGCATACATGCGGGCTAGCCTGGGCCAGTTCGCAGCGAACTGCGGCGACGCACGCGAAGCCGTCCAGATCGTCGCATCCGCTCGCCGCGCCCTTCCCCGCTCAGCGCCCGCCATCTCTACGGTCTGGATGGACGCGATCGAATCACTCGCGCTCGCTGAGGCTGGCGACAAAAAGTCGCTTCACCTCTTGAACCACGCCGAGGATCGCCTAGTACGGCAGCCGCCATTAGGGCTGTGACCAGGTAGGACGCGTTGGCAGGGTGGTGCGA
>NZ_JBHMIN010000057.1:0-40534 GCF_048060215.1 Micromonospora sp. LOL_021 | reverse complement strand
TGCGTTCATCCCGTTCGACGAGCGGCTGGCGGTCATCGACGACGTCATCAAGCCCGCGTACGCCAAGCTGATCGGCTGAGCTGATCGGCAGACCGGGAAAGGCCGGCCGGTAGCCCGTCGACCGTCGACGTCGGTCCCCCGTTCGGGCCACCGGTCTCCGGCCACCCGGTCGGTGGCTGGTCGCGGAGGGCTATGTCCGGCGGGTCCCATCGGTGGTGTCGGCTCGACGTGGTGGGCGTAAGATGCTCGTCGCGCTCCGAGAGCACAGTTGCTCTCGAAGCCGGCAACACGGACCGGAACGTGTACTTAGCGTGATCAGGCAAGTGCTATTTGTCATATGTCGGGATAACCATCGCATCACACTCGCAGTGACAAGCCACCTGGGCTTTCTCTTTGCGTGGCGTCGTGATGGAATCTCGGGGGTCCGATCCGCCCGGGTCGGCCGATGGGCGGTGTCCGGTGCAACCGGACCGGCACCGATGAGGAGGGCGGTGACGTGAGCGAGCGGCCGAGGACGGCAGATTCATTCCTGTCGCGTCTCCGCCGGCCGGTTGGCCGGCTCAACGATCTGCCGATCTGGTCCAAGCTCGGTCTGATCATGATCGTGCCTACCCTGGCGACGATCGTGGTCGGCACCAACGGCCTCATCGGGCACCTGGAGACCGCCGGGAACGCGTCCCAGGCACGCACGCTAGCCACGTTGGCCGCTGCCTCCGGCGACCTGGTGCACGACCTGCAGAACGAGCGGGCCGCCGCGGTGCTCCTGCTCGGCACCGGGAACGAGCAACGCCGGCAGGGCTACCTCGATGCGTACAACGCCCTGCACGGCACCGTCGACGAGGCCCGGACGCCGTACTCGCAGCGCCGCGCGGAGCTCACCGACCTGCCGGTGAACTTCCGTAACCTGCTCTCCCGGATCGACCAGAACCTCGCCGACCTGCCCGGGGTACGCAGCCAGGTGGTCAACAGCGCCACCGCGGACGGCACCTACCGTCTCACCGAGGCTGCCCGCGCCTACGAGGTGCTGCTCAGCGACCTGCTCGACATCCGCGACTCGGCCGCCCAGTTGGCCAACGACACCGAGCTCAGCGACCACATGCGGGCCGCCGCTTCGCTGGCCCGCAACAAGGAGTTCCTCTCCCGCGAGCGGATCGTCGTGCTGCGGGCGTTCAGCCAGAACGCGCTGACCCCGTCGCTGCGTACCGACTACATCAGTACCCGGGCCGGCCAGGCCCAGTCCCGGCAGAGCTTCGAAGCTGCCGCCACCCAGGACGACCTGGAGTTCTACAACCAGACGGTGGCCGGACCGGCGCTGCGGGAAGCGGACACCTACGGCGGTTTCATCCGTGGCCAGAGCGAAGAGTCGATGCGTGACACGCCGTTCGACGCCGACGCCTGGGACGCGGCGCTGACCGGACACGCGGACCTGATCCGCACCGTCGAGCAGAAGATCGACAGCGACGTGGTCAACGAGGCCACCATCCTGCGCGACGACGTACAGCAGCAGTTGTTGGTCGAGACGATCCTGCTGCTCGTCGTTCTGCTGCTGGCGATCCTCTTCGCCGCTCTGGTCGCCCGGGCGATGGCGCGTTCGCTGCGTGAACTGCGGCAGGGCGCGCTCGCCGTGGCCCAGCACGGTCTCCCGCAGGCGGTCGCCCGTCTGCGGGATCCGCAGGTCACCGCGCAGACCTCACCGATGCAACTGGCCAACCAGATCGCCGAGCCGTTGCCGGTGCGCAGCAAGGACGAGTTCGGTCAGGTGACCGAGGCGTTCAACGCGGTCCACCTGGAAGCGGTGAAGACCGCCGCCGAGCAGGCCGCACTGCGATCCTCGGTGTCGACGATGTTCGTCAACCTCGCCCGCCGGTCGCAGATCCTGGTCGACCGGCTGATCAGCCACTTGGACCGGCTGGAGCGCGGCGAGGAGGACCCGGACCGGCTTGGCGAGCTCTTCCAGCTCGATCACCTTGCCACCCGGATGCGGCGTAACGACGAGAACCTGCTGGTTCTGGCCGGCGCGGACTCCACCCGTGTGCAGCGTGAGCCGGCGGCGCTGATCGACGTACTGCGCGCCGCGCAGTCCGAGGTCGAGCACTACACCCGGATCGAGTTCGGGATGGTCGACCGGGACATCGAGGTCGCCGCGCATGCCGTCAACGACCTGGTCCACCTGGTCGCCGAGCTGTTCGACAACGCCACGGCCTTCTCGCCACCGGACTCGCAGGTGATGGTCGAGGCCCGCCGGGTCGGCGACCGCGCCGTGCTCTACGTCGAGGACCGCGGTATCGGCGTCAGCGCCGACCAGCTGCGGGAGCTCAACGACCGGCTGGCCAACCCACCGATGGTGGACGTGGCGGTGTCCCGGATGATGGGCCTCGTCGTGGTCGCCCGGCTGGCCAAGCGGCACGGCGTCAAGGTCGAGCTGCGCCCGGCCGCCGACCGGGGGACCGTAGCCGACGTCACCCTGCCGACCTCGGTGCTGATCCCGCGGGCCCTCGCCGGCCGCAACGCCGCCCCGGCCGCGTTCGGCGCAGGTGGTGGCTCGGAGTCGCCTGCCGTCGCCGGTCGCCCGTCGTTTGCCGCGCCGCTCGCACTGGAAGGCGGCAACGGTCCGGCGGGTGGTGGCTTCGGTGGTCGACCGGCCGAGCCGCCGGCACCGGCCGGCCCACCGCCGCGACCGTTCGAACCGGCGCCCATCAACGGTGGCGGACCGGCGACACCGCCGGCCGCCCCGGCCCGCCCGATGCCAGCCTGGTCGGACCTGACCGGAGCGACCAACGGCACGAACGGTGCCAACGGCTCCGACGTGCTGGGCGCCCCGCCGGCCAACGGCCAGCAGCGCACCGGTCCGTTGCCGCAGCGCCGGTCCAACGATCACTGGACAGTCGACGGCGAGGTGACCGGAGCGGCGCCTACCAGCGGCATCCCGCGTCAGGCCCCCACCTCGCCGGAGACCCACGGCGCGCCGACCGGCCACCAACCGGTCAGCGGGCAGCCGTACGTCCCGCCGGTCTCCGCGCCCCCGGTGCGGCCGTTCTCGGCTCCGCCGGTGCCGCCGACAGCCGCCCCGCAGCCCGCCGCATTCCAGCAGCCGGCCAGCTTCCAACGCCCGCCTCAGCCTCCGGCGCACCAGCAGCGGTCGGCGACACCGACACCGGCCGCTCCGGCACCTTCGGCCGCGCCGCCGCCCAGCGCGGCGCCACCGGCCTGGCCGCCGGTCGCGGCAGAGCAGCGGGACACCCCGGCACCGCCGGTGCCGGAAAAGCTCGCTGCGGCACTGGACATGACCGCAGAGCTGCCGAGGGTGTCCCGGTCGGGTCCGGACAACACGGCGACCGCCCAGCATCCGACGGTCACCCCGCCAGCGGCACCCAAGCAGTTCGCCGATGAGACCATGGAACTGCCGATCTTCCGCGAGCTGGAGTCGGCCTGGTTCCGGACCCGGCGCCCCACCGCGGACGAAGCGCGGGCGGCGGCGGGAGCGATGATCAAGCAGTCCGGTGGTGCGGCCTCGACCGCCATCACCCAGCCGATCGCCAAGGTGGACGCCTCTCGGCCTCCCGCTCCGGCTTCGGAAGCCGGGACGACCGCGGCCGGCAGGCCCGGTTCGTCGCTGCCGCGCCGACCGGAGCCGGTGGCCGCCACCTCGCGGCCGGCCGCCGCCGGTGGCGGGGGTGGCGAGGGTCCGCCGGACAGCTGGCAGACTGCCGCAGACGACGGCTGGCGCGCGGCAAGCGCTGCGGCTGATGTCGAGGTGGCCGAAAAGACCCAGGCGGGCCTGCCGAAGCGGGTCCCGATGGCACAGCTAGTACCAGGTGGCGTAGACAAGGCGTCAAGTTCGGTACAGCGTCGCACACCGGAAGCGGTCCGTGGGCTATTGTCCGCGTACCACCGTGGTGTGCAACGCGGCCGTACTCAGCCCAAGGACGACCACTCGACCAACCCGGGGGCGACCCCGGGAGGGCAGCAATCCTCGCAGGCTGGCAAGGAGCATGAGGGATGACAACTACGCAGGATCTCGGTTGGCTGCTGGCCAACTTCGCCGATCGCGTGCCGGGGGTCGCTCACGCGATTGCGGTCTCAGCGGACGGTCTGCTCCTGGCGGCGTCCCGGGATCTTCCCCGGGACCGTGCGGACCAGCTCGCGGCCATCGCCTCCGGACTGGTCAGCCTCACCCAGGGCGCGGCGCGGTGTTTCGAGGGTGGTGCGGTGCTGCAGACAGTGGTTGAGATGGACAACGGCTTCCTCTTCCTCATGTCGATCTCGGACGGTTCGTCGTTCGCGGTACTGGCCGCCCGAAGCTCCGACGTCGGCCAGGTGGGGTACGAGATGGCCCTGCTGGTAGACCGGGTTGGCGAGGCGCTGACGCCAGCGCCCCGCACGGCCGCTGGAATGCTGGGCTGACCACGCTGACGAGACCGGTGCCGGCGTTGACGACCGGCACCGGTCTGCAGAGAAGAACTGGACGCTACGAGCTCCGACTGGTGGAGCTGCAGGCAGGACGAGAGGGGGTGACGGCAAATGACCGAGCGCGATGAACCGACCGGTGCTCTGGTCAGGCCGTACGCCGTTACCCGTGGTCGTACCCGGCCGAAGCTGGAAATCGCCCTCGAGGCGCTCGTGGAAACGACGGTGCGCGGCCGGTCCTCAGGCGCTGTGAAAGGCGGCTCGGGCCGGGAGCACCAATACATTGCCGCGCTGTGTGACGGCCGGCTGCAGTCGCTCGCGGAAATCGCGGCGCGGATGCAGCTCCCACTCGGAGTAGCCCGGGTCATCATCGCGGACATGGCCTCGGACGGCCTGGTCGCGGTGTACGAGCCGACATCCCTGGACGACACGAACGACGCGGTGGGCACGGAACTGCTGGAGAGGGTGCTGAGTGGACTTCGCAGGCTCTGACATGGCGCACCGCCCCATGGCCGGGCGCGTGACATCGGCGAAGATTGTGATCGCCGGTGGGTTTGGCGTCGGCAAGACGACGCTGGTCGGCTCGGTCTCGGAGATCACGCCGTTGACCACCGAGGCGATCATGACCTCGGCCGGTGTCGGCGTGGACGACACGCGACAGGTGCCGGGAAAGACGACCACCACGGTCGCCATGGACTTCGGACGTATCTCGATCGACCGAGATCTGATCCTCTATCTGTTCGGTACGCCGGGCCAGACTCGATTCTGGTTCATGTGGGACGAACTGGTGCGAGGAGCGATCGGGGCGGTGGTGCTGGTCGACACTCGTCGACTGGCCGACTGCTTCGCAGCGATCGACTTCTTCGAGCATCGGCGGCTGCCCTACCTGGTGGCGATCAACTGCTTCGACGGCATGCAGTACCACGATCCGCAGGACGTGCGGGACGCGCTGGCCATCTCCAGCGACGTCCCCGTCGTCCCGTGTGACGCGCGGAACCGTGAGTCGACGAAGCACGTGCTGATCTCGCTGGTCGAGTACGTGCTGACCATGCGGCGTCAGCGTGCGGTGGCACCGGCCTGACCGCCGACCCACCCGGCACAGACTCTCCCGATCTCCGACCCGGACCGGCGGCACCTGACCCAGGTGCCGCCGGTAGGTGTCGTTGCGGCCGGTTGTCTTGTGGTACCTGTCGACCTCGGCGGGGGTGGGCGGCAGTGGCGCCTGCGGCACGACTGCGTACCGCGACGGGCGTACGGCGCACAGCGGGCACCACACGCGGGCAATGAGCCCGAGCACGTCAGCGCCCGGGAGGTGACCCCGGTCAGGAGTGGTGACCGGCCGGCCGGTACTCGTACTCGCGGCCGTCGCCCTGCCCGCTCTGGTCCCGGCTGAAGTCCCACCCGCCAGCGGCTTCCCGGCCGGGTCGCCCGCCAACGGCGTACCCGCCGATTTCCTGACCTCGTCGCCAGCCCCGGAAGTAGCCGTTGGTGTGCTCGGCGATGCTCGCCGCGTCCCGGACGATCCGCAGCGGGCGCTCGTCGCGCAGCGGTGAGCCCGGAACCAGGTTGGCCTGCGGCACCCGCTTCGGTAGCCCGGCGTTGGTCGCGGCACCGATGGACGGTTGCGCGGCCAACTCGGCGGCCCGCCAGCCGTTGTCCGCCTGCGTCGCGAATTCCGCCCCGTCAGCCTCCGGATGCCGGACGAACCAGGCCGACCGTGCCGCCGCGAAGATCAGCAGGTCGCCGTCGCCCTCATCGGGTACGGGCGGGGCGCTCAGCGGCTCCACGGCGGCCCGCCGGCCGCGACCGTACTCGGGGGGTGGCTGGGGAGCGTCCACGAGTCGCAGCGGTGGCGTCTCCACCGGCGCGTTGGGCCGGCTGTAGTCGTCGGGCCGTCCGTAGCCGTCGGGTCGGAAGTCGTCGTGACGGACCTGGTCGGTGACCGGCGGCTCGACCAGACGCAGCATCGGTGGCTCCGGCGGCAGGTCGTCGGCCAGCCACGGTGGCTTGACCCGGCCGCTGTGCCCGTTGGACGCAGCCGGCTGGTGCTCCTCGTGCCCTCCCGGGTAGCCCGGAGCGGGCTCGTCGCCGCCGTCAGGACCCGGCGGCACCAGCGGCCAGTTGGACCGGGAACCGGGTGGTGACGACGTCGGCGGACCGGGCCGCGGGGCGGGAACGGGCAGGCTGTAATCGGTCGCGGAGAAGCCTCCGGTCGGCGGCTCGGCGAGCGGCGAATCACTGGCCGGCGCTGCCGAGGCCGGTTCGCCGGACGTCGGTGCCCCAGACATCGGGCTGCCGGAGATCGGGTGCGCCGACACCGGCGTCCCGGAGATCGGTGCCGTACCCGCCGGTGGCGCCGACCGTGGCGCGGTGGCCGGGGCGGGGCCGGCCGGACCGGCACCTGCCCGGGTGTTGGGCCGAGGGGTGATCGGGGTCGGCCGGCGCTGTGCCCGCGCGTCGTTGATGGCGGCCGTGGTGAGCGTGGCGCGGAACGGCTCGCCGGCGTCCGCCGGCGCGATGCCGGGACGTTGCGCCGGCATCGGGGTCATCCCGGGCGGTGGCGGGGGAGGGGCGGACACCGGACGGTCGCTGCCCGGATCGGCGGAGCGCCGGGCCACCGGGGCGAGCGGGGTGAGTGGCGTCGGCGCGTTCGGCGGTGGCGCCACCGGGGCCGGTGCCACCGGCGGTGTGGTCATCGGCTGGGGGGAGGTGGGAGCGCCGCCGCCGACCGGCTGCGGACGGGCCCGCCGACCGCCAGCGGGGGTACGACTCGGGCCGGCGTCCGGGGCCGGCGGTACCGCGTGCAGCCCGGGTGACGGCGGACCGGAGGTCGGGTCGGCGGCCCGCCGCGCGGCGTGCGGCGCGCCGATCGGTGGCGGGGTGACGACCCGGGCGGTCAGGGTGGCGACCAGGGCGTCGGCGGCGGCGTCGCAGGCCCGGACAGCGGCGACGGCGTGCCGCACCGTCTCGGCGGTGGCCGAAGTGAGCGCCTTGTTGACGGTGCCGCGGCGGGGCGACTCGACGATCGCCACCCGTAGGGCGGTCACCGCCGCGTCGATCGTCTGCGCGTCGGCCACCCCGTCGGACGCGAGGTGGGCGGCGACCGCGTCAGCGGCGACGGTGAGCTCCCGGTTGCGTGAGCTGGTGCCGCTGAGCATGCCCGGCTCCGGCAGGGCGTCGAGTACCGCGAGCGCGACCGGCTCGGCCGGGTCGGGGTAGGCCCGCAGCGCGGCCGGGTACAGCTCCCGGAGCACCTCGCGCAGTGCCACGGCGGCGGCCTGCCGGCCGTTGGCCAACGCGGCGTGCGCGGCCAGCACCGGCTTGTACGCGACGAGGTCGCGGGAGACGGGTAGGGCCACTGCGGACATCGCCCCGGCCTGGAGCGCTCGGGCCAGACCGACGGCGCGCCGCTGGGCCGGTGCGGAGGACATCTCGTCCAGCGACTCGTCGTCGGCGAACCGTTCGGCGTAGTCGTCCGCAGCGTCGTCGTCGGCCACGGCGAGTGGGCGACCGGCGGCGGTCAGCAGCGAGGTGACGACGTGGTCGTCGCTGTCGGCGGCGATGGCAGCTCCGCTCGCGCCGCCCGACCGCTCGATGAGCATGCAGCTCAGCCAGGCGTAGCCAGCCGGGTCGTCGCCGATCTCGCAGACGTCGAGCAGCCGGCCGGCGTCGTCGACTATCGCGGCGGACAGGGCCGGACCGGTCGAAGCCGACCGGGCAGCCCGGTCCGCCGATGCCAGACCGCAGTACACCCGCACGAGCGCCACCGCGCCGTCCTCCTCCCGGACACCCGTCATGCCAAGGACTGATGGTCCCTGGTGAGGGGTCAGTCGCGCCAGTCCGCAGCGGCAGAGATCTTGCCGATAATCGTGCGCCAGCCGAGACTTGCCGTTTGTGCCCCGATTTTCTTCAACTTGCGGCGGGCCATGAAACCACTGATGCCGCCGTCAACCGTCGACCTTAGCGCCTCGTCAAGATCGTCCAGCCTGGATCCGGTGGAGAGCATGTCCAGCACCGAGGGCATCCGCAGGGCGTACGCGAGGTCCCTCGCGACCTCGCCGGACTGAATCAGCAGCGCCGCGTCCCAGGCGTCGTGGCCGCCCCGCAGGTTCTCCACCACGAGGTCGAGCTCGTAGGTGTCCTCCGGGAGCGCCGAGATGTCCGCCGGCTGCAGCCGGTCGACCAGATCCGGCCAGGTGTCCAGCTGTGCGAGGTCGTGCGACGCGCTGGACCGGACGAAGCTGACCAGCGCCTCGGGGTCGCGGAACAGCAGCAGCTTGCCGCGGTGGCTGAGGAAGATCGGCACCTCTTCGCCGCTGTCGGCCGACTCGGTGTCGTCGTCGGCGTCCTCGTCGTCGGCGTCGTCACTCCCACCGGCTGTGCCACCCTTGCCGGCCTTGCCACCCTTGCCCGACTTGCTCGTTGACCCGTCCTGCTGCTCGTCTTCTTCCTCGGCGAGCGCTGCGGCGAACTCCTCGTCGAGGATGACCACGGACTCGTCGTCCTCGTCCTCCTCGGCGACGGCCCGCTGCCGAGCGGCGAACAGGTCGTCCTCCTCGCGCTCGGAGATGTCGGTCGGGGTCAACGCGGCGGACGACCGGTAGGCGCGCAGCGTGTAGCCGACACCAGCCGGCAGCGCGATCTCGACCGGGTCGATCCGTACGTCCTGCCAGAGCGACCGGTCGGCGGTCAGCGCCGCGTCGTCAGCGGCATCGTCGAGGTCGGTCGCGTCGGCGTCGGCCGTCGCGACGTCCGCCTCGTCGTCAGGACCGTCGGATCCGGCCGTGCGCCGGTCGGCATCGGGCTGGTTCGGCAACTTGGCCACGCTGACCTCCGTGTGTTCTCCGGTGACGGCGCCCAGACCCGGACTGTCGGGTGGGTGACTCTGCGCACACCCTAGTGGGCTGCCCGCCGTGTGGCATGCCCGCACCCCGTCCCCGCCTCAGTTGGCTGCCGTCAGGTAACCCTGTTCGGCGGCCCGCTGCATGATCCACTGTTCCTGGTACCAGCCGGGCCGTCCGGTCAGCTCGGCGTGGTCGCCCCGTTGGACGATCCGGCCAGCGTCCAACACCAGGATCTCATCCATCGATTCCAGCCCGCTCAGCCGGTGGGTCACCAGCACCACGGTGCGGTCGTCGGCGGCGGCCAGCGCCGACGCCAGCACTGTGTCCGCCGACGCCGGGTCGAGCCCTTCGGTGGGTTCGTCGAGGACCAACACCGATGGGCCGGCCAGCAGCGCCCGGGCGAGGGCGAGTCGCTGCCGCTGCCCGCCGGAGATCCGGCTGCCGGCCGCACCGACCAGGGTCTGCCAGCCGTCCGGCTGGTCGCGTACCCAGTCGAACAGGCCGGCTGCGGCCGCCGCGGCGGCGAGGTCGTCGTCGGCCGCCGTGGGCCGGCCCAGCAGCAGGTTGTCGCGAACTGTGGCGTTGAACACGTACGCCTCGGCGAGCAGCCCGCCGACCAGCCGGTGTCGCGCTGCGGCCGGCACGTCGGCCAGGTCCACGCCGTCGATCGTCACCCGGCCGCCGTCCGGCGGCACCGCCCCGGTGAGTACACCGAGCAGGGTGCTCTTGCCGGCGCCGCTTGGCCCGACCACGGCGATCCGCCGTCCGGGCGGCAGCGACAGATCGAGCCGGTCCAACGCCGGTGACGTGCCGGCCCGGTACCGCACCGTGACGCCGTCGAGCACCATTGTCGGCCGCTGACGGCCGTCGGCCGCCGCAGCACCGGCCGGGTCGGCCGCAGCCCGTCCCGTCGTACGCGACTCCGCGTCGGCCTGCTCCGTCTCAGCCCGATCCCCGTCGACCTGTCCCGTCGCCGCCTGTCCCGCTTCGGTCAGCAACTCGGCGACTCGGCGCAACCCGCCGCGTAACTGCGCCCACTGCCGGGCGGCGGCGACCAGCGCCAGACTCATCTCGACGGCGGCCAGGGCGCCGACCGCGAGGACGCCGACCAGCACCCCGCCGACGCCGTCGCGCAACGCGGTCACCGTCACCGCCGCCACGGTCAGCCCGACGACGAGCACGCCGATGCCGTCGATCGCCCAGCCGGTCGCCGCCAACCGCCGCTCCAGCCGGGCGAGTTCCCGGGCCCGACGGGTGCTGCGGCGCAGGGCGTCGGCGGTGCCGCCGAACGCCGCCAGATCGGCCGCCCCGTGGATCAGATCGGCGCCGTCCGCCGCGAACTCGCCGCGCAACGGCGCCATCCGGTCGGCGGTACGCCGGGTGAGCAGCGCCGCGACCGCTGGCAGACCGCCACCGGCGACCACCAGCCCGGCCGCCAGCGCGAGCGCCGCCGCTGGGCTGACCGTCGCGGCACCGGCGACCGCGAGCACCGCGACGGTGGCCGCGGCGGCACCGGGCACCAGCACCCGCAGCAGCAGGTCCGGCACGGCCTCGACGTCGGAGACCAACCGGCTGAGGGCGTCCCCGGACCGGTCCTCGGCGGTCGGCCGGCGCGCGGCCAGCGCGGTGAAGATCCGGAACCGTACGTCGGTGACCACCCGCAACGTGGCGTCGTGGCCGGCCAACCGTTCCGTGTAGCGCAGCACGCCCCGGCTGATCGCCAGCGCCCGTACGCCGACGATCGCCACGGTGACCGCGTCCAGCGGCGGCCGACCGGCCGCGGTGATCAGCAACCACACGGCGGTGGCCAGCAACGCGAGCGCGGCCGCCTCGGTCGCCGCGGCCAGCAGACCGGCACCGACCAGCCGGCCGAGGTACGGCCGGGCCAGCGACAGCACGGTCCGCTCCGGCCAGGTGCCGGTCACGGGGTGGCCGCCGCGAGGTCGCGTCCGGTGATCCGGCCGGCGTCGAGCCGGACGACCCGGTCGACGCCGTCGACCAGCGCCGGCCGGTGCGCCACGATCAACGCGGTCCGGCCGGCGACCAGTTGCCGTGACCCGGCCAGGACCGCCGCCTCCGAGGCACCGTCCAACCGGGCGGTCGGCTCGTCGAGCAGGACGACCGGCGCGTCCCGGAGAAAGGCGCGGGCCAGTGCGACCCGTTGGCGCTGCCCGCTGGACAGGCCGTGGCCGCGTTCGCCGAGCCGGGTGGCCAGCCCGTCGG
Organism: Micromonospora sp. LOL_021; assembly: GCF_048060215.1. Lineage (NCBI taxonomy): Bacteria > Bacillati > Actinomycetota > Actinomycetes > Micromonosporales > Micromonosporaceae > Micromonospora > Micromonospora sp. LOL_021. Next base: position 29,060 of record NZ_JBHMIN010000057.1, on the reverse strand, counting down.
GCAGCGCCGCCACCACGTCGGTGAGCGCGGCGGCGCGTACCGCCGCCGCCAGCTCGGCCGGGTCGGCGTCCGGCGCGCCCAGTGCGATGTTGTCGGCGAGCGAGGCGGCGAACAGGTGCGCGTGTTGCGGCACCCAGGCGAGCCGTCGCCGCCACTGCTCGATGTCGAGTTCGGCGAGGTCGACCCCGTCGACGGTGATCCGGCCGGCGGTCGGCGCGACAAAGCCGAGCAGCAGGTGCAGCAGGGTGCTCTTGCCGGCTCCGCTGGGGCCGATCACAGCGATCCGGTCGCCGGCCCGGATGGTCAGGTCGACATCCCGTAGCGCCGTGGTCCGGGGGTAGGCCACGGTGACCGACTCGAACCTGATCTCCGCCGGCGGTGACCCGACGACCGCCGGTGCCGCTCGGCCCGCCCGCCCACCGGCGTCGGCGTCGCGAGCCGGATCGTCCTCGCTGATCAGGGTGAGCGCCTCGTCCAGCACGGTCAGACCTTCCATGCTGGCGTGGAACCGGCTGCCCGCGGTGCGCAGCGGCAGGTACGCCTCCGGGGTGAGCAGCAGCACCAGCAACGCGGTGGACAGCGCCATCCCACCGGTGAGCAGCCGCAGTCCGATCGGCACCGCGACCAGCGCCACCGCCAGGGTGGCGACCAGCTCCAGGACCAGCCCGGATAGGAAGGCGATGCGCAGCGTACCCATGGTGGCGACCCGGTGCCGGTCGGCCATCCGGCGTACCACCTCGGCCTGCGCCCGCTGCCGCCCGAAGGCCCGCAGCGTCGCCAGCCCTGCCACCATGTCCAGGAAGTGCCCACCGAGCTGGGCCAACCGCCGCCACTGCCGTTCGGTCGCCGCCTGCGCGTGCCAGCCCAGCAGGGCGCCGAAGATCGGGATCAGCGGCAGGGTGACCGCGACGATCAGCGCGGAACTCCAGTCGGCGAACGCCAGCCGGGCGAGCACCGCCACCGGTACGGTCACGCTCAGCACCAGCTGCGGCAGGTAGCCGGTGAAGTAGCCGTCGAGGGCGTCGACGCCCCGGCCGGTCAGGGTGGCGAGCTGGCCGGCGCGCTGACCGGACAACCAGGCGGGGCCACGTCGGTGGATCGCGGCCAGCAGGTCCGCCCGCAGCTGCGCTTTGACCGTGGCCGCGGCGTCGGCGGCGAGGTGACCCTGTGCCCAGAGCAGCACGGCGCGGCCGGTGACCGTCAGGACGAAACCGCCGAGCGCGGCCCGGTCCAGCTCGCCGCCGGCGGCCGCGGCCAGCACCAGCGCCAGCGTGGTGGCCTGGGCGATGATCAGGCCGGCGGCGACCACACCGAGTACGCCGAGCAGCGCGAGCCGTACCCGCACCGCCGGCACCTGGCGCACCAGCCGTGCATCGAACGGCCGGCGGCGACCGGCCCGGTCGGTCGGTGCGGTGGCGGTGCCGGCGGCGCTCACCAGCTGAGGTACAGCGACGTGGGCAGCAGGAGCAGCGCGGCGGCGACCACACTCGCGGCTGCCGGCCGCAGCCGGGGTGCCGGACCGTCGAGCAGCAGCCGCTGCACCCGGGCGTCGAGCTCCAGGTCGGCGGCGCCGAGGGCACCGGCCGGAGTGATTCGGCTGCCGGCGCTGGCGAACCGGCGCAGCGCGGTGGCGAGCGGCTCGTCGGCGTGCTGACGCCGGGCCTTGTCGTCGGCGCGCATTTCGACCAGCAGGGCGACCGCGTCGTGCGCCGCCCGCAGCCAACGCACCCGGGGCAGTGCCCGGCACAGCGCGGTGAACGGCAGCAGCACCAGATCGTGCCGCTCGTCGGCGTGCGCCCGCTCGTGGCTGAGCACGGCGGCGAGCTCGCCGGGGCCGAGCATGTCGAGCGTGCCGGCGCTGACCACCACGGTCGGCCGGACCCCGGGCAGGCAGTAGGCGGCCGCGCCCGGGTGGTCGAGCACCAGCGCGCCCGGTGCGGCCGGGTCGGCGCGGCCGACCAGGGCGAGCAGGTCGCGGTGGCGACGCTGGACCCGTACGGCGGCGAGCAAACTGCGTACGGTGGATCCGAGCAGGACGGCGGCGATCGCGGCGGCGAGGCCGACCAGCGCCAGCCGGACCGGCCCCAGCCCGGCCGGGAGGACGCCCGCCGGCCAGCCGTGTCCGGTGGCCAGGCTGGTCACCCCGGTGGCCAGGTCACCGACGAACAGGCCGGCGGCGCGGCCCGGCCCGGTGCCGTACGGAGCGAGCCCGACCGCCAGCGGAACGCCGATCGCGGCCAGCCCGACCGCCAGACCGAGCGCCTGCCAGCAGAGGATCGCCACCCGAGGGCTGCGCCAGGTCCAGCCGGGGCCGAACCAGACCGAGCGGGTCAACGCCTGGGCGGTGAGATAGCAGGCGAGGATCACCGCGGCGAAGTGCGCGCCGTGTGCCATGGCAGCGTCAACCCCGCCGTTCCGCCGCCTGCGCCTGGTCGGTGAGCGCGGCCCGGAGCACTTCGGCTTCGGTGCCGGTGACCGACCTGGCGAACCGGACCAGGGCCGCGTCCCGGCTGCCGGCCAGGTCCAGCGCGTCGAGCATCAACTGGGCGATGTACGCCTCACGGCTGGCCGCCGGCTGGTAGTGCCACGCCCGGCCGGCCCGCTCCCGGCTGACCATGCCCTTGCCGGTCAGCCGGTCCAGCACCGTCATCACCGTCGTGTACGCGAGGTCACGGTCCTGCAGGGCTTCGGCGACGTCGCGGACGGTGACCGGCCCGGCCGCCGGGTCGCGGTCCCACAGCACGTCCATCACCGCGCGTTCGAGGTCACCCAGTCGCGTCACCCCACAATCCTATCGCCCGTAGTAGACGTGCGGACCGCGACACCTGGCTGCCTCGGCTCGCCGGCCCTTCCTGTTGGTACCGGCGTCGGAGCACTCGACGGTGAGGTCTAGGCCGGTCTGCGCCAGTACCGGCAGGTCCAGTCGACCTGGTGGAGCTCGTCGTCGATGCCATGAGCGCGCCTGAAGTCGTCGACCGCCTGACGACAGCCGCGTACGGCGTGATAGTCATCGATGATGACGTAGCCGCCGGCAGAGAGCTTTGGATACAGCGAGTCGAGCGCCACCATCGTCGAGTCGTACAGGTCTCCGTCGAGTCGCATGACCGCGACCCGCTCGATGTCGGCCGTCGGCAACGTCTCCTCGAACCATCCCGGCAGGAACCGGACCTGGTCGTCAAGCAGGCCGTACCGGCGGAAATTTGCCTGAACCCGATCCAGCGGCACTGCAAGGAACGGCTCTTTCCAGAGGGCGTCCTCTACATCCTCGAGTCGATCGGGATCCGGTCGGGGCAGCCCTCGAAATGAGTCGGCTACCCAGACCACGCGATCGGTCTCCTCGTACGCCTTGAGTAGCGCCCGCATGAAGATGCAGGCGCCACCGCGCCACACCCCAGTCTCGATCAGGTCCCCAGGAACCTGGTTCCTGATCACCTCAGTCACACACTGTTCAAGGTTGTCGAGTCGCCGTAGGCCGATCATCGTTTCGGCTTCTGGGGGCCAGTCGCGGCCGTTCCCGCGTTCGTCCGCGTCGAACGGGAATCGCACCACGATGTCCATGTCCCGCCGGTTGAGTAGCCGCTGACCCTTGCGGAGCAGAGTGCTCCGCAATGAATTGCGGCGCGGATGGTAGCGAATCCACGATTCGCCGAAGGCGTATCTTGTCAGGGCGCGCTTCATGAGGTCCAGGTACATGGCCCGTGGGTCGCCAGGGGCGGTGACGGTGGGTTCCGGGTCTATGGCCGGAATGACGCTCATGTGAACTCCTTCTGAGAAGTAGTCTCATCAATCAAGATTGGCCGGACGGACGCCGGTGGCCATCATCTGCTGAAACAGGTTACTACCGGCCGGCATCGACTGGCCGCTATTCGGCGCGAATCGCTGATTGTGTAACGCCGGTCAGCGCTGCGGACTGTGTCGATCGAGGAGCGGTTGCTGTCGGCGTGGCGGCAGCGGCCGGAGTCTCGGCGCCAGACGGTGGATCCGTCCGTCGGTGCCGGCCGCCGTCCGAGCCCGGGGCCGCGATTCGGTCGGGGCGATCTGGCAACCGGTAGGACAGCATGGTTGCGCCGTCAACGACGACGACACCGACGAACGGCACACCAAGGTGCCGCATCAGCATCGAGGCTTGCTTGGCGTCGGCCGCGTCGGTGTCACCTCGCCGGACCACCAGCACGACGGCGTCGACCTTTCTGGCAAGCGTGGCCGCCGTGGTTCCGGTCAGGACCGGCGGTGCGTGTACCACCAGGTCGTCGTCCTTGCGACCGACAATCTCGTCGAGCTGCCCGTCGGCCGGCCACTGGCCCACCAGGTCCGCACCGACGACGGTCGGAACAGAGGCGATTGCCGGCTGACGGCCGAAGGTGCGTTCCATGAAGCTCAGTAGGATGCGGTCGGCAGCCGGCTGCGGGTCACCTTGACCGGTGCTCTCAGCTTCGACGAGAGTCACGTTGTCGCGGCCGCTGGCGATCCGAAGGGCCAGCAGGGCAGCCACCATGGCCTTCCCGTCGTCGTGTCGGGCGCTGGTGACCAAAATCCGCCGGCCAGGCAGCGAATCGACGAAGACGCTGAGGCCTGCGACCAGCGCGTCCGCCGCCACGGTCGCCGGACCGCGTCGCAGCATCCGGACATGTCGCGGCACGAAGCGTCGTGGCAGCCGCGGGAAGACCGCCAGCACCGGTAGACCCAGCTGGGCGTCCACCGCCTGAACATCGCGTAGCCGGTTGTCGAACCGGTTACGGGCGGTCGCCAGGCCGAGGCCGACGAGTAGGCCCGCTACCGCACCGAGCGCACTGTTCAGCGTGGGTTTCGGTAGGACCGGCCGAGCCGGCGCAGTGGCCCGGTCCAGTATCCGCGCATCGACCTGAACCTGCTCCGCGAGCGCGAAGTCAGCGAGCCGCCTGATCACCGCCGCCGCGGCTTCGTTTGCGATCCCGGCCGCCCGGTCGGCCGACCGGGCGGCCGCCGCTACGGTGACGATCTGCATGCCGGGCTCGAACTGTCCGGTCACCTGGCCGACGACCTCGTCCGCCGGTAACCGCAGGCTGTCGGCGGCCCTGATCGCGACCTCCCTCGTCTCGGCCATCCGGGCGATCGTCGGCGCCAGGCTCTGCGCGAGGGTGATCGACGCCGACTCCTGGCCGGCTACCTCCCCGTCGGCCTTGGCGCTGATCAGCAGCGAAGCCGACGCCTGATAGGTGGGCGGGGTCCACTGGGTGACCAACTGCGCGGCGAGCAGCCCGAGGCACAGTCCGAAGGCCGGAAGCCCGGCGAGCCGGGCGACGGCACGGACTGTCGACCGGCCACGGGACCATCGGGTCATGGTTTCGCCTCCAACTGCTGCGCTGCGGTGGTACGCGGCGTACGTTGCGGTTCCCTGCGGTGTCGGGGCAGGCTCGTCGCCGAGCGCCGGTCCCCGGCGTCGCGGAGCCCGTTCCACGCATCGCACATCGCGTCAGCGATGCTTGCCCAGCTGAACAGCCGGTTGACTCGGGCCAGTCCGTTGGCGGACAGCGTGGCGGCGAGCTCCGGATCGTCCCGGAGTCGGGAGAGGCAGTTGGCAAGACCGACCCAGTCGCCAGCGGTGAAGGTCAGGCCGGCATCGCCGATCACGTGTGGTATCTCGCCGACGTCGCTGCCGACCACCGGTGTGCCACAGGCCATCGCCTCGACAAGTACCCGACCGAACTGTTCGCGTAGCGGTATGCCCACCCACGGCAGGATGTTGCGCTGCACGATCTCGATGGAGGGCAGCGCCAGGGCATCCATCCGATTGAGGTGGCCGGGCAGGTCATGGTGATCTGCCCAGGAATGCAGCACGACTCGCCCTGGGCGGTGCTCGATCGCCTGCTCGACAAGGGGCCGGAGGGCTCCTGCGCCGATGAACGCCACGTCACAGTCGACCGACTCGGCCGCGCGCAGCAGATCGGCGATACCCTTGTGGTGTTCGAGCCGACCGACGAAACCAACGGTGAAGCGGCGGTTTACGTCCCCGGCCGGTTCTGGCCGGAACAGTTCCGGGTCGACGCCCAGCGGCACGACCGAAGCGCTTCCGGAGTATCCCTTCACTCGAAGGACGTAGAGCGCCGCCGGGGTGATCGGGAACATGTGATCGACCTGACGGTAGGAGTAGCGCTCGATGGTGGGAAAGGGTGCCGGGAACCTGATTACGATGTTCTGCGCGGCGTAGAGCGAGACCGGTACGCCCGGCCAGCGTCGCCGGCAGGAACGGATAACTTGCCAGGTCGACAGGTAGGCGGCCTCACCGATGATATGCACGACGTCCGGCGGGTTCTCCACAAATCGGCTAACGTCAGTCCGGAAGAGGACCGATGCCATGTGCCCGGTCCGGCCTTCCCCTAACAGGTGGGGGACGACGTGGTACCGGAAACTGGGGGATCTGCTGGACACCAGGTCGAGTTCGGTCCGGGTCAGCTCGGAAACATCGGCCGCGACAACCGTGACCGTGACATCAGGGCGATTCGCCAGGGCGGCGAACAATTCGATCCAGTGTTCCGTCCGTGCGCCGACGACGGTGACCATCACGTGCACTCTTTCCTCCACGACTTCTCCGGCCGGCTGGACAACGCGATCCGTGAAATCTCTGACCAGGCTCGAGCTCGGGCCGCTCCGGTACGAGGTTGGATGGGCAACCGCATCCCGGCGATTCCTATACCGAGCATCGCGCGCAGCAGCACCACGGCACGGAGAGCCGCGAGCGTCGCAGGTCGGTGGAGCGCGAAGAAGCGCAGCATGCTCCGGTACAGGTGCGGCCAGGTGCGGGCGGGGTCGGCACTGCTGCTGCCGCCGCCCACATGCATCGCCTCCGCAGAGGGCAGGTACAGGACTGCGACATCGTTGCGCCATGCCTGAAGGCAGAGCTCCTCGTCCTCGTAGTAGAGGAAGTAGCCCTCGTCGAGGCCGCCGATTCGCCGCAGCAGGTGGACGCGCACGGCCATGCACGCGCCGGAGATCCAGTCGACGGAGACCGGGCCGCCCGTCTCCCGGCACGCGTCGTACGTCGCCCGGCGGGTCCGCCCGGACACCAACCGGCGTAGCTGTACCGGTAGCAAACTGCCGCCGAACCGGGACGCGACGACCGTGGTCAACGATTCGAAGGGGTGCGCACTGATGGCTATCTGCCCGTCCGGGCGGCGTATGCGCGGCCCTACGATCCCGGCATGAGGATGGTCACGCAAGGCGGTGAGGAGGGCGTCTACCGTAGCGGAAGGGCATACGCAGTCCGGGTTTACCAGCAGTACGACATCGGTCCGGACGGTCGCGACTGCCTGGTTGACGGCAGTCGCGAAGCCGACGTTGACGATGTTCGTCTGCAGTGTCACCTCGGGAAACTCTGATCGTACGATCGCTACTGTGGAGTCGCTGGAGGAATTGTCCACCACGATGACCGGTAGTCGGCTTCTCGCCAGCTCCATCAGGGTGGCGCGAATATGATCTTGCGAGTTGTGCGTCACGATCACCGCGGTCGCGTTTGACTCGGTCATGTCCTCACCTCCTCGGGGACGGTCGGCTGGGGTGAATCGGTGGAACCCGTGATCATCGTCAGAGCTGGCAGCAGGCCGAGTTCCCAGTGGCCCGCCGTCGGTCCGGCGAATGCTGCTCCGACAAGGAATCCACAGGTGAGCGCGGCGAACCCGAACGCCATGCCGTTACTGTACAGAAATCCGTTCCGTATCGTGCGGTAAAGCGGCCATAGCACGACGATAAGGCCGAGGATTCCGATGTTCGCCAGCACGGTCACATAGAAGGCGTGGTAGACCGGGCCAACATCATCGCGAGTGAAGTCTGGCAGGTAGATGTCCCGCACCGACTGCCCCAGCCCGCCGCCGGTGAAAGGGCGCTCCGCGAAGGCATTCATTCCGACAGCGGACTCGGGGCCCCGGTAGCCCGACGACTCTTGCAGTTCAAGGGCCACCACGTCGACGTGGTTAGCAAGGTTCGACACCAGCGCCAAGAACGCGACACCGGCGACGGCGACGGCGACCGTCGCTGCCATGCCGCGACGTAAGGTGCGTCCGCCCCAGACCAGCATCACCACGAGAGCGACTGCTGCGGCCAACCACAGCGCCCGGTACATCGACATGGCGACATCCGCGAGGAGCAACCCGGCGAGCATGGCGAAGCCGGCCCGGCTCCAACCTTCGGCGAGCCCGGCCAGGACGATCAGCGGCGGTACGGCGAGTAGCGCGATCAGGCCACCGGTCTGGTTAGCTGTGGCCAGCGCCGTCAGTGTGAGCGCCACGGTCGGCACCAGGTAGAGAATGGCGGCTGCGCGCAGCCGTCTCAGGTCGCCCAGCGTCTGGGCCGCGATCCAGAAGTAGACCGGAATGACCGCGATCTGGTAGGCACCGACCAGGACGTCCCGGGGTGGATTGCCGAGTGAGAGGCCGTACACCGCCGCCAGCAGGACCAACAGCGTGAGGCCCAGCATCGGCAGGTCCGCAGTCGTACGGCGGATCTTCTCCACCCGGATCAGCACCCGGATCAGCAGTGCGAATCCCCCGGCACCGAGCACGGCCGCATGCATTGCGACGATCGTGGCGACGTCGCCGCCGCCGACGGCCACGCCAGCAATCGTGCCGCCGATGATGGCGACTGGGAGCACCGCCCACGGCCAGAGCACGAACGCCGCACAGCAGACAGCCGAGGCTGCCAGGACGGTGCCGAGGGTGCCGGGTGAGACGGCCAGCGCCCCGACGACGGTCGCGGCGAACACCATCGGCAGCGGCGCGGTCCACAAGCTGTACGCCAGTCTCATCGTGGCGGTCCGGCCAGATCTGTGAGCAGGGCACGCAGCTGGGCACCCCGTACCGCCCAGCTGTTGTCGGCCGCGACGGACCGGCGTAGCGACACCTCGGCTGGGCCGTCCGCCGTCCGCAACGCCTCTTCGACCGCCGCGCCGAACTGCTGCGGCCCCGCGGCCAGCCGGATCGGAGCGCCGATGCCACGCAGCGCCGGTAGCGGTGTGGCGACGACGGGTTTGCCCATCGCGAGATACTCGTAGCACTTCTTGGGGTGCACGTAGTCGATCAGCCCGCCGACCCGGTAAGGGATGATCGTCACGTCACAGCCGCGCAGGATCCCGGGGACGTCCGTGAAGGGAACCGGACCGGTGAGGACGATGTTGGGCAGCCTGGCGAGCGGAGTCCGGCCGCCCCGGGTCGTCGGACCGGCGAGTACGAAGGTCCACTCTGGGTGCTCCGTGGCCAGATGTGCCACCAGGTCGGCGTCGAACGCCCGAGTGTCGACCGCACCGACGTAGCCCAGCACCGGACGGGGCAGCCGGGCCAGCCACGAGGAGACCGGCCCGGCTGGATGGAACTTGTCCGGGTCACAGCCGTTCGGCAGTACCACCACCGACCGGTGCCCGGTGGGTAGCCGCGCGGGCAGCGCCGACGACGAGGCCAACACCACATCGGCGGCGGCCAGCGCATCGCGCAGCGCCTGCCGTAGGTGCCATCGGTTCCACCGCCGGGTGAACGTCCAGTCCAAATCCGTCGCGTCGTAGACGACAGCTAGCTCTCCCAAGCGCCCGGCGACCGTCGCGGCCAGGTCCTCGTCGATCCACAGCAACCGGTGGCCCGGCCGGTCGTCCAACCATCGACGGATGAGTGACGCGCCGCACCAGCGGTTGACCATGTTGGCCGGGGGCAGCTGCCGGCCGAGCGGTAGGAGGACGGGCACCTCGGCGCGCCACAGGTTGTGCTCGACCGGGGTGACCGACATCCGCCAACTCGGTAGCTGGCCAGGGGGATCCACGTAGAGCACCCGACGGTCGACCGCGATCTGCCGGGCCAACGCGTGCTGGCGGTGGGCTCCGCCGCGCCACGGCGTAGCGCTGAACATCACCACCCACCCGCTGCCGACGTCGGTGGGGCGTCGTGACACATCGGTGTCGCCGGTACGGTGCCGCCGCGGCCGTGGCGTCGCGGTGGACCGGGATGACCGGGACGACGAGCGGACCGGGTGACCAGGCCTAGACATGAGCTGGTTCCGCCACCGCCGGAAGGGACGACGACGAGACACTGCGTACTTCATCCTCGCCGAGGTATCCGATCACCGCGGTCGCGCGATCGTCGGTCAGGTACAGCACCCGGGCGCCGGCCTGCCGGTCCAGCCAGCGGCGTAGCCGGCCGGCGCCGACCCGCAGATTGACCCGATCGATCCAACGGACGTACTTGCCGAACGGCAGCACCGCCGGAAGGTCTGCGGACCAGACGGACTGGTCCTGCGTCTGGACCGTCAACCGCCAGCGTGGCCGTGCGGCGGGCTCCGCGCGCAGCAGCAGGACCCGCTTGTCCCCCAGCCGGCTCGCCTCCGTCACCAGGGCTGCGGTCGCCGTGCCTGACGGAGGGGAGCCGGCAGCTGCCACGGACCGCCCCGAGTCGACGATCACCCACCAGTCCCGGATGTCACCATCAGGCAGCGGGCCGACGTCGCCGCGTAGCGCCGCTCGTAGATCGCTCAGTCCCAGCGGCACGGGCCGGCCAAAGAGCCGTTTCACACTGTGATCGACGAGCGCCACCGCGCGGAAGACGGCCAGCTTGTACCGAGGTTCGGTCAGGGACAGATAGCCGACCAGGCTGCCGAGTAGATGGCGCTGCCGGACGGTCGGCCCGAGCCGACGGCACGAGGCGCCTCTACTGTGTGTCACCACCGCGTGTGGGATCATCCACAACTGGCGGCCGGCGTCGCGCAACGTTCGGGCGAGCACGGCGTCGTTCCAGTAGATCGGGAACCGTTCGTCGAAAATATGGTCCGTCGGCAGCACCTGTCTCCTCAGCAGCATGCAACTGCCGGAGGCCAGCAGCCGGGGTCGGCTGAAGTCCTCCCCGCGCATCTGGAATCTGTGCAGTGCCTGCCGGAAGACCGGGAGCTTGCGTAGCGCGGTGACCAGAGCGATCGTGGCAGTGAAACTCGGCAGATTGACATAGTGCTGCTGGAAGGTCCCGTCCGGGTTCAGGTACAGCGGGCTGACCCCGGCAGCCTCGGGGTGCTGTCGCAGATGCTCGACCATCGTGCTCAACGCGCCCGGGTGAAACCGGACATCGCTGTTGAGCAGCAGGATCAGCGCGCCTCGGGCCTGCCGGTAGGCCTGGTTGACGGCGGTGGCGAACCCGACGTTGTGCTCGTTGCGCAGCAGCCGTACCTGGGGATGATTGGCCAGTAGCTCGGCCGACCCGTCGCACGACCCGTTGTCGACGGCGACGATCTCGAGACTCAGGTCGCTGCGGACCCCGGTGGGCAGCGACTCCAGGCATGCCCGCGTCTCATCCCGGGTGTTCCAGCTCACCAGCAGGATCGACAGGTCCACGCTGCTCATCGGTCCTCCCTACGCGCGAAGACCCGCAGCAGGTCGCCGAGGGTCGGGTGGCTCACCCGCAGCGACCGACAGGCCGCGAAGTCGGCGACCACCAGGTTGCGGGCCTGCCGCAGGCGAGCCGGAGCCCGCCAGTAGAAGCGGGAGAAGACCGTGTCCTGACCGACCACCCGGAAGCCGGACTCGGCCAGCAGCCGGGCGAGCGAGTGCGGCGCGAAGTGCCAACGGTGGTAGTCGGGGGCGATCGCCGGCCATGCGCTACCGAGCCTGCGCGCGGCCGCCGAAGCGATGTTGGGCACCTCCAACGCCAGCCAGCCGTCCGGTCGCAGCGCAGCCCGGGCCGCCGCCAGGAACCGCTGCGGATCGGTCACGTGTTCGAGTACGTGGAAGGCGCAGACCGCCTCGACCGGTGCGCCTGGCGCATGATCTTCGAACCGGTCCGTGCGTACCGGCACACCCAGTTGCTCCCGGGCGAAGCTGGCGGCCGCCTCCGATACCTCGACGCCACGGGCGTCGATGCCGGCGTCGCGGGCGGCCCGCAGGAAGTAGCCACCGGCCGACCCCGCCTCCAGCAGGGTCGCCGGGCGAACCCGTGACCGCAGCCAGCGGAGCCGCCGGGCGGACTCGTACCGTCGTTGTCCGGCGGCCGCGAAGTAGTCCTGGTATCCGTCGGTCTCGTAGTAGGCGCGGTCGTACAACTGCTCGGGCGGCGGCAGGTCGCTGGCCGTCCAGACGAACTGGCAGGTGTCGCAGCGCCGGAGCAGCCCGTCCGTGACGGGTCGACCGCCCGAGCCGTCGCCGCACAGCAGGCAGCCGGTTGCGACCTTCTCCGCAGATCTCATCGATTCTCCTGTCACTCGCCGTCCGTCGCTTTCGCCACCAGACGGACCAGGTCGCCTTGTCGTGGATGGACCAGCCGCAGCGAGCGGGTCGCCGACCAGTCCGATGGCAGCAGCCGGTGGGCGTGCCGTAGCTGATACCGGAGCGGCATGTAGTAGCGGAACACCGTGGTGTCCTGCCGGAGCACCCGGAACCCGGCCATCGTCACCAGGTGCGCCAGTGAGTTGGGGGTGAAGTGCCAACGGTGGTACTCGGGCTGCAACCCGGGCCAGCGCTCGCCGAGCAGCCGGGCCGCAGCCGAGGCGATGTTGGGAACCTCGAGCACCAACGCGCCCCTGGGACGCAGCGCCGCCCGCGCGGCACGCAGGAACTGCCAGGGATCCCTGACGTGTTCGAGTACGTGGAAGGCGCAGACCGCGTCGACTCGGTCGGGCAGCGTCGCGGATTCGAAGCTACCCTGCTGAACCGGCAGATTGAGGCGGTCGCGGGCGTACCGGGTCGCCGCTGCGGAGACCTCGACGCCGTACACGTCGATGCCGCACTTTCGGGCAGCCTCCAGAAAGAACCCGCCCGCTGGTCCGACCTCGAGCAGGGACTTCGGCCGGACCGTGGAGTGCAGCCAGCGCAACCGCCGGCTGGCTTCGAACCGGCGCGGCCCCGGCAGGAAGTAGTCCTCGTAGCCGCCGCCTTCGAAGTACGTGTCGTCGTAGAGGTCCGGTGTCGGATCGGCCGCGCCGACCGTCCAGGCGAAGCCGCAGGCCAGACATTGCCGTAGCCGTCCTCCGAGGATGGCTTCGTCGACCGGTCCCGGACCGCAGACCAGGCAGGAGGCGCGACGGGGGCTCATCGGTTGCCAACTTCGTCGGTCAACGGTGCTCCGGTGCGAACGGCAATCTCCGCATCGACACATGGATGCACCTGGGCCGCCGTGCGGTCCGCCGGATCTGGTGCGCGACCGTCGATCGTGGGGCGGAACCATCGCACGCCGGCCACCAGGAACGTCGCGACCAGCAGCGTGATGCCGGTTCTGCAGCACACCGCGAGCGCAGCGCCCAGCCGTCCGTCGCCGTCCGGCAGGTGCGGCGACACGAGACCGCCGACGGCCGCCGCGACGACAGCGGCGGCGGCCGTCCAGCCGAGGATCCGTAGCACCGGCGTCAGCGGCCGAGCCGTGCTGCGGTGGAAGTACCACAGGAAATAGCCCGACGAGAGCAGGATCGCGGCCGCGGTGGCGAGCGGTACGCCGACCGGGCCGTACAACCAGATGAGGGGGACCGTCGTACCAAGGTTGAGCAGGACCGACAGCAGGACGTACCGCGTCTCGAGACCCGGGCGTCCCTCCGCCCGGGCCACGATCGTCGCCGCGCCGAGCACCAGGTTGACCGCGTACGCGGGAGCCAGTACCGCGAGGTTCGTCGCCGCCCAGGGCACCTGGGCGCCGATCCAGAGTCGGACCAGGGGGTCGGCGGCCACCACGACGGCGGCGGTGCACGGTGCGAGAAAAGCGGCGAGACGCCACGTCGTTCGCAGGTAGAACCGGTTGAGCCAGCCAGGGTCGGCCGCGCCCGCGACAGCGACCGGAAAGAGCGCGAGGAGCGCGAACCCCGGGGGGAGTCGGAGCAGGTTCAGCAGCCGGGCACCCAGGTCGAAGTGCCCTGCGGTGGCCGGGGTGAAGAAGCCACTCAGTACGAACCGATCGAGCTCCGTGTTGACCACACCCGAGGCGCTCGTGGCCTGCACCCGGAGGCCGTAGCCGCGGACGACGCGCAGATCCTCGCGGCGGATGTCGGGAACCCGCGGGGTGTAGGCCGGGCAGTACCGGTGGGCGGTCAGGATAGTCAGTCCGGTCCGCAGGCCGCTGGCCAGGGCGGTGACGGCGGCCAGGCCTACCAGCCCACCGCCGATTCGCAACAGACCGACCGTCAGCACACCGCCCACCAGCGCGGCTCCGGCACCGATCCAGGCCGCCGTGCCGTGCCGCTGGGTGCCCTCCAGAACCGCGCGCCACGGCAGTTCGACGCCGCCGAGGAACAGTGACAACAGCAACCACAACATCGCTCGACGTGCCTCACCGGCGAGCTCACCCAGCTGCAACAACCGGCCGACCCAGGGCCAGGAGACGGTCAGTAGGGCCGTTGCCAGTACGGCGAGGCACACCGCCCAGACCAGGCCAAGGGCCAGCGTGGCGCGTAGCCGCCGGGACGACGAGTCGCCGTCGTCCCGCGCGACTTCACGTACCATCGCCGAGCCGAGGCCCAGGTCGATGATGGCCAGGACGGCGACGACTGCGCAGAGCAGGACCCAGACACCGAACTCCTGGCTGCCGAGGTGCTGATACACCAGGGGCAGCGTCACCAGCCCGACTGCGGTGACGATCAGTCGACCGCCCAGCAGACTGGCGGTGTTGCGGGCCACCCGGCGGCCGGTCCGGGTCGACAGGCTAACCACGGGGGAATCCCCGGCAGAGTTCCACGATGGTGAGCAGGAGCAGTCCCAGGTCCAGGCGCAGTGACCGGCAGTGCAGGTACAGCAGGTCACACCGAAGTTTGTCCTCGGCCGTCGCCCCATAGCCGCCGGTCAGCTGCGCGATGCCGGTCAGCCCTGGTCGGCTGAGGTGACGCAGGTGGTAGTGCTGAAGCCGGCACAGCTCACCGACGAACTCGGGCCGTTCGGGCCGCGGACCCACCAGGCTCATCTCACCCCGGAGGACGTTCCACAACTGCGGAAGCTCGTCGAGGCGGGTACGCCGGAGCAAACGGCCAAGTCTGGTGATCCGGTCGTCGTCGGCAGCGGCCAACGTCGGCCCTGTGGCAGACTCCGCGTCGACGTGCATCGTTCGGAACTTGACCAGTCGGAAGAGCCGGCCACCGGCCCCTACCCTGGTCTGCACGTACAGTGGGGGGCCGGTCACGGCCACCGCCGCGCCGGCGAGTAGCAGCAGGGGAACGAGCAGCGGCGCCGCGAGCAAGATCAAGATGAGGTCGAGCCCTCTCTTCGCCCACATGTCTGCGGTCGTCAATGGACCGGAACGCAGTTGGAACCAGGGCAGCCCGCCGTACCGCCGCAGGCGAGCCGGCCGGAGAAGTCCGTACACCGGTCGGGCGAGCACGAGGATCGGCACCCGGTGGGCGCGACAGGCGGCGATCAGCCGTACATCGGCGGCGTCCAGGGATTGCTTCAGCAGCAGCAGCTTTGGCTGGTATTGAGCGAGTACGGCTGGCAGTGCCTCCAGGTCTACCGGCCCACGCAGCCGGAGCGCGACATCGAATTCCTGGTCGAGCCGGTCCGCCGGGCTCTCGGGTCCGTCGTGCTCGAGGACCAGGACCCGTCCGCCCCGGCCGCCGGCCGGTCTGTCGGAGTGCCGGCGGCCAGCTCTACCGTTCGGCGTCCGAGACGCGATACGCCGATCGGTGCCAGGCAGGACGGAAGCCGGCGCCGACGCGTCCCCGTGACTCGGCATGCGTGTACTCCAAACCAGCTCTGGGCCGTTAACTCCTCAAATCGGATGGAAGCACTATATATCTCACTCGACTGCCTAGAGGCCGCGTATAGCTAGAAAAGGCTTGAGTCATTCCTTGCGGGCAGCGCTGTTCCTGCATGATGGGCAGGTGCCCCGGCCCAGTCGTCAGATCTTCGCCGTCTCCGGCATCCTGCATCCGCCGGTGGGTGAACCGGTTCCGCGACGCAGCGCACTGCTCGACCACGCGATCTCGTTGACCGGTGTGCCGGTGGCGAAGGTCTGCCTGGTGCCGACCGCCACCGGTGACCAGCCTGAGGTGATCGAGTCCTTCTACGCGGCCGTCAGGGACGCCGAGCAGGTGATCCCGTCCCACCTGCAGCTGTTTCCTCGGCCGAACGTCGACGACGTCGGGGCGTTCCTGCGCGATCAGCAGCTGATCTGGGTGACCGGCGGAAGCGTCGTGAATCTGCTCGCCGTGTGGCGGGCGCACCGGGTCGACGCCATCCTCCGCGAGTGCTGGGCGGCCGGCGTGGTGCTGGGCGGGGGCAGCGCCGGCAGCATCTGCTGGCACACCGGCGGGGTGACGGACTCGTTCTCCGAGCGGCTCGACCCGGTCACCGAGACGTTGGGGTTGTTGCCGTACAGCAACGGCGTGCACCACGACCTGGCGGACCAGCCGCGTCGGAGGCGGTACCTGGAGTGCGTCGCGGCAGGCGACCTGCCGGCCGGGTACGCCACCGACGACGGCGTCGGCCTGCACTACGTCGGTACCGAGCTGGTTGAGGCGGTCAGCAGCCTGCCCGGTGCCGGGGCGTACCGGGTAGAGCCGGGCGAACGGCACGGGACAGTGGTGGAGCGGTCGATCCCGACCCGCCCGATCGGCGCCGGCCAGCGGAGGTGATCCGCTAGGCCGCGACCCGGCGGTTCTCGTGCAGCCCGGCGCGGAGTTCGTCGTCGCTCATCACCAGGTAGACGAGGCCGCAGTCGGCCGGACCGGTGGCACCGGGCAGGCACAGCGTGCAGGGCTCGCCCGGCCGGATCGGGCATTTCGCCTCGGGGCGTCGGTGGTGCACTCGCGCTGTCATACCTGTACTGTCCCGCGCCGACCCGGGCCGGCGGCAGGGCCGGACGGCACCCGGTAGGCCGGACCTCAGGCCCGGGACCGGACGTCCACCGTAGGTGCCCGGCCGTACTACTGTGCCGACGGCGACGCGCGGCGAAAGAGGCGGGCGGCATGGGATTCGGGGCGAGCTGGTCGCTGCGCGACCACGACGGCGTGCTGCTGGCCGATTTGGCGGTGACCGACGGTGACTTCCCCTGGTTGTACGCCACCCTCCGGCCGATCGAGGCGTTCGCGCCGCTGCGGCCGATCTTCGACGCGGAGCTGCGGGCGATGCGGGTTGTCGAGGACGGTCCGGACGACGGCGCCTGGGAACGGGCGTACCAGCAGGTGCGGGCGGCGGTCGTGCTGATCGACCCGGACGGGGTGGCGGTGCCGGAGTTCCTGCTGCACGTCGAGGGCGACGAGGCCTGGTGGCGGTGGAGCGACGAACCGTTCGACGAGGACGGCGGGGACGGCGACGGCGACGAGCCTGTCTCCGGGAACCAGACGGGCGACCGGTGATCCGCCGACGGGCCGGTGCACTGCTGCTGACCGCGGTGCTGCTCGCCGGCTGTGCCGGTCAGTTGCCGCAACCGGGTTCGCAGCCACCGGACAACGATCCGGCACCCGGCCCGGCGAGCGGGCCGGCGCGGTCCTGGTCTGGCGCAACAAAGTGGACGACGTACGGGTGCCGCCGACGCACGGCACCTTCCTGTCCGTGGCGCCGGCTGCGGGCGTACCTGCGCAGGTGCTGGAGCTCGACGGCGGCCTCGACATCGGCACCACCGGCCGGGTCGCGGTCAGTCCGTGGGCCCCGGCCGGCTGATCACCGCCCGCAGGTCAGCGCGGCCACCGATCATTTGAGCGACTGCTCAAAACTCGTGCCAACCTCTCAGTTGAGCATTCGCTCAAACCAGGGAGGTCTGGCGTGCTGTACATCGAGACGCTGATCCAGGCCCCGGTCGACCAGGTGTGGCGGTACACCCAGGACCCGGCCCGGCACGCCCGGTGTGACCTGCGTTTCACCCGGATCGAGCCGTACGGGTCGCAGGGGCGGTTCCGCTACACCACCCGGCTGCTGCCCGGCCTGACCGTCGCCGGCACCGGACAGTCCACCGGCGAGCGCCGCCGGCCGGACGGCTCCACGACCTCCGCGTTGCGGTTCACCTGCGACCACAAGCTGTCGCTGATCCGTGCCGGCCACGGCTTCTGGCGCTACCAGCCGACCCCCAACGGCGTCCGGTTCTGGACCGGCTACGACTACACGCTCGGTTGGGGTCGTCTCGGCCCGCCTGCCGACCGGATCCTCCGTCCCGCCTTCGGCTGGGCCACCGCCTGGTCGACCGGCTGCACCCGCGACTGCGGCAACGCTTCGGGATCACTGGCCCGCGCCGTCGCCGCCGGCTTCATCGGTCTGGAGCTCTACGAAGGGGTCGACCGGTCCGGTGCCGACGACGCGTTGGCCGCGTTGGAACAGTTGGCGATGCTGGTCGACGTCGTCGACGACCTGGGACCGGTCGCCCGCCGGGCGTTGCCGGGCCGGCTCGCCCGCCGCAACCGGGGTCGGGTCCCGCCGGGCAGCCGGAGCTGACGGGCGGCGGCGTCCCGCCGGTCGGGCCGCGGCCGGCCGGCAGCAGGTCGACGTCCAGCCGGTCGGGTCACAGCGGACCCAGCACGGTGCCCGGGTCCGCGTCCAGCGCCAGCGTCTCCAGCACCGTCAGCAGTTGGCGTTCCTCGTACCTGAAGTGGGACTCCATGATCGCGGCTAGGCCTTCCAGGTGCCGGTCCAGCTCGTCGGGCGGCGCGGCCCGCGCCACGGCGGCCTGCAGCCCGCCCAACAGGTACGCGATCATCGAGTGGTCCTGCCGCAGGTTGCGTAGCGTGTCGTGCAGCTCGGGATGCTGCGCGGCGATGGCCGGGAACAGTCGACCGTCCTCGCCCTCATGGTGAGCGGTCAGGGCGGCGCAGAACCCGTGACAGAACAGCAGCAGGTCCCGGGTCGCCGGCTGGCCGGCGGCCAACGCCTCCCGGGTGACGGTCAGCGCCTCGCGGAGCCGGTTGTGTACGCCGCGCAGTTCGCGGCTCCAGGCCACCAGCCTGGCTTCGTCGCCCTCACCCACGGGTGAAGGGCGAAGGGACGACGGTCGTCAACGTCGTGTTTCCTTCGGTCCGGCGCCTCCATGCCTGACACGGTCTGCCACCGGCACGCGACGCTGCGGCGAGGTTATCAGATGTCGCCCCGGACCGACCGGCCTGTCCGGACCGGCCAGCCTTGTGGACAGAGGACTGTGACCAGGTTGTCGCCGTATTTACGATGGCAAACTTGGTGGGCGGTGATAAGGTTACTGTACGGCGACTCACGGGGAGACAGATCATGATTAACCTTGAGCCACGTGCATTCATAGCCCGGTGCATTCATAGCCCGATGACCCGGCCCGGCGATTCGACGCTGTTTCGCTTGGCGGTCTACGGCCGTGCCGGCCAGATCGCGCTGTCGTAGCCTCGGTCAGCGGTAACTGACCTATCGGTGGCCGGAAGCCGGCTACGAGGAATCAGCGGTTCGTCGCGTTTCGCGATGTTCCTGGTGTCCGCGCCCGCCGCCGGCCCAGCCGGTCCGCGGTGCAGTCCATCTGTGTGCAGACCCCGGCCAGCGTCACACCCTGGTCGGAACCCGACCGCCTGGCGTCGGTTGCCGGCACCTGCCGGGCCGATGCCGGGTCACCGTTGTCGACCACTACCTGTCCCGTCTGATCGGCGCGATTCCCAACCCCGTCCGGAGAGTCGCAGCTGATCGCTGTCTGCCAATGGCAGTTCCGCCGGATTCTGCCTGTCGACGTCAGCGGAGGTGATGCGTGATGGAGACCGACTGACCCGTTTCGACCGTTCCGATCCTGCGTCACGGCTGAAGTGCCGGAAACCACTGGATGCCGTACGCGAGATACAGTTCCGGATCGTCGAATTCCGTGTAGACCTCGCCGACCGCGTCCGGCTGCAGCAGTTCGCTGCCGGGCTGCGGTGTGTCCAGTAACCGAACGGGCTCCCCGGTCACTCGCCGCACCCACTTGGGCAACCGGTCCGGGTCGAATCTCACTCGCAGCTCGAACCGTCGGCACCGTCGGGTGGCCGTCAGCACGTAGTGCGGTGAGGCGATCTGGCTCGGCCCCAGCCGGGTGACCACACTGAAGTCGCACGATTCACCGGCGGCGAGTGGCCGGGGCAGGCCCACGACCAACTGTGACCGCTGCGGCAGCGGTCGTTCGTGCCTGATCAGCCGCCCGCCCCAGTGCACGTCTGCCCGGATGTCGAGCCCGTCGCTGCCGGGCGGGCAGGGCAGCGACATGCCGAGCATGATCTCGTCGACGCCGTCCCGGTCGGCGACGATTCGCCGTTCCTCGTACGCCTCCATCGTCGGGGTGTCCAGCCGGACCAGCACCCGCAGCCCGGCGACGTGCCAGCCGGCGCCGACCGGGCTGGAGCTGCGTCGGCCCAGTTCCTGGCCGATCGCCTCGGCCAGCAGCACTTCCGCTTCATTGATCCGGCGCAGCGCGGTCCGGTCCTCGCGACCCAGCCGTCGGGCCAGCCAGGCGACCCGGCCACGGAAGTGCGCGTCCTGCGCCTGCGGGTGCAGCCCCAGCGCGACCCTTGCCGCCAACGCCATGTCGTCCGGCAGGCGTCGGACCTGGCTGTTCAGCTCGGCTATCACCCGCTCGCGCAACTCGGCGGGCGCGTCGTCGCGGTTCGTCGCACTGTTGCCGCAGAGCGTACGCAGGTGGTCACCGAGCCGACCGGACAGATCGGGTGCCGACACGCCGCGACCGGCCCGCAGGGTGCGGAGCTCCGACTTGACCTCCACAGCGGACACGGATGTCACCGTCCTTCCTGGGCGAGTCACCTTGTCCTCGCCGTGACATCAGCACCAGATTCTGTCACGCGATGCGACTTTTGCGGACGTTCACGGTGGCCGAGACTGGTCACAGCGAGATCCGACGTGGTCCGCTCCTGCGCGGAAGGGCGTGAGCCACCGTGCCTCCGTGTCCCGATCTGTGGGTGCCGGGACCGGTTCACGTGGTCAGAGCGTGGACAACGGGGATGGCTCCGGTACCCGCAGCGGGGGGACGGTTCCCGGTGCCCCGCAGCGGGATGGTTCGGCACCTGCCCGCCGGGCGGTCATTCACCGCCGGGCGGCTCACCGTCGGCCGGGTCGAACAGGGGCGACGGAGGCCCGGCCGCAGCCACGGGGCCGGGCCGGTGACTGGGCGGTGCCAACGGCCGCTCCGGCTGCCGGCTGAACAACCGTACGCCCGGTCGCGCCGTGGCCGTTCGGACGGTGACCGGCAGGGTGACCATTCGCACCGGCTCGGGCGGGGCGGTGAAGCCACGGCTGCCCCATCGGACCCAGATCGCCACCCGGCCAGCAGCGGCCTCGGCGAGCAGTTTCTTCACCGTACGGTGCCGGTCGGTGTGGTCCACCTCGATCACCAGCGGCGGCGCGCCGGGTCGGGCACAGGCCACGTCGACGACCGAGTGCCGGCCGTGCATCGGCGGCGGCAGCGGCAGTACGCTGGCCGCCCGCCGGTACACCCGCCAGCCCTGCCCGGCACCCCACCGCACCACGGCGTCGATGATCGTCCTGGTGACCTGTTCGGTGCCGAGATCGGTGAAGGTCAGCATGGCCAACTGATCGCCCAGTCCGGCGGCCACTCGCGCCGCGTCGGCGCCGTCAATCACAGCGGCAGCCAGGCGAGTACGTCCCGGATCTTGGCATCCCAGTAGCTCCACAGATGACCGCCGGGTCCGAAGTCGACGGTGAGCGGGACGCCCCGGGCCGCGCAGGCGTCGCGGAACCGGACACTGTCCGGGTACAGCACGTCCTCGGTGCCACAGCACAACCAGAGCTGCGGCAACGCCGCCGGGTCGGCCCGGGCGAGCACCGCGAGCAGGTCGTCGTCGCTGCCGGCGATGTCCTGCTCGCCGAAGACCCGCCGCATCAGCGGGTCGGTGGCGGACACCGACGGCCCGTGCTGGCGGGCGGCCACGTCGAGTACACCGGACAGGCTGGCCGCCGCCGCGAACCGTTGCGGCTGGCGCAGTGCCCAGCGCAACGCCCCGTACCCGCCCATCGACAGGCCCGCGACGAAGGTGTCCTCCCGCCGTCGGGAGACCCGGAAGAACGAGTCGACCACGGCCGGCAGTTCGGTGGACAGGAAGGTCCAGAACGGTGCTCCGTGCACCTCGTCGGCGTACATGCTGCGGTGCACCTGGGGCATCACCACGGCCAGCCCACGCTCCTCGGCGTACCGCTCGATGGAGCTGTACCGGGTCCAGGCGGTGGCGTCGTCGGTGAGCCCGTGCAGCAGATAGAGCACCGGGGGATCGGCGTCGCCGGCCCGCGCCGGAGCGCCGATCCGGGTACTGGTGTGCTGGGGTAGCAGGACGGTCATCGAGGTGGCCTGCTCCAGTACGTCGGAGTAGAAGTCGACCCGCAGGTGTGCCATCCGCCCAGTGTGCCGGTTCGCCGGACGGCGGCCTCCCGTCGGGTCAGTCGTTCCCGGCGCTGCGCCCTCCCCGACGAACCTGGCCCGGCGGTACCCCGTACGCCCGTTTGAAGGCCCGGCAGAACGCCGCCTCCGACTGGTAGCCGAACCGGCGGGCGACCACCGGCAGCGGGTCGGCGCAGTGCTGCAGATGGTCGTGGGCCAGCTGCAGCCGCCAGGTCGCCAGGTAGCGGATCACCGGTTCGCCGACCAGCTCGGTGAACCGGGCGGCGAACGCAGACCGGGACATGCCGGCCTGCTGAGCCAGGGTGCCGACCGTCCAGTCCCGGTCCGGCTCGCGGTGCAGCGCGGTCAGCGCCCGGCCGATCTGGTCGTCGCGTAGCGCGGCCAGCCAACCCTGGCGTGCCTCCGGAGCGGCGTCCAACCAGGACCGGATGGCCTGGATCACCAGTACGTCGGCCAGCCGGGTCAGCATCGTCTCACCGCCCGGCTGCAGTGCCTGGGCCTCCCGGGCGACCAGCCGCAACGTGCTGTGCAGCCACCCCGACTCGTCGTCGTCGAACCGGTCGAGATGCAGCACCGGCGGCAGCTGGGCGATCAACCGCCGGGCGGCGACGTGGTCTGGGCGCAGCACCGCGTACGTCACCTGGGTGAGCTCGCCGCCGCCCCCGTGCCGCATGATCTCGTAGCGGTCGCTGAGCTGCTGCACCGGGATGTCGAACAACGGCCGCGCCGACGCGTCCGGGGCGCTGCGGAACCGGTGCGGGACACCGTCCGGGATCAGCGTCAGACTGCCCGGCCCGATCAGGTACGGCTCGGCGTCGCCCACCTCCAGCCAGCACCGGCCGGCGGTGACCACCTGCAACGTCATGCAGCCCGGCAGGGCCGGCACGTCGATGCCCCACGGGGCGGTCAACTCGGCCCGGCAGTAGAGGGTGCCGGTCAGCCGGAACATGTGCAGGGTCTCGCCGAGCGGGTCGCTCATCGCCGGGATCGCGCAACTGGGTGTCGTCCACACCCTGCCCAGCTTCCCGGATGGTTTGCCGAACGTCCACAGATCTGGACGATGAGCAAAGAAGTCAGGAATCAGAATCATTGTTCCGCCGACGTCCTCCCGGCAGGCTGGTCGACAAGGCGAAACCTGCCCGAGTCGGACCAGATTCATCGACCCGGGCGGTGGCCAGCAGCGGGCGGTGGAAGCCGGTCCGCGACACCTCAGACCGAACGGGAGTTCCCACGCCATGTCACGACCGTCAGTGCTCGTCACCGGGGCGACCGGCAAGACCGGTCGGCGCATCGCCGACCAGCTCACCACGCTCGGCCACCCGGTGGTCCGGGCCAGCCGCCAGGGCGAGCAGCCGTTCCACTGGGCGGAGCCGGCCAGCTGGCCCGCCGCGCTGCACGGGGTGGACGCCGCATACCTGTCGTACTACCCGGACCTCGCCGCACCCGAAGCGCCCACCGTGGTCGAGAAGTTCACCGCCGCCGCCCGCGACGCCGGTGTCCGCAAATTGGTCCTGCTCTCCGGCCGGGGCGAGACCAACGCCGGCCGCTGTGAGGCGATCGTCGCCGATTCCGGGCTGACCTACGGCATCGTGCGGGCCAGCTGGTTCAACCAGAACTTCACCGAAGGACACCTGCTCGGCCCGGTCCTGGCCGGGACGGTGGCCCTGCCCGCCGGCGAGGTGGCCGAGCCGTTCGTGGACGTCGACGACGTCGCCGACGTCGCGGTGGCGGTGCTCACCGACCGCCGGCACGACGGCCGGACGTACGACGTCACCGGGCCGCGTCTGCTCACCTTCGCGCAGGCGGCGGCGGAGATCGCCGCGGCCAGCGGCCAGGCTGTCAGCTACCTGCCGGTCACCGCCGAGCAGTTCCATCTCGCCCTGGTGTCGCAGGTCGGGCCGGACTACGCGCGGCTGCTCACTGACCTGTGTGTCGAGGTGTTCGACGGGCGTAACGCGTCGCTCGGTGACGGCGTCGAGCGGGCGCTGGGCCGCGCGCCGCGGGACTTCGCCGCCTTCTGCCGGCAGGCAGCCGCCGCCGGGGCGTGGCAACAGTGACCACCGTCGCCGGCCCAGTGCCGGACGCGCCCCACCGCCGCAGCGGCACCCACAGCCGCAGTCAGCAGGTCATTCTCGTCGTCGCCGGCCTGGTCGTGGTCGGTATCGGGGGCGCGGTCCTGACCGCACCGGACGCCTTCCACGCCGGCAACGGCATCGACTTCGCCGGCAACAGCAGTCTGCTCAGCGAGACCCGGGCGGCCGGCGGGGCGCTGCTGGCCACCGGGATCCTGGTCACCCTCGGGGCGTTCGTCCGCCGGCTGACCTTCGCCGCGGCACTGATCGGCGCGACCGTCTATCTGGCGTACGGACTGTCCCGGCTGCTTAGCATCGCTCTGGACGGGATGCCGGCCACCGGTCTGGTCGCCGCCGCTGTCGCCGAGTTGGTCCTCGGCACGGCCTGCGGATACGTCGTGCACCGGACCCCACCCGGTCCGCCGCCGACGGTCAACCGTCGCTGAGTCGCGCGCCCGGTCACCGTAACCGGGCGCGCCATGCGTCGAAGTCGTCGGCGAGCGCGTGGTCACCGGACGCCCGGCAGCTGTCGGTGGCCACCTCGAGCAGCCGCTGCCAGACCGGTAGGTACGCCGCCGGGTCCGGCGGTGGCCGGCCAGGGACGGCCCGGTACGCGCTGGCGAGCAACGCGTGCGCGGCCAGCGCCAGCCGCCGTCCGTCGGCGTACACCGACGCCGTGCGCAGCACATCGACGGCGGTCGTAGCCAGCTGCACTGCCGCCTGCAACGGCAGCCCGGACAGCCAGCGCATCGAGGTGGTCCAGAGCGACGCCGGATCGCTGCGCGACGTCGCCGTCCCCAGCGGCGTCGCCTGCCCGGCTCCGGCGGGGTGCCGCTGCAGCACCGCTGTCAGCGTCGGCTGGGCCGCCCGGTCCAGCCAGTCGTCCGCCGGCACCCACAGCAGGCCTCGGTTCCGTACGGTCGGCAGCACCAGCTGCGCCAGGCTGCGGCCCATCTCCGGTGGAAACGGCACCGGTCCGCCGGCCATCGAGAGCAGCCCGTCGACCACTTGCAACTCGGCCTCCAGCGCCTGCCGCGCCTGGCCTGGCGGCAGGCCGGCGGCGATTACCGCCGGCCGGAAAGAAGCTCTCGACGACGCGGCCGGCGACGAAGTTCAGCAGCGCCGACACCACCGCTGCGCTGGGTACGTACCCACTGTCGACGGTGCCGTCCGACCCGTCCCCGCCCGCGTCGCTCTCGTCGGCCGGGTCGGCGTGGCCGTAGTAGCCCAGTGCCGCATTGGCTGCGGCGATCGCGAGCTGCGGGTCACCGTCCGGTGCCAGCGTCGCGGCGTCGGGCGCGGCGCCGACCAGCCCGGCGTACGTGCGTACCGCGTCGTCCAGCGCCGCCACCGCCGCCGCCGGGTCCCGGTCGGCGAGGTGCAGCGCGCCGAGCCGGTAGTACAGCCCACCCAGCCCGGCCCGCCGGGACACATCGTCCGGCGCGTCGTTGACCAGCTCGCCAACCAGGTCGACGGCCTGCCGCTGGCTGCGGACCGCCGTCGACCAGTCGCCCCGTCGGCTGTGGTCGGCCGACTCGCTGACCAGCTCGTCGATGCGTGACTCGGCCGGCCGGTCCGGGACCACCGTCCCGGTCACTGCCCACCGCGTAGATCGTCGGGGACCACGTCGACCAGGCTGATCTGTTCGAAGGTGGCGGTGCAGCGGTCACCGGTGGGTGACTGGGCGAGGAAGCCGACCCGGGTCGGCGCGTCGGCGGCGCCGGTCAGCCGGAACAGCCGGGCGAACTGCCAGGACAAGCCGTCGAGCGCGTAGTGGAACGCGTACGCCGACCCTTTGCGTAGCACCCGGAGATGGACGGTGGACACCTCGACGGTGACCGCGTTGGCGTCGTCGGAGGTGCCGTTGGTCACCACGGTCACCACCATCGGCCGGCGCTGCGGTGAATACTCGAAGCACAGCTTCGCCCAGTGTTCCTCGTCGATGCGCAGGCACAGCACGCCGGCGTCGAACGCGGCCGTGAAGTCGACCGTGACCCGGGCGGAGAGCGCGAACTCGCCGTCCGGGCAGTCGAACAGTAGCGCCGGGGCGTTGTGGGTGCGGTACTCGCCGACCGGGTCGACGAACCAGTCGGTGCGGGCGCCGGCGGTGAGCGAAAGGGTTTGCCGGCCGGCGTGATGATCCGTCGCCGCCGGCGGGTGCTGCCAGGCGAGCGGCGGCAGCCCGGCGATCGCGGGTGGCGGAGGGGCCTGCGGGGTCATCCTGCCTCCAGCGGGGCACTCGGTCTCGTCGGACGCGGGACATCGACCTGGTTGGAACTGCAATGCTGCCACGGCCGGGTATCCCGCCGTTGGCCCGGCCCGCCGGCTCCGCCGCCCGGCCGGCCTGACCCTCGACTGGCCTCGACGCGCGGTCGGCCTTGACCCTCGACCTGGTCGAGGCCGCAGAGTCCATGGACGTGGAGAGCGACATGCACAGCATCGGCGAGACGGCCCGCGCCAGCGGACTCACCGTCAGCGCGCTGCGGTTCTACGACGCCGCCGGCGTGCTGGTGCCGGCCGCGGTGGACCCGCACACCGGCTACCGGTGGTACGCCACGGACCAACTGCGCGCCGCCCGGCTGCTGGCCGGGCTGCGCCGGGTCGGTCTGCCGCTGGCCGAGATCACCGAGGCGGTCCGGGCGTTGCCCGACGTCACGGTGGCCCGCCGGCTGCTCGACGTACACCTGCTGCGCCTGGTCGACGGGCTCGCCGATGCCCGCCGGAAGCTCTCCCGCGTCCACGCCCTGCTCGATGCCGAGGAGAACCTGACCACCATGACCACTACCACGACCCGGGTCACCGTCGACGCCGCCGACCTGGCCGGCGCGCTGGACGCCGTACGGTTCGCCGTCGGCACCGACCCCGAGATTCCCGCCCTGGCCGGGGTGCACGTCGAGGTCTCCGCCGATGCCGCACGGTTCGCCGCGACCGACCGGTTTCGGTTGGCGTACGCCGAACTCGCGCCGACGGCGGTCGACGGGCCGGCGGTGTCGGTCCTGCTGCCCGGTGCCTTCGTCGACGGCGTCCGTAGCCAGCTGGACCGCAATCCGCAGGTGGAGCTGACCCTCGGCCCGGACCGGGCGGAAGCAGTGGCACCCGGCTGGCGGATCGCTGTCGAGCCGTTGACCGTCGACTTTCCCGACTACCGGGCGCTACTGCCGGCCCGGGGCACCGGGGGTCGGCAGGAACTCGCCGTCGACGCGGCCGCGCTACGCCGGGCGCTGGAGCCGGGCTGGGCCCCGGCGGTGGTACGCGAACACTTCGGCGTCGCCCACCCGGTCGCGGTGCTGGCGGCGACCGACGACGGCACCGTCGAATGCGTCGATGAGGCCGCCTGGCACGCCTCGCCGGATCGGTATGTCGCGGTGAACCGGGAGTTCCTGCTGCAGGCGGTGGCCGCCGTCGGCGGCGGCCAGCTGGTGCTGGACCTGGACGGGCCGATCCGGCCACTGGCCGTGCGGCTGCCCGGCGACGACCGGAGCTGTTCGCTGCTGATGCCGATCCGGCACTGACGTCGGCGCGGTCCGCCCCGGGGCGCCCCGGGGCGGACCGCGCCGCGGGCGACCGGGGGTGGGCAGACGCGTCGTAGAGTGGTCGGATGAGTGGCGAGGTCGTGCCGTCGCGGCGGGAACTGCGGATGTCCGATGCGGACCGGGAAGCGGTCGTCGCCCGGTTGAACGCGGCCGTCGCCGAGGGCCGACTGACGCTCGCCGAGTTCTCCGACCGGGTGGACGCGGTGTTGCGGGCGCGGACCTTCGGCGACGTGGAACCCTTCGTCGCCGATTTGCCCGCGGTCGACCCGGTCGCCTCGGTCACCGCCGCCGATGTGGTCGAGCTGCGCAGCCAGGCGGGGCAGTTGCGGCGTACCGGTCGATGGAGTGTGCCGCGGCGGCTCGTGGTTCTCGCGAAGGCGGGTTCGGTGCTGCTGGACATGCGACATGCCGTCTTCGGCCACCGGATAGTGGAGATCGAGCTCTTCACCCAGGCCGGGTCGGCGACCATCGTGCTGCCGCGCGGAGCGACCGCGAACATCGACGGGGTGACCACGTCGGCGGGCTCGGCACGGGTGAAGGTGCCGGCGGTGCCGGAGCCGGGCGCGACGGCCCCACACGTTGTCATCACCGGCAGCACCGCCGCCGGCACCTTGTCGGTGCGGTACGAGTACCGGTTCTGGCGGTGGCGTTGGTAGCTGGCGGGTCCGCCGCCGAGCTCCCGCCTGCATCGTAGATGGACGATGTTATCGATAACAGCAGTGGCTCGTCGGGTGCTCACCGTCCAGCACTGGGCTGGTGAAACGTTGCCGCCGCCCGAGCGAAACGTCAGCCGGGTGACCGTCACTGCCTCGGCGGCACGAAACACGCCTGTTACCTCTTGACGACCGTGGTGTTATCGTTCACAGTCGATGGAACACCTGTTGGGGCGCGACCGGGAGTGAGTCGGCTGCCGCTGCCCCGACCGGGTGCCAGCTCTGCCAACCGGGCTGGTGGGGCCGCATGTTAACGCTCACTGGCTAGGCCTACAGTGGCCAGCGGGCCGGGTGGTGCCGCCAGGTGTGCGGCCGACTGCCTGGCCCGCGGTGACGGAGGAAGACGTGGCAGTAACAGCCCAGGCCGGTCGGACCACCGACCGGAAATGGACCCGTCGCATCGCGGCGGCGACCGCAGCGGTCCTGGTCGGCGGCGGCCTCGTCGCGCTGACGACGACCGCGGCATCGGCAGCGACGGTCGACACCAGCGCGTGGTACGTG
>NZ_JBHMIN010000056.1:0-41344 GCF_048060215.1 Micromonospora sp. LOL_021 | reverse complement strand
GACCGCCGGCCCGGACGGTGGCTCGACCGCCGGCCCGGACGGTGGCTCGACCGCCGGCCCGACGGCCGGGTCGCCGGCCGCGCCAGGCTGTTCCGCCGCTGGTGACGGGTCTTCGGTGGGCGGCGCGGGAGTCGGCACCCGGCGGGGCAGACCGCCGGCCGACAGCCCGGCGGTCGCGCCGGCCGGGGATCGGGTCGACCCGTACGGTGGCGGCGAGCTCGGCGACACCGGACGGGCGGTCGGCGGTGCCGGTTCGGCGGCCGCGTTGTCCGGGTGCGGCCACTGACCTTCCGGTGCCGGAGCGGTCGGTGCCGGCGGAGGGCTGGCAGCGGCGGTAGCTTCGGCGGCGTACTGGGTGGGATGCCGGCCGTGATCGGGCGATGGAGCATGCCCACCGTCGACGGGCCCGGCACCGCCAGGGTGGCCGGCCGGTCCCGGGACGGTGGCGGTCGCGCGGGCCCGGGCGGCGGCATCGGCGCGGCCCTCGGACTGGCCGCCGCGGTTCGGCAGTCGCGCGTCTCCGCGGGCCAACTGGGCGACGAACCAGGCCGGCAGCCAGCCTTCGATCGGCAGACCCGGATTGACCGCCAGCCACCACTCCAGGTTCGGCCAGCTGGCAGCCAGCTCCGCGAACGTCACCCGACGGGCGGAACTGCCGCTGTCACCAAGGCATGCGTGCAGGGTGACGGGCGAGGTGAACGCGAGAACGTGGGTCCGCCCGTTCGTGGTCCAGGTGCCCCAGCCCATCGGGGCCTGACCGGCCAGGGCCTGAGCCGAAACCGGGAGCAGCAACTCGGTGCCGGCCAGCAGTTGGAAGTAGAGCTCCTGGTCCTGACGGAGCAGGGCGTCACGCATCGCGGCCTCGATCTCGGTGGCCGGTTGCCAATCGGTCACGGCCGACCCCCCTTTCCACCGGACAGGCCACACGCGTCCGGTACAACCTACAAGGTGGTGCCACGATCACAACGGCCGGCGGACGCCTTGCAGATCAACTAATCCGAGAAAATACTTCGCGTAGTCGAGAGGACACTGTTCGGCTCATCGGAACAGGTCCGCGTTGCGCCGTTCAGTGCTCAGATAATCGGCGGCCGACTCGTCGACCGCGACCTTGATCTCCCGCAGCAGGGCCTGGAGATTCTGCGCCGCGCCGCGCCACCGGGCCTGCCGCTGCTCGTACGCCTGACGGGCCGCACCGTCCCAGGTCGCTACCAGTGGCGCAGCCTCCCGTTCCACCTGGTGCAACTGCGATCCGAGAGTACGCAGTGCCTGCCCGATGTCGGTGCTGGCCTGTTGCAGCGCCCGGAAATCCACCACCAGCTCGCCGTCGGCCAACTGGTCACCTCCTCCGTGTCGTGCCACCGCCCGCCTGCCAGGCCGTCCCGAAGCGACAGGCCGGCAGGCTGCCAGTCCGTCTCAGAGCGGCAGCTCGATCCGTCGTCCCGCCCGGGTCACCCGGTCCGCCGCCGCGTCGTCAGCCGCCTGGTACTGCGTCCCGGCGGTACGGATCGCTCCGGCAGTCTCGCGCAACGCCCGGTGCAGCGCCGCCTGCTCTCTGGCCCACCCGGCTGTGACCTGCTCGAAGGATCGGCCACCGGCACCACGCCAGGCATGCTGCAGCACCTCCAACCGCTGCAGCAGACCGCGCAGCATCGCGTCGAGCTCCTCGTCGACCTGGTCGAAGCGGCTGGCTGCCCGCTGCATGACCGCCAACTCGGCTTGCGTCTGCGACACGCTGTGACCCCTCTCGGTCCGGTCCTGCCGGTGCCTCCGCGCCGGTGCCTCCCGCGCCGGACGGTGGCCGCTCACCCGCCGCCACGACGGTGAACGTCACCTCGCCGACCGTAGCCGGGTCGGCCCACCGCCGCAGCCCCACCTCGTGCGCTGTGGATAACGGCTCGGTTGCGGTGACACCGGCGACGAACCAGCCAGCGGGCGGCTAACCCGGTGAGGCGGGTCAGCCGAGGGCGTGCCGACGGTCCAGGTCCGGACCGGCCGGCACAAGCTCGACCACCTCGGCCGGCAGCCGCGACCGCGCGGCGTCCGGGTAGCCGAGCGTCGGCAGAACCGTCGGATCGGGGACCAGGTGGCGTAGCCCGGCATCGGTGATCAAGCTGACCTGCGGGGTGTCCTCGTCCTGCCGTACCGCCTCGTCCTGCCGTACCGCCTCGACCAGTGCGCCGCCGCCGGGCGGCAACCGGACGCCCCTGGCCGGGACGTCCGGATCCACCGTCACCCGTACCGGGGACTGGGTACCGGCACCGCCGACGCAGACCGTGCCGGTCGCCGCCGATCGTAGGGCCGGCGTCTCGGCCGGTGGCGCCTGCGGACCGTCCGGGATCAGCTCGTCGACCCGGGGCAGGTTACTGAACCGGCCCTGGGTCAACCGGGTCGGGCCGGCCTGGTCGTGTGCGGTCAGCAGCAGATCGGCCTGCACCTGGGTGATCCCGGCCAGCCCGTCCCGGTACGCCACCGCGTACTGTCGCGAGCCGCTCTGGGTGACCACCAGGAAGACCTCGCCGACCGTGGTGTCCGGAATCGTCCGGGACGGCTGCCCGGCACCGGGGACCGTCAGGCGGCCCAGGTCGGCCCCGGCCGGCAGGGCCCGGACCACCGCCGGCGCGACCGGCAGCGGGCGGTGCCGGGTCCAGCCGAGCGCGGCGAGCACCAGTTCCGGTTCGGTCACGGCGTGCCGGCGGCCCCGCCAGATCAGCTGTACGGCACCGTCCGGTAGCCGGGTGAGCAGCGCGTCGTCGCCGAGCGGCCGACCGCCGGAGCTACCCACGCCGAGCAGCACCGACATGCTGGGCGCGGCTGACTCACCCTGGTCGGCGACGCTGGAGCAAACCGTCCACTCCGGCCCGCTCAGCTCCTCGGGGCGGGGCAGCGAGTCCGGCGCGTCGCGGATACCCAGCGGGGATCCTCGCTCGACGCCGCGCAGCGCGGCCCGCCGCACCAGCACAGTACGCGGTGGAGCCGCACCCGCGATCAGCAACGCCGAACTGTAGTTCCGCACCGGGTGCAGCCGGCCGGCGCGGTAGACGTACCGGGCCCCGGACTCCCGCTCGACGATCACCACCCGGCTGTCCCGCCAGTCGGTGGCCGCTGATCCGGTGACCGCCCCGTACGCTGTGGCACCACCGAACCCGAGCACGGCGACCAGTACCCCGGCCAGCGTCGCCGGGGCGGTCCGGCGGGATGGTCGTGCCGGATCGGCCTGCCCGGACACCAACGCGTCGACCAACCGTCGCGCCGCGTACCGGTGGGACTGCAACTGGTGCTGCCGGGACGTCAACCGCGACCTCCGGGACCGACGGGCCGCAACCGGCGGACGACATGGCGTCACGGGCGGTTCGACCATGAGAGAGGGTGACGCACGATGGTATCGCCGGACGGCGATGCCGGGCGCGACGGCGACGGCCGGCATGGCAGGATTCCCGGATGGGTTTCCTGAAAAGCCTCCTCATCCGCCTGGGTAGTACGGCGTTGGCGTTCTGGCTGGCCACCCTGATCATTCCGGGCATCACGTTGCGGACCGACGCGATCGGCGAGGCGGTCGTCACGCTGCTGCTCGTGTCGGTCATCTTCGGCGTGGTGAACGCGGTGCTGCAGCCGATCATCAAGACCGTCGGGTGTGGCCTGTACCTGCTGACCCTCGGGCTGATCGCGGTGGTCGTCAACGGACTGCTGTTCCTGTTGACCGGATTCATCGCCGGGCAGCTCGACCTGCCGTTCCAGGTGGACGGTTTCTGGCCGGCCGCCGTGCTCGGGGCGCTGCTGGTCGGAGTGGTCACCTGGCTGCTGGGTCTGGTCCTGGACCGGGACTGACCGGCCAGCCAGGTCGGCCGGCCTGGTACGCCACCCGGTCAGCCGCCAACCAGGTCAGCCGACCTGGTACGCCAGGATCGCCGCGCCGTCGGAACGGACCAGTTCGAGCCGTTCCAACTGGTCGTGCTCGAACCGGGTCGCCCCGGTGAAGACGATCTCGGCTCCGGGACTGACCGCCCACGAGCCGACCTGCTGCTTGGCCCCGTCCCGGTCGTAGGCGACCAGCTCGAAGTCCATCGGTCGGCCGTCCGGGTTGGTCGGCTCCCACCAGCAGCGCATGGTGACCTCGGTGCCGTTCGCCGCCGCCTGCAGGCCCACCTCGGCGTGGATCGGCAACTGCGAGGCCACCGGCTGCATCGCGACGAGCTGGGAGCCGGGCGTGGTCTCCGGCGTACCGCCGGCCCCCACCCAGCCGACCCCGAAACCGACCACGATCGCGAGACCGGCGGCGGCCAGCGCCGCCCCGGCGGTCTGCCACCGGCGCATCCGCCGGCCCCGGCGGCGGGCCCGGCCCGCCGCGTCGACCAGGGTGGCCAACCGGGGCTCGGTCGACGGCGGGTCGCTGATCTGTTCGAAGCCGGCCGGATCCAGCCGGCCGAGCAGACCGGGCAGCACCGCGATGTCGGCGACCGCCTGCCGGCAGCTCGGGCAGCCGGCGAGGTGATGCTCGTACGCAGCCCGCTCGGCGGGTGACAGGGCGCCCAGGACGTACGCGCCGTCGTCGTGCGCGTAGTCACACCTCACTGGGTCACCCCCATCTCCTCCAGCACCAGCCGCAGCGAGCGCAGTGCGTAATGTGTCCGTGACTTCACGGTACCCGGCGGAACACCGAGTCTGGCCGCCGCCTCGGAGACCGAACGCCCCCGGTAGAAGCACTCGATCAGCACTTCCCGGTGTGGTTGGGAGAGCCGACCGAGGGCTTCGGCGACGGTCCACGCCTCCACGGCACGGTCCGCCTCGTCCACCGCTGGTGGTGGTTCCGGCAGTTCGTCGGTGACCACCTCGCCGACCCGGACACTACGTCGACGCCAGGCGTCGATCGCGAGGTTCCGCGCCGTGGTGAACAGCCAGGCCCGTACGGATCCCCGCTCCGGGTCCAGCGACTCGGGATGTCGCCAGGCCCGTAGCAGCGTCTCCTGGACCAGGTCCTCGGCCCGCTGCCGGTCGCCACCGGCCAGCCGCAGCGCATGGGCGAAGAGCGCGTCACCGTGCTCTTCGTGCAACGCGCGCATCAGTTGTGAATCCTGGTCGGTCAAGAGGCGCCCTTCCCTTCCGCCTCATGACACGTAGCCGCCGGCCGGGCGGTTCAAGGTCCTGGAGAAACTGTTCAGTTGCCGGGATGCTCCGGGCCGGTCATCGCCTCGGCGACCGCCCGGGCGGCGGTGAGCAGCTTCGCGCGGACCACCCGGGCCGAGGTCATCATCTCGGCCGCCGGCAACGCGCAGGCGATCGCCACCCGCCGCTCGACGTCCTTGTCCGCGTTGACCATCACCGCGGCGCAGGCGAGGCCCTGCCGGTACTGCCCGATCTCCAGGTGCATGCCGCGCCGGTCGCCGACCGCGAGATCGGCTTCGAAGCCCTCGATGGTGGTGATCGTGGCCGAGGTGAACGGCCGCATGCCGAACTCTTTGAGGTAGCGGAACCGCTGGTCGGGAGTGAGGGTGGCGAGCAGCGCCTTGCCCAGCGCGGTGGCGTGCGCCCCCTCGTCGAAGCCGGGCACCAGGTCCTCCAGGTACGGTGAGCGCAGCCCGTCGGCCGACGCTGTCACCGCCACCTGGGCGCCAACGAAGCGGCCGAGGTAGTGGCTGTAGCCGGTCTCCGCCGCCGCGCGGCGCAGCGCCTCACCGACCGCTGGCGGGCCACGGAACGCGGCGACCAGTTCGCGGTAGCGGTCGGCCACCTCCAAGCCGACGATGTAGGTGCCGTCCTCGCGACGGATCACGTAGCCCTCGTACGCCAGGGTGCGCACCAGGTGGTAGGTGGTGGCCACGGTCAGCTCGCAGCGCCGGGCAATCTGTTTGACGGTCAGTCCGCGCGGGGCACGTCCGACCGCTTCGAGCACACGCAGTGCCCGTGAAACGCTCCGGATGAGGTCCGAAGGTTCCGCCAAGGGGTCGCGCACAACCACCTCCGCCGCCGGGGACTTACACCATATGAAAAGACAGCCGCCTGTGGAATGCCCTTTCGAATCAGGGGCACCAGGTGGCGACTATCGGTGTGGCGCCCGACACGTACGGTTCATGCTATTGGCTAACGCAACATCATCGCAAATGGCGGTGCCGTTCGTCGCCCCCGTACCGTCGCCGGCCGGCGGAAATCCGCCCGTGCGACCGGACCGGACCGGATCAGAGCGGACCGGGACCGGGACCGGACCGGGCCGGACCCCGGCTACCCGGCTAGTTCGTCCGGTCGGCGATGAAGTCGCACAGCGACTGCATCGCCTGCCGCGCCGGGCCGGGCGGCAGCGGCGCGAGCCGGGACCGGGCATCCTCCGCGTAGCCGCGCACCGTCTCCCGGGCCCGCTTCAGCGCCGGCGCCTCGCGCAGCAGGGCGAGCGCCTCGGCGTGCAGATCGTCGTCGGTGACCGGGCCGGCGGCCAGGATCTCCCGCAGTCGCCGGGAGGCGGCGTCACCGTCGTCCGAGCCGAGCGCGTAGAGCACCGGGAGCGTGTGCACCCCCTCCCGCAGATCGGTACCGGGTGTCTTGCCCGACTGGGCAGAGTCCGAGGCGATGTCGAGCAGGTCGTCGGAGAGCTGGAACGCCACCCCGATGATCTCGCCGTACCCGGCCAGGGCCTCGACATGCTCTGGGGCCGCGCCGCCGAACATCCCGCCGAACCGCGCGGACGTCGCGATCAGTGACCCGGTCTTGTCCCCGATCACCTGCAGATAGTGGTCGACCGTCTGCTCCCCGTCGCGCGGGCCGACCGTCTCGGCAATCTGACCGTGCACCAGCCGGGCGAACGTGCGGGCCTGCAGCCGTACCGCCTCGATGCCGAGATCCGCCGCGAGGTCGGCGGCTCGGGCGAACAGGTAGTCCCCGACCAGGATCGCCACCGAGTTGGTCCACCGCGAATTGGCGCTCGGCGCACCGCGCCGCACCGGTGCCTCGTCCATCACGTCGTCGTGGTAGAGCGTCGCCAGATGGGTCAGCTCCATCACCACCGCCGCCGGCACCACCAGCGGTGCCGCCGGGTCGCCGAAGTGCGCACCGAGCGCCACCAGCAACGGGCGGAACCGTTTGCCACCGGCCTCGACCAGATGGCGGGCCGCCTCGGTGACGAACGGGTCGGCGCTGAACACGCTGTCCCGCAGCTCGGCCTCGACTCCACCCAGGATCCCGGCGATGGACGCCTGCAGCTGCGGGTCGACGATGTCGATCCCGATCGAGGTCACCGCTCCCGCGCCGGACGCGAAGGAGCTGCCGTCAGCCGTCCTCACCACACCCCCAACCATGCCACAGCGGCGGTGGCGGCCCAGGTTGGGGGCGGGTGAGGTGGTTCATCGGACAAACTCGGCGGCGTTGCTGGTCAGATCGAGCAGCGCCCCCGGCGCCACCCCGAGCAGCAGGGTGGCCAGTACGCCGATCATCAGCGCCGCCGAGGTCAGCGCGCCGGGAATGACCACCGTCGGGGTGGCGTCGCTCGGCTCGCTCAGCCACATCATCACCACCACCCGCAGGTACGGGAAGGCGAGAATCATGCTGGTCACCACACCGGCGATCACCAGCCAGATCTGGCCGTCCCCGACCGCCGCCCCGAAGACCGCGAACTTGCTGGTGAAGCCGCTGGTCAACGGGATGCCGGCGAACGCCAGCAGGATGAAGGTGAAGATGCCGGCGAACATCGGCGACCGCCGGCCCAGCCCCGCCCAGCGGGACAGGTGGGTGGCCTCGCCGTCGGCGTCGCGGACCAGGGTGACCACCGCGAACGCGGCGAGCACGATGAAGCCGTACGCCACCAGGTAGAACATCGTGCTGGCCAGGCCCTCGGCGGACAGCGACAGCACGCCGACCAGCAGGTAACCGGCGTTGGCCACCGACGAGTACGCCAGCAGCCGCTTGATGTCGGTCTGGGTGACCGCCAGGATCGCCCCGACCAGCATGGTCAGGATGGCGACCGTGCCCAGCACCGGGGTGAAGTCCCACGCCGCGCCGTAGAACGCCACGTGCAGGACCCGCAGCAGCGCGCCGAACGCGGCGACCTTGGTGCAGGCGGCCATGAAGCCGGTCACCGGCGTCGGTGCCCCCTGGTAGACGTCCGGGGCCCAGACGTGGAACGGGGCGGCGGTCGCCTTGAACAGCAGGCCGACCGAGATCAGCGCGATGCCGGCGAACAGCAGCACCGGGCTGGACTGCGAGGTCTCCACCGCCGCCCGGATGGTGGCGAAGTCGACCCCGGGCCCGGTCGGGCTGTCCACCCCGGAGGTGAAACCGTAGGTCAGCGCCAGCCCGAACAGGAAGAACGCCGACGAGTAGGCACCCAGCATGAAGTACTTGAGGGCCGCCTCCTGGCTGAGCAGCCGCCGCCGCCGGGCCAGCGCGCAGAGCAGGTACAACGGAAGCGAGAACGCCTCCAGGGCGATGAACATGGTCAGCAGGTCGTTGGCCGCGACGAACAGCAGCATGCCGGCGAGGGCGAACAGCGCCAACGGGTAGACCTCGGTGGCGCCGGACCGGCCGGCCGCCTGTTTGCGGTCCTCGGCCGAGTTGACCACGATCGCCGCCTGGGCGACGAAGGCGCCGCCGGTCTCCAACGACCGCTCACCGATCAGCAGCATCGCCATCACGCCGAGCACCAGGATCGCGCCCTGCAGGAACAGCGTGGGGCCGTCGACGGCGATCGCCTCGCCGGCGGTCACCGTCCGGGTGCTGCCCTGCAGGACCACCGCGACCAGCGCGCCGACCATGCTGGCCAGGGCCAGCACCAGTTGCACCGGGTTGCGCAGTGAGCGGGGCACGAACGCCTCGACGAGGACGCCGATCATCGCCGCGCCGAACAGGATCAGCATCGGCGAGATCGCCGCGTAGTCGATCGCGGGGGATGAGAACTCGCTCACCGGGCCGCCTCCTGGATTACGCCCTCGGTCGGGGCGGGGTCGGACGTGCCGACGTCATCGAACAACGTCGCCTCGATGGCCGGGTTGATGACATCGGTCAACGGCTTCGGATAGAAGCCGAACAGCAGGATCAGGGCGATCAGCGGGGCCACCACGACCTTCTCCCGCAGGGTGATGTCCCGCTTCATGCCGTCGACCGTGGACAGCGCCGGGTTCAACGTGCCCTGGGTGGTGCGCTGCACCATCCACAGCACGTACGCCGCAGCGAGGATGATGCCGAGGGTGGCGATCACCGCGACCGGTTTGTTCACCGAGAAGGTGCCGATCAGCACCAGGAACTCGGAGATGAACGGGGCGGTGCCGGGCAGCGCCAGCGACGCCAGACCGGCGAAGAAGAACACCCCGGCGAGCGCCGGGACCATCTTGCCGGCCCCGCCGAAGTCGCTGATCAGCGCGGAGCCGCGCCGGGCCACGAACATCCCGACGACCAGGAAGAGCAGGCCGGTGGCGAGCCCGTGGTTGACCATGTAGAGCACCGCGCCGGTACCGGCCTGGGTGGTGAACGCGAAGATGCCGACTCCGATGAAACCGAAGTGCGAGATCGAGGTGTACGACACCAGCCGCTTCAGGTCGTTCTGACCGACCGCCAGCAGGGCCGCGTAGATGATGCCGATCACGGCCAGGGCCAGCGCCCACGGAGCGAACCACTGCGACGCCTCCGGGAACAGCCCGAGGCAGTAGCGCAGGATGCCGAACGTACCGACCTTGTCCATCACGCCGACCAGCAGCGCGGCCGACCCGGCCGGCGCGGCCCCACCGGCGTCCGGCAGCCAGGTGTGGAACGGGAAGAACGGCGCCTTGATCGCGAACGCCACGAAGAAACCGAGGAACAGCCAGCGTTCCACGCCGGTCGACATGTCGATCTCGCTGAGCGCCTGCCAGTCGAAGGTCTGCCCGCCGACCACCCACAGCCCGATCACCGCGGCCAGCATGAACAGACCGCCGACCAGCGAGTAGAGGAAGAACTTCACTGCCGCGTACTGCCGCTGGTGGCCGCCGTAGCTGCCGATCAGGAAGTACATCGGCACCAGCATGACCTCGAAGAACACGTAGAACAGGAAGATGTCGGCGGCGGCGAAGACGCCGATCATCGTGCCTTCGAGCAGCAGCAGCAGACCGAAGTAGACCGGCACCGACCGCTTCGACGCCTCCGCGTCGTGCCAGGAGGCGAGGATCACCAGCGGCACCAGCACCGCGATCAGCATCAGCATGACCAGCGCGATGCCGTCGGCCGCGAAGGTGAAGTTCACCCCCCAGTTGGGGATCCACGGGTAGGACTCGCGGAACTGGAACCGGTCGCCGCCAACGGTGAAGGCGAACCACATCACCAGCGACAGCACCAGCACCGCCACCGACCAGCCGAGCGCCAGCCACTTGGCCAGCTCCCCCTGGCGACGCGGGACGAGCGCCACCACGAGCGCGCCGACCAGCGGCGCCACGGTCAGCACCGAGAGGAACGGAAAGTCGTTCACGCCAGCCATCCCATCTGCAGGGCGAGGAACGCCGCGACCACCACGAAGGCACCGGCGAGCACGGACATCGCGTACGAACGCACGAAGCCGGTCTGCAGCCGCCGCAGCCGCCCGGAGCTGCCGCCGATCGCGGCGGCCAGCCCGTTGACCAGGCCGTCGACTCCCCGGTTGTCGAGGAAGACCAGCGCCCGGGTAAGGAAGATGCCCGGCTTTTCGAACACCACCCGGTTGACCGCGTCGGTGTAGAGGTTGTGCCGGGCGGCGGTGACCAGCACCCCGGCCGGCTGCTCCTGCTCGGCGGTGCCGTTGCGGAACAGCAGCCAGCCGAGCGCCGCACCGAGCACGGTGATCACCAGCGCCAGGATGGTGACGGTGCCGTGCGACAGCACCGCCTCGTGGTGGCCCTCCTCGCTGCCCAGCGCCGGGGCCAGCCACTCGGGCACCGAGGTGGACATCAGCCAACCGGCGGCGACCGATCCGACCGCGAGCAGGATCAGCGGTACGGTCATCAGCGGCGGCGACTCGTGTGGGTGGTCGATGTCGTCGGTCCACCGCTTCGGGCCGTGGAAGGTCAGCACGAACAGCCGGGTCATGTAGAAGGCGGTCAGCCCGGCACCGAGCAGTGCGGCCCCGCCGAACAGCCAGGCGGTCCAGTCCTCCCGTTCGAAGGCCGCCGCGATGATCGGCTCCTTGGAGAAGTAGCCGGACAGCGGCCAGATGCCGATGATCGCCAGCCAGGCGAGCCCGAAGGTCGCCCAGGTGATCTTCATGTGCCGCCACAGGCCGCCGAACCGCCGGATGTCGACCTGGTCCTTCATCCCGTGCATCACCGAGCCGGCGCCGAGGAACAGCCCGGCCTTGAAGAAACCGTGCGCCAGCAGGTGCACGATCGCCAGCGCGTACGCCCCGCCGCCGAGCCCGACGCCGAGGAACATGTACCCGATCTGGGAGACCGTCGACCAGGCCAACACCCGCTTGATGTCGTCCTTCGCACAGCCGATGACCGCCCCGGTCAGCAGGGTGAGCGCACCGACGCTGACCACCACGGTCTGCAGCGTCGGATTGGCCGAGAAGATCGGGTTGGACCGGGCGATCAGGTAGACACCGGCGGTGACCATCGTCGCGGCGTGGATCAGCGCCGAGACCG
Organism: Micromonospora sp. LOL_021; assembly: GCF_048060215.1. Taxonomy (NCBI): domain Bacteria; kingdom Bacillati; phylum Actinomycetota; class Actinomycetes; order Micromonosporales; family Micromonosporaceae; genus Micromonospora; species Micromonospora sp. LOL_021. The sequence goes on along the minus strand of NZ_JBHMIN010000056.1, from coordinate 29,783 downwards.
GGGTCGGGCCCTCCATCGCGTCCGGCAACCACGCCTGCAGCGGGAACTGTCCGGACTTGCCGGTCGCGCCGAGCAGCAGCAGCAGGCCCATCGCCAGGATGGTGCCGGAGGCCAACGCCCCGGCGTTGGTGAACACCGCCTCGAACTGGGTGGTGCCGAGGGTGGCGAACATCAGGAAGATCGCCAGCACCAGGCCGGCGTCGCCGACCCGGTTCATCAGGAACGCCTTCTTACCGGCGGTCGCCGCGGCCGGCAGGTGGTACCAGAACGAGATCAGCAGGTACGACGCCAGGCCGACGCCCTCCCAGCCGAGGAACAGCATCACGTAGTTGTTGCCCAGCACCAGCACCAGCATCGCGGCGACGAACAGGTTGAAGTACGCGAAGAAGCGCCGTCGTCCCGGGTCGTGCGACATGTACTCGACCGCGTACACGTGGATCAGGAAACCCACGCCGGTGATCAGCAGCACGAAGACCGCCGACAGCGGGTCGAACAGCAGCCCGAAGTCCACCGACAGGCCACCGACCTCGATGAACTCCCACAGGCTCAGCTCGACCGCCCGGTTGTCCAGGCCGCGTAGCTGGAAGAAGTAGGTCAGGCCGAGGACGAAGATCGCCCCGACGGCGACCACGCCGAGCCAGTGTCCCCACTTGTCGGCGCGCTTGCCGAGCAGCAGCAGGATCGCCGCGCTGGCCAGCGGGATGGCCACCAGCAGCCACACGCTACTCAGCAGCCCCGTGGCCTGGGCGTACTCCACAGTCGATTCCACGTGTGGGCCCCTTTAGTACTTCAGCAGGTTGGCGTCGTCGACGCTCGCCGAGCGCCGAGTCCGGAAGATGGTCATGATGATGGCGAGCCCCACGACCACCTCGGCTGCCGCCACGACCATCACGAAGAAGGCGATGATCTGACCGTTGAGGTCACCGTTGATCCGGCTGAACGTGACCAGCGCCAGGTTCGCGGAGTTGAGCATCAGCTCGATGCACATGAACAGCACGATCGCGTTGCGGCGGACCAGCACGCCGACCGCGCCGATGGTGAACAGCACCGCCGACAGGATCAGGTAGTTGTCCGGAGTCATTTGTCAGTCCCCTTCGGGGCGGCCTCGCTGGGCGAGAGTTCGCGCGTCGGCAGGATCGCCGGAATGCTCCGGTCGGTGAGCGTGCCGTCCGGCAGCCGGCCGGGGGTGGCCACCGAGGTGGAGGTGGCGTAGACACCCGGCCCCGGCTTCGGGCCGGGGTAGCTGCCGGGGGCGAACCGGGCCCGCATCATCTCCGGTTGGCCGCGCCGCTGCTCCTTACGCTTCTCGATGTGCGCCAGGATCAGCGCGCCGATCGCGGCGGTGGTCAGCAGGGCGGCGGTCACCTCGAACGCGACCAGGTAGCGGCCGAACAGCAGGGCGGCGATGCCCTGCACGTTGCCGTCCGCGTTGGCCTGCTCCAGGCCGACCGCCTGCACCCCGCCGAGGCCCCGGTACAGCCCGGTGCCGACCAGCGCGGCGAAGCCGACGCCGAGGGCGACCGCGGCGATCCGCTGCCCGCGCAGCGTCTCGATCAGCGAGTCGGAGGCGTCCCGGCCGACCAGCATCAGCACGAACAGGAACAGCATCATGATCGCGCCGGTGTAGACGATGATCTGCACCAGACCGATGAACGGCCCGCCCTGCACGACGTAGAACACGCCGAGGCAGAGCATGGTCAGCACCAGCCAGAGTGCGGAGTGCACCGCGTTGCGGGCCCACACCATGCCGATCGCGCCGAGCAGCGCGAGCGGAGCCAGGATCCAGAAGGTCACCGCCTCCCCGGTGGAGACCTCCGCTACGAGCTCGGTCATGGCTTGCCCTCTCCCGTCGTCGTCCCCGAGCCGTCCTGGGTGCCCTGCTCCGACCAGGGCGCCCGTTCCGCACCGGCCGACGTACCGGGGTTGGTCAGCGCCCCGACGTAGTAGTCCTTCTCGCTGTCGCCCAGCCGCATCGGGTGCGGCGGCTGCTCCATGCCTGGCAGCAGCGGCGCCAGCAGCTGCTCCTTGGTGAAGATCAGGTCCTGCCGGGAGTCGCGGGCCAGCTCGTACTCGTTGCTCATGGTCAACGAGCGGGTCGGGCAGGCCTCGATGCACAGCCCGCAGAAGATGCACCGGGCGTAGTTGATCTGGTACGTGCTGGCGTACCGCTCACCCGGGGAGAACCGCTGCTCCTCGGTGTTGTCGCCGCCCTCGACGTAGATCGCGTCCGCCGGGCAGGCCCAGGCGCACAGCTCACAGCCGATGCACTTCTCCAGCCCGTCCGGGTGCCGGTTGAGGATGTGCCGGCCGTGGTAGCGCGGCGCGGACACCGGCGGCTTGAACGGGTAGTCCGTGGTGACCACCTTGCGGAACATGTGGGAGAAGGTGACCCCGAAGCCCTTGAACGTTCCCGTGATCGCGCCCACGTCACACCTCCTTGTCGTCGGTGGCGGGACCGACCTGGGCCGGCTCCCGTTCGGCTACCGCCCGCTTGGCCCGTGGGCTGGGCGGGACCTGCAGGTCCATCGGGGGCAGCGGGAAGCTGCCCGGTGGCCGGGAGTCGACCTGCTCCTGCAGGGTCGGCGCCGGCCGCTCCTTGCGCGTCGGCCAGAAGATCACCACGGCAAGCAGGATGGCGACCGGGATACCGATCGCGATCAGCCGGTCGTTGCGCTCCCAGCCGCTGGTCACCCGGATCCCGCCGAGCGCCAGAATCCAGGCCAGGTTGATCGGCAGCAGCACCTTCCAGCCGAACCGCATGAACTGGTCGTAGCGCAGCCGGGGCAGGGTGCCGCGGAGCCAGACGAAGACGAAGATCAGCGCGATCACCTTGCCCATGAACCAGAGCATCGGCCACCAGCCGCTGTTCGCCCCGTCCCAGATGCTGACCGGCCAGGGGGCCCGCCAGCCGCCGAGGAACAGCGTCACCGTCACCGCCGACATGGTCACCATGGCGACGTACTCGGAGAGCATGAACAACGCGAACTTCAGCGAGCTGTACTCGGTCATATAGCCGGCGACCAGCTCGGACTCCGCCTCGGGCAGGTCGAACGGTGCCCGGTTGGTCTCCGCCACCGCGGCGATGAAGAAGATGATGAAGCTGGGCAGCAGCAGGATCGCGTACCAGCCCGGGGCGTACAGGTCGAACCCGCCGATCGAGGTGAACAGGTCACCGCCGGACTGGGCGGCGACGATCCCGCTGGTCGACATGGTGCCGGCGGTCATGAACACGCCGACCACCGACAACCCGAGCGCGATCTCGTACGAGATCACCTGCGCCGTCGAGCGCAGGCCACCGAGCAGCGGGTACGTCGACCCGGACGCCCAGCCGCCGAGCACCAGCCCGTACACACCCATCGACGAGCAGGCCAGCAGCACCAGCACCGCCACCGGCACGTCGGTGACCTGCAGCGGGGTCCGGGTGCCGAAGATGCTCACCATCGGCCCGAACGGGATCACCGACAGCGCGGTGACCGCGCAGATCACCGAGATCGTCGGGGCGAAGAAGTAGACCACCTTGTCCGACGCCTTGGGGAGGATGTCCTCCTTGAAGGCCATCTTCAGCCCGTCGGCCAGGGTCTGCAGCAGGCCGAACGGGCCGGCCTGGTTGGGGCCGGGACGGACCTGCATCCGGCCGACCACCCGCCGCTCGAACCAGACCCCGAGCAGGGTGCCCAGCAGCCCGAAGACGAAGGCGAAGACCACCTTGATCAGGATCAGCCACCAGGGGTCCAGCCCGAAGTCGGACAGCGTCGGTTCCTGTGCCAGGTTCACCGCAGACCCCCTAGGTTCGGGTTCGTCGCGCCGTTGTGGCTGATCCGCCCGTTGCCGTCCGAACCGCTAGCCGTGCCGTCCGGGCCGGCGGCGGCGCTGACCTTGACCAGTGCGCCGGAGATCGCGCCGAGGCTGCGGCGCACCGTCGAGCCGGGCGAGTTCGTCGGTAGCCAGACCACCCCGTCGGGCAGCAGGTCGGTGACCGCCGCCGGCAGGGTGACCGCGCCCCGGTCGGTGCCGACGGTGACCGGGTCACCGTCGGCCACCCCGAGCGCCCCGGCCAGTGACTTGGCCAGCCGGACCACCGGCGGCCGCGCGGTGCCGCCCAGGTAGGGGTCACCGTCGGTGAGGGTGCCGAGGTCGATCAGGTGGTGCCAGGTCGCCAGCACCGCCTCGCCGGCACCCGGGCTGGCCGGTGCCGTCGGGTCGACCAGCGGCAGACCGGGCCGCTGCGCCTTGGTGGCCGGCAAAGCGCCCAGCTCCCGGCGGATCAGGTTGACCTCGCCGGTGCCGAGCGCGACACCGAGTTGCGCGGCGAGCGCGTCGAGCACCCGGGAGTCGGCCATCGCGGTGGTGTTCAGCACCGCCTCGAAGGTGCGCAGCCGGCCCTCCCAGTCGAGGTAGCTGCCGGCCTTCTCCACCGCCGGCGCCACCGGCAGGACCACGTCCGCGCGGCGGGTCACCGCGCTGTGCCGGATCTCCAGGCTGACCAGGAACGGCACCGCGTCGAGCGCCTGCTCGGCGAGCCGCGGGTCGGCCAGGTCGGCCGGGTCGACCCCGGCGACGACCAGCGCGCCGATCTTGCCGGCGGCGGTCGCCGCGACGATCGCGTCGATGTCGCGACCCGGCTCGGACGGGATGGTCCCGGCACCGATGTCCCAGGCCCCGGTCAGCTCCGCCCGGGCCGCCGCGTCGGCGACCGGACGACCGCCGGGCAGCAGGTTCGGCAGGCAGCCGGCGTCGACCGCGCCCCGGTCACCGGCCCGACGCGGCACCCAGGCCAGCTTCGCGCCGGCCCGCTCGGCGACGGCGCCGGCGGTCGACAACCCACCGGGTACGGTGGCCAGCCGCTCGCCGACGAGCAGGATCGCGCCGGACCGGCCGAGTGCCTCGGTGACCGCGCGGTCCTCGGTGAGCAGCCGCGCCTCGTCGCCGGGCACGGTCGGCACCAGCGTGGCGCCCAGCTTCTCCAGGCCCCGGCTCAGGTACGGGGCCAGGGCGATCACCCGCAGCCCCTTCTTGGTGTAAGCCTTGCGCAGCCGCAGGAAGAGGATCGGGCACTCCTCCTCCGGCTCCAGCCCGGCGATCACCACCACCGGGGCCCGCTCGATGTCGGCGTAGGTGACGTCGGAGCTGCCGGCCACCCGGGCGGCCAGGAAGTCGGCCTCCTCGGTGGAGCCGGCGGCACCGGTGACCGGTCGGGCCCGGAAGTCGATGTCGTTGGTGCGCAGCGCCACCCGGGCGAACTTGGCGTACGCGTAGGCGTCCTCGACGGTGAGCCGACCGCCGGTGAGCACCCCGACGCCGTACGCCCCGTCGCGGGCGTTGCGCAGCCCGTCGGCGGCGACCGCCAGGGCCTCGCTCCAGGACGCCTCCCGCAGCTCACCGGTGTCGGCGTCGCGGACCAGCGGGGTGGTGAGCCGGTCGGTGGCGGTGGCGTAGCGGAACCCCCACCGGCCCTTGTCGCAGTTCCACTCCTCGTTGACCGCCGGGTCGTCGCCGGCCAGCCGACGCATCACCTTGCCGCGCCGGTGGTCGGTACGCTGCGCGCAGCCGGCCGAGCAGTGCTCACAAACGCTCGGCGAGGAAACCAGGTCGAACGGGCGGGCCCGGAATCGGTACTGGGCACCGGTGAGCGCGCCGACCGGGCAGATCTGCACCGTGTTGCCGGAGAAGTAGGAGTTGAACGGCACGTCGCCGTCGCCCTCACCGTCCGACGTCGGTTCGGCGCCGAACGCCTCGTCCCGGTAGACGTTGATCTGCTCGCCGGAGGAGCGGTCCATCAGGTCGATGAAGGCGTCGCCGGCGATCTCCTCGGAGAACCGGGTGCAGCGCTGGCAGAGCACGCAGCGCTCGCGGTCCAGCAGCACCTGGGTGGAGATCTCGACGGGCTTCGGGTACTCCCGCTTGTGCTCGTGGAACCGGGAGTCCGGCCGGCCGGTGGACATCGCCTGGTTCTGCAGCGGGCACTCGCCGCCCTTGTCGCACATCGGGCAGTCGAGCGGGTGGTTGACCAGCAGCAGCTCCATGATCCCCTGCTGGGCCTTCTTGGCCACCTCGGAGGTGAGCTGGGTGCGGACCACCATGCCGTCGGCGACGGTCTGGGTGCAGGAGGCGACCGGTTTACGCTGCCCCTCCACGTCGACCAGGCACTGCCGGCAGGCGCCGGCCGGAGCGAGCAGCGGGTGGTCGCAGAACCGGGGGATCTCGATGCCCAGTTTCTCGGCCACCCGGATCAACAGTGCGCCCTTGGGCGCGGTGACCTCGACGCCGTCGATGGTCAACGTCACCGTCTCGGTGGTCTTGGCTACCTCTGCCATTAGTGCGCACCTACCAATGCTTTCTCCGACAGCTTCGGTGCCGTGCGGCCCTCGATGTAGTCGAGGTAGTCCTGCTTGAAGTACTTCAGCGAGGACGTCACCGAGCTGGTCGCGCCGTCGCCGAGGCCGCAGAACGAGCGGCCGAGGATGTTGTCGCAGGTGTCGAGCAGGGTGTCCAGGTCCTCGTGGGTGCCCTGACCGGCGAGGATCCGCCGGAAGACCCGCACCATCCAGTAGTTGCCCTCCCGGCACGGGGTGCACTTGCCGCACGACTCGTGGTGGTAGAACTCCAGCCACCGGTAGGTCGCGTACACCGGACAGTCCTGGTCGGAAAAGATCTGGGTGGCGGTGGTGCCGAGGATCGAGCCGGCGCCGGCCACCCCTTCGAAGTCCAGCGGTACGTCCAGGTGCTCGGCGGTGAGCAGCGGGGTCGACGAACCGCCGGGCGTCCAGAACCGCAGCTCGTGACCGGGCTGCATGCCACCGGCCAGCTCGATCAGCTCGCGCAGGGTGATGCCCATCGAGCATTCGTACTGCCCCGGGTTGGCGATCCGGCCGGAGAGCGAGTAGATCATCGGGCCGGACGACTTCTCCGTACCCATGCTCTTCCACCAGGCGGCGCCACCGAGCACGATGTACGGCACGCTGGAGATGGTGCCGACGTTGTTGACCACGGTCGGGCAGGCGTACAGGCCGTGGGTGGCCGGGAACGGCGGACGCAGCCGGGGCTGGCCGCGGAACCCTTCGAGCGAGTCCAGCAGTGCCGTCTCCTCGCCGCAGATGTAGGCACCCGCACCGCTGTGCACCACCAGGTCCAGGTCGAATCCGGAGCCGAGGATGTCCTTGCCGAGGTAGCCGGCCCGGTACGCCTCGTCGACCGCGTTGCGCAGCCGGCGGGCGGCGTGCACCGCCTCACCGCGGATGTAGATGAAGGCGCGGCTGGCTCGGATCGCGTACGAGGCGATGATGACGCCCTCGACCAGCGAGTGCGGGTCGTACATCATCAGCGGCAGGTCCTTGCAGGTGCCCGGCTCGCCCTCGTCGGCGTTGACCACCAGGTAGTGCGGCTTGCCGTCACCCTGCGGGATGAACCCCCACTTGAGGCCGGTGGGGAAGCCGGCACCGCCCCGGCCGCGCAGCCCGGAGTCCTTGATCAGCTTGATCAGGTCGTCCGGGTGCACCGGGTCGGCGTCGCGGCCCCGGCCGTCCGGCGCACCGGTCAGCACCTTGCGCAGCGCGGCGTAGCCGTCGAGCTGCTGGTAGACGTCGATCTTCCAGGCGTCCGGTGACAGCCAACGCTTGGTCAGCACCGGGGTCAGCTTCTGCAGGGTTTCCGGTCGCGGCTGGGTCATCGGGTGCCCTCCTCGCTGCGCGCGTCCCGCAGCGACCCGCGCTGTGGCTGCGAGTTGTCGCCGGCCGGTTTGGCGTCACCGGCGGGCGGGTTGGCGGCGGCGCCGGCCGACTCGGCGGCCTCGGCGGCGCTGTCCGGCTCGGCCCGGTCGGTCGGCACCGTGGTGCCGGGGGCGTCCGGGGCCGGGGTCTTCGCGTCCGGGGCGCGGGTCTCGGCGGCCCGGATCTCCGGCGACTTGGCCTGCGGGGCCTTGACGTCCGGGGCGGTGCTGCCGGTCGCCGCCGGTGCCGGCCGGCTGGGCGCCGGGGCGGGAGCGTCGCCGCTGATCGGCGTGTTCGGGTCGAAGCCGGCGACCGAGACGCCGTGCTGCTGGGCCAGCCGCAGGCCGCGCAGCGTGGCGTCGCCGGCCGGACCGTCGGCGACCGCGCCCTCGCGGGTGTCGGAGAAGCCGGCCAGCTGCAGCGACATCTCCTTCAGCGGGCACAGTCGGGCACCCCGGGTGGGTGCCGGGCGGCCGCCGGCGCGCAACTCCTCGACCACCCCGAGCGCGACGTCCGGGTCGACCTTGTCGAAGAAGTCGTAGTTGACGGTCATCACCGGGCCGTAGTCGCAGGCGGCCAGGCACTCGGCGTGCTCCAGGGTGATGGTGCCGTCGGCGGTGGTCTCCTCGTGGCCGACACCGAGGTGTTCGCTGAGCGCGTCGTAGACCCGCTGACCGCCGAGTACGTCGCACATGGTGTTGGTGCAGACGCTGACCAGCCAGTCGCCGGTGGGCCGGCGCTTGTACATGGTGTAGAAGGTGGCGACTGCGCTGACCTGGGCCTTGTTGATGCCCAGCGCTTCGGCGCAGAACTCGACGCCGGCGGGCGATACGTGGCCCTCCTCGGACTGCACCAGGTGCAGCAGCGGCAGCAGTGCCGACCGGGAGCGGTCCGCCGGGTAGCGGGCGATGATCTCCCGGGCCCGGTCGTGCGTTTCCTGACTGAAGCCCATCAGCGGTCACACCCACCCATCACGGGGTCCAACGAGGCGCCCCCGGCGATCACGTCGGCGAGCAGCCCGCCCTCGGCCATGGCCGGGATCGCCTGAAGGTTGACGAAGCTCGGTTCGCGGTAGTGCACCCGGTACGGCCTGGTCCCGCCGTCGGAGACGGCGTGCACGCCCAGCTCGCCGCGGGGCGACTCGATGCCGACGTACACCTGGCCGGGCGGCACCCGGAAGCCCTCGGTCACCAGCTTGAAGTGGTGGATCAGCGACTCCATCGACTGACCCATGATCTTGGCGACGTGCTCCAGCGAGTTGCCCATGCCGTCCACGCCGATGGCCAGCTGCGCCGGCCAGGCGATCTTCTTGTCGGCGACCATGATCGGACCGGGCTTCAGCCGGTCCAACGCCTGCTCGATGATCTTCAGCGACTCGCGCATCTCGGCCATCCGGACCAGGTAACGGCCCCAGACGTCGGCGGTCGGCGTGGTCGGCACGTCGAACTCGTAGTCCTCGTAGCCGCAGTACGGCATGGTCTTGCGCAGGTCCCAGGCCAGCCCGGCGGAGCGCAGCACCGGCCCGGTGACGCCCAGCGCGAGGCAGCCGGTGACGTCGAGCACCGCGACGTTCTGCGTCCGCTCCAGCCAGATCGGCTGCCCGGAGAGCAGGTCCTCGTACTCCTTGAGCCGCTTCGGCATCACCTTGAGGAACTCGCGGATCTTGGCGATCGCCTCGTCCGGCACGTCCTGGGCGACCCCGCCGGGCCGCACGTAGGCCATGTTCATCCGCAGCCCGGAGACCAGCTCGAAGATCTCCAGGATGTACTCGCGCTCCCGGAAGCAGTACAGCATGATCGAGATCGCGCCGAGCTCCAGGCCGGTGGTGCCCAGCCAGATCAGGTGCGAGGAGATCCGGTTGAGCTCCATCATCAGCACCCGGATGGTGTTCGCCCGCTCGGTGACGTCGTCGGTGATCCCGAGCAGCTTCTCCACCGCCAGGCTGTACGCCGTCTCGTTGAAGATCGGCGCCAGGTAGTCCATCCGGGTGACGAACGTGGTGCCCTGCACCCAGTTGCGGTACTCGAGGTTCTTCTCGATCCCGGTGTGCAGGTAGCCGACGACCGTCCGGGCCTCCCGGACGGTCTCCCCCTCCAGCTCCAGCACCAGGCGCAGCACCCCGTGGGTGGACGGGTGCTGCGGCCCCATGTTGACGATGATCCGCTCGTCGGTGAGCGGGTCCGTACCGCCGACCACGGTGTCCCAGTCGCCACCGGTGACGGTGAAGACCTTGCCCTCGTCGGTCTCGCGTTCGGTTGCGTATCCGGCCGTCATTGGTAGCTCCTCCGCTTGTCCGGCGGTGGGATCTCGGCACCCTTGTACTCCACCGGGACACCGCCCAGCGGGTAGTCCTTACGCTGCGGGTGACCCTCCCAGTCGTCCGGCATCAGGATCCGGGTCAGCGCCGGGTGGCCGTCGAAGATCACCCCGAACATGTCGTACGTCTCCCGCTCCTGCCAGTCGGCGGTCGGATAGACGGCGGTGACGGTCGGCAGGTGCGGATCCTCGGCGGTGACCGCCGCCTCCAGCCGGACCCGGCGCCGGTAGGTCATCGAGGTCAGCTGGTAGACGACGTGCAGTCGACGCTCGTCGGCACCCAGGTAGTCCGCCCCGGACACCGAGGAGCAGAGCTCGAAGCGCAGCGCCTCGTCGTCGCGCATGACCCGGCACACCTCGGCGATTCGCTCCGGCTTGATGTGCAGGGTCAGCTCGCCCCGGTCGACGATGACCTTCTCGATCGCGTCGGCGAAGGCCGGGTACGCCTCCTCGAGGGCGTCGCACACCTCGTCGAAGTAGCCGCCGTACGGCCGTTCGCTGCCGGCCACGCTGGACCGGCGGCGGACCAGGCCGCCGAAGCCGGACGTGTCGCCGGAGCCCTGGATGCCGAACATTCCCCGGCCGGCCCCGCTGGCCGGCGGGAACTCGGCCGGCGCGCCGCTGGTCGCCCCGACCGGCGGGGCGGCGGCGGGTACGCCACCGCCCGGCTGCTCACTGGGCGCGTTGGTCGGCCCGGTCACTGGATCGTCCTTTCGCTGGTCGACGCGGGAATCACTTCAGCCGCTCCCGGGCGTGCAGGTGGTTCTGGGCCTTCATCCAGTTCTCGATCCGCAACTGCTCCTCGCGGCCTTCCCGGACGGCCTGCTCCCACTCGGCCCGGCGGGCCTTGTCGGAGCGGTACGACGATGGCATCGCCCCGGGCGCGACCACCGGCACGTCACCGCGGGCCCGGCGGGCCTCCAGCATCTTGCGGCCGTTCGGGCCGAGCGGCTCGTGGCCGATCTTCTCCCGCAGCTTGAGGACCGCGTCGATGAGCATCTCCGGGCGGGGCGGGCAGCCGGGCAGGTACATGTCGACCGGCACCACGTGGTCCACGCCCTGCACGATGGCGTAGTTGTTGAACATGCCACCGCTGGAGGCGCAGACCCCCATCGACAGCACCCAGCGGGGCTCGGCCATCTGGTCGTAGATCTGCCGCAGCACCGGGGCCATCTTCTGACTGACCCGCCCGGCGACGATCATCAGGTCCGCCTGACGCGGCGAGGCCCGGAACACCTCCATGCCCCAGCGACCCATGTCGTAGTGCGGGGCACCGGCCGCCATCATCTCGATCGCGCAGCAGGCCAGGCCGAAGGTCGCCCCCCAGACGGAGGTCTTGCGGGACCAGTTGACCAGCTTCTCCACCGAGGTGAGCAGTACGCCGGCGGGGAGTTTCTCCTCGATTCCCATGGTTCCTCCGTCAGTCCCAGTCGAGCCCGCCGCGTCGCCACTCGTACACATAGGCGACCGAGACGGCGACGATGAACAGCGAGACCGCGACGTAGCCGAACGCGCCGAGCGGGTCCAGCGAGACCGCCCACGGGATCAGGAAGATGATCTCGATGTCGAAGATGATGAACATCATCGCGGTCAGATAGAACTTGATCGGGATCCGACCGCCGCCGACCGGCTCCGGGCTGGGCTCGATCCCGCACTCGTACGCTTCGAGCTTGGCCCGGTTGTAGCGCAGCGGCCCGGCCAGCCGGGCGGCCGCCACCGAGAACAGCGCGAAGGCCGAGGCGAGGGCGAAGACCCCGACGATGGGTATGTAAGGCGAGAGCGACATGGGCTTCTCCTGCTCGTCCTTCCCTGCCCGCGGTCAGTTTCCAGCGATCTGTGATGTCTCCCGCCGGGACCGGGCGTCGTTGCCCATCCTGGCGACTACTGCGGTGGGCCGACGGCCCGGGGGGTGCTGCCGGCGGCGTCACACGGCCGGAGCCACCTTGGTCATCGCGTTGATCATCCGGTCCATCGCGTCCCCGCCACGCGGATCGGTCAGGTTCGCCAGCAGCTTCAGCACGAACCGCATCAGTGTCGGATGCGGCATGCCGTGCTTGGTAGCGATTCGCATGATTTGTGGGTTGCCGATCATCTTCACGAAGATGTTCCCGAGCCGGTAGTAGCCGCCGTAGCGGGCCTTCAGCTCGTTCGGGTAGTGCGCCAGCGCCCGCTCCCGGTCGACGCCGGCTGGCCGGGCCAACGCCTGCACCGCCACCTCGGCGGCCAACTCGCCGGACTCCATCGCGTACGCGATGCCTTCACCGTTGAACGGGTTGACCATACCGCCGGAGTCACCGACCAGCAGAACTCCCCGGGTGTAGTGCGGGACCCGGTTGAAGCCCATCGGCAGCGCCGCGCCGAGGATCGGGCCGTCGGCGTTGGCCTCGTCGGCCAGCCCCCAGTCCGGTGGCGTGCTGCCCAGCCAGTCGGTCAGCATCCGCCGGTAGTTGGTCTTGCCGAAGGCGCTGGACGAGTTGAGCACGCCCAGGCCGACGTTGACCCGGCCGTCACCCATGCCGAAGATCCAGCCGTAGCCGGGCAGCAGTTTCTCGCCGCCCTCCCGGCTGCGCAGCTCCAGCCAGGACTCCAGGTACTCGTCCCGGTGCCGCACCGGCGACCGGTAGTACCGCCGGACCGCGACCCCGATCGGCCGGTCCTCGCGCTTGGCCAGCCCCATCGCGAGCGGGAACCGGCCGGACACCCCGTCCGCGGCGACGATCAACGGGGCATGGAAGGTGGCCGGCTGCTTGTCCGGGCCGACCTCGGCGGTCACGCCGATCGCCCGCCCGGTGGCGTCCAGCACCGGAGCCACCACGTTGGTGTTGGTGTGCAGCACCGCTCCCGCCTCGACCGCCTGCCTGGCCAGCAGGTCGTCGAAGTCCAGTCGGGTGCGGACCAGGCCGTAGTTGGGGAAGCTCGCCAGGTCCGGCCAGTCGAGCTCCAGCCGGATACCGCCGCCGATCACCCGCAGGCCACGGTTGCGCAGCCAGCCGGCCTCGGGCGAGGTGTCGACACCCAGCTTGATCAACTGCTTGACGGCGCGCGGCGTGAGCCCGTCACCGCAGACCTTCTCCCGGGGGAAGGTGGTCTTCTCCAGCAGGAGCACCCGTACGCCGTGCCGGGCGAGGTGGAAGGCGGTCGCGGAACCGCCGGGGCCCGCCCCGACGACGATCACATCGGCTTCGGTCTCGCTCACAGCCACCTCCCGTTCGCCTCCCAGTCGCTCGTGAAATGCTTCACAAGCCGTCTCGCAGGTGAGTCTAAGACCGTTAACAGGGCGGCAATCGGTTAGGCGACCCTAACCCTGCGAGGTAGCGACCTCGGCGGGTGACCGACGACCCGAAATCACCCATTGACGGACACCGAGCGGTGACCGACCCGTCGCCCGAACACCCGGATCCGGCGTACGGCAGCACGGCGCTACTTCCAGGTGGCACGGCGCTACCGCCGGGTGGCGCGGTGCAGCGCCACGATCCCACCGGTGAGATTGCGCCACTGCGCCGACCGCCACCCCGCCGCCGTGATCCGCCCGGCGAGCGCCGCCTGGTCCGGCCACTGCCGGATGGACTCGGCCAGATAGACGTACGCGTCCGGATTGCTCGCCACCGCACGGGCCACCGCCGGCAGCGACCGCATGAGATAGGACAGGTAGAGCGTCCGGAAGGCGGGACTGGTCGGCTGACTGAACTCGCACACCACCAACCGCCCGCCGGACCGGGTCACCCGGGCCAGCTCGGCCAACGCGGCGTCGGTGTCGACCACGTTGCGCAGCGCGAACGAAATGGTCACCGCATCGAAGGTGGCGTCCCGGAACGGCAACGCCAAGGCGTCCCCGGCGAGCAGCGGCACCTGCGGGCGGACCCGGCGGCCGGCCCGCAGCATGCCGAGCGAGATGTCCGAGCCGACCGCCCACACCCCGCCCCGGCCGAGTTCGGCGGTGGAGACCCCGGTGCCGGCACCGACGTCGAGCACCCGGTCGCCGGGGAGCAGGTCGAGCGCCGCCCGGGTGGCCCGGCGCCACCGTCGGTCCTGGCCGAAGGAGATCACCGTGTTGGTCAGGTCGTACCTGCCGGCCACGCCGTCGAACATCGCGGCGACCTCGGCCGGCTGCTTGTCCAGGCCGGCGCGGACCGGCGGCGGGATGTCAGTCACGCCCGACCACTCTGCCAGCCACCCGCCCCGACCTGGGCGCGGGGCCGGCGGTACGGGTGACCGACGCCACACACACTACGGGCGAGGTGGTCGAACCACCTCGCCCGCAATGCCGTGCGTTATGTAGACGGCCCCCTCGGACCGCTGGAGTACGGCTCCGGCGACCACCGCCCTTGGGGACGTGACCTGCGACGACCAGGGGGACGGCGTCGCGGCGCGGGCGGCTGCCGGAACGTTGTTGACGAGGACGTTAGCGGCCGACGGGAAGCTTCGCGCCCCTCGTGATCAACACGTTATGGCCCCTTGGCCTAAGGTTCGCGCCACCTCGCCGCATCGACAGTGCTGCCCGCCACGACCGGCCGACCACCGGCCCACCCGCCGGCCGAGAAGGGCTGACTGGTCGGCCCCACCAGCCACCCGATCGGACGAATCCGGGCCGGTCAGCGCCCGTCCGGTCGGTAAGCGCGCGATCGGTCGCGGTCAGCGCCCGTCCGGGCCGGTCAGTGCGCGTCGACCAGCGGCAGATCGCGGCGGGCCCCGCCGTTGGGCAACGCGATAGAAGAGAAGTGCGACACCACCCGCTCGTCGGTCGGGTCGTCCGCCGGATCGCGGTGCACAGCGAGGTGGTGGTACTCGGTGTCCCGCTGGGCGGGGATCCGACCCGCCGAACGGATCATCCAGATCAGCTCGTGCAGGTTCGACCGGTGCCGGGCACCGGCCGAGGAGATCACGTTCTCCTCCAGCATGATCGAACCAAGATCGTCGACCCCCATGTGCAGCGCCAGCTGTCCGACGTCCTTGCCGGTGGTCAGCCAGGACGCCTGCAGGTGCGCCACCTGGTCGAAGAAGAGCCGGGAGACGGCGATCATCCGCAGGTACTCCAGGGTCGTCGCCTGGGTGCGGCCCTTGAGGTGGTTGTTCTCCGGCTGGTACGTCCAGGGGATGAACGCCCGGAAACCACCGGTGGAGTCCTGGACGTCCCGGATCATCCGCAGATGCTCGATCCGCTCCGCGTTGGTCTCCCCGGTGCCCATCATCATCGTGGCGGTCGACTCGATGCCGTGCCGGTGCGCCAGCTCCATGACCTCCAGCCAGCGCGCCCCGGACTCCTTGAGCGGGGCGATCGCCTTCCGGGGCCGGTCCGGCAGCATCTCGGCGCCGGCACCGGCGATCGAATCCAGCCCGGCGGCCTTGATCCGGGCGATCGCCTCGTCCAGCGACACACCCGACACCTTCGCCATGTGCAGAATCTCGCTCGGCCCGATCGAGTGGATCACCAACCGGGGGTACGCCGCCTTGACCGCGCCGAACAGCTGCTCGTAGTACTCCACCCCGAAGTCCGGGTGGTGGCCACCCTGCAGCATCACCTGGGTGGCGCCCAACTCGACCGCCTCGCCGCACCGACGCAGGATCTCCTCGATCGGGTGGGCCCAGCCCTCGGCGTGCTTGGGTGCCCGGTAGAAAGCGCAGAAACGACACGCGGTGACGCAGACGTTGGTGTAATTGATGTTGCGATCGATCAGATACGTCACGACGTTGTCCGGGTACCGGCGACGGCGCACCGCGTCCGCGGCCTCGCCGAGGGCGTGGAACGGCGCTTCGGTGTAGATCAGCAGCGCCTCCTCGGCGGAGATCCGCCCACCGTCGGCGCCACGCTGCAGGATGCTGTCGATCTCCCGGCTGGTAGTCACGCATGAAGCGTACTGCCATGTCGAGGGAGGGGCAGAGCCGCCGGATGACGTCACTGCGCCGCCACCTGCCCCTGGTGATCCTGCTCGCCGCCGGTCTCGGGCTGCGGATCGCCTACCTGGTCGCGTACCGGCCGGCGTTCTGGTTCCACGGCGACAGCGGCGAGTACCTGCTGATGCTGCAGCAGCCGCTAGAACCGCACCCGAACCGGCCGATCGGCTACGTGCTGCTGCTGTCCGCGCTGCAACAAACCCGCACGCTCGCCGCCGTCGCGGCCGTCCAGCACCTGCTCAGTCTGCTGCTCGCCGTCGGCCTGTACGCCCTGCTGCTGCGCCGGGGCGTGGTCCGCTGGCTGGCCACGCTGGCCGCCGTACCGCTGATCTTCGACTCTTTGGTCCTCACCATGGGGCACTATCTGCTGCCCGACCTGATGTTCATGGTGCTGTTCGCCGCCTCGGTCGGGGCGCTGCTCTGGTCGCCCCGACCCGGTCCGGTGGCGGCCGTCGTCTCCGGCGGGCTGATCGCCGTCGCCTGGGTGACCAAACCCACCGCACTGCCGGTCGCCCTGCTGCTCGCCGGCTACCTGGTGGTACGCCGGGTCGGCTGGCGGCCGGTCGTGGGCTACCTGCTCGCCTTCGGCGTGCCGTACGTCATGGTGATGGTCTGGATCGGCGACCGGCAGAGCGTCTACAGCGCGCAGAGCGGCACCGCCCTGTACGGCCGGGCCGCGATGATCGCCGACTGCGACCGCATCGAACTGACCGACGAAGAACGGATCGCCTGCCCGGACCAGCCGCTGGACCAGCGTTGGGACCGAGCCGACGCGTTCTTCTGGCGGCGGCCGGCCCGACTCGGCGACTGGGTGTACACCCCGGAGGGCGCCCGCGTGTTGACCAGCTTCTCCCGGTCGGTGATCAGCCAGCAGCCCGGCGACTACCTCGCCACGGTCGGCCGGGAAAGCGCGGCACACTTCGTCCCCGGCCTGTATCTCGGGCCGATGAACGAGTGCCTGCGGCAGCGCCTGGTGCCGCCGGTCCGGTTCCGCTCCGCCGACGTGCGGGTCGAGCAGAACTGTCCGCCGGCCCAGGCGTCCACCGGATTCCAGGCGGCGGTCGCCGACCCGGTCGTCGCGGACCCGGCCACCCCGCTGACCCGGGCGCTGCACCAGTACGGCAGCTGGACCCGGAGCATCCCGGTGGTGATGTCGTTGGCGGTGCTGCTGACCATCGCGGCGCTGGCCGCCCGCCGGCGGGTCGCCGGCTGGATCCGGCTCGACACCGGACTGCTGTTGGCCGCCGGCCCCGGGCTGGCCGTGTTCACCGTGGCGATCGGCATGTACGAGCCCCGGTACGCGTTACCGGCCCTGCCGCTGGCGGCTGCGGCAGCGGCCCTGGCGGCTGAGGGTCTGATCCACGTCGACCGGTGACCGGTGCTCCCGCTGTCGGCGGGTCGGCTGAGCAGAGTGGAACGATCGATTGAGCGGCTGACTCGCATCTCTCCTCAGCCAGGCGCACGATGTGAACAAACTCGAGAATAAGTCATGAGAAGAACTCAGAAATACGATCGCAGCACAAAGGGACTCACGTTTTGTTTGTGATTTTGATCGATGACACATCTAGCGCTTTGTCGCCGACGCAACTACTCTTGTCTGCGGCCGAACGGGAACCGCCCGGTCACCGCCTTCGGCCGGCACCACAACAGTCAGTCGGCCTCCGTACTCCCCATACACCAACCGGACCCCCGTCCGGACGTGCCGCCAATATCGATCTCGGCTGACCATTGTGCTCGAAATCCCCCTATCCGCCCGCAGTCAAGGAGACAACGTCATGTCTGGTGATTCCCTGCCGCGGACCGGCGCGAACGCTGCGGTCACCATCGGTGGTGTGGCCGGTCTCGGACAGCTCAGCCTGCCACTGCCCCTGGTGATGGCAGCCACCGCAGTAGTAATGATCATCTTCGGAGCGGTTCTCGTCCGGTTGTCGTTCCGTCGAGGTCGCTCCGCCGCCCATCGATGACCGCGACCCTCGTCAGGGGTCGGATCCTCACCGCCGCAGCATTCCTTCTGGCGGCAGTAGCGGCATGGGCGGCCCACCACGCGTTTGCAGCAATTGGCTTTCTTAGCGCAGGCAGCGGGCATCAGTTCGTCGCGATCTACGTCCTGATGTACGGACTGCTGGTGTGGCAGTTGGGATTTGCCTACCTCAACCAGCCCTACCAGGTCGGCCCAGCGGGGCAGCGGCTCCTCGACACGCTAAAGGTGGCCGCGTTGGTCCCCACGTACAACGAGGATCCGGCCGCGCTACGCGCATGCCTCGAGTCCATGATCGGTCAACGACGACGGCCGCAGACGATTGTCGTGGTGGATGACGGTTCCACCACCGGCGACGTCGGGTACGCCGACATTCGCACCTGGTTCCAGCGGGCAGCCAGCGACAGCGGCATCCGTCCGGTATGGCTGCGCCAGGACAATGCCGGCAAGAGGCACGCGCAGGCGGCCGGGGTCGGCCAGGCGGCGGACGCGGATGTGTACTGGACGGTCGACTCGGACACGATCAGCGACCCGGAAACTCTCAACGAGCTACTCAAACCCCTCGCTGACCAGACGGTGCAGTCCGTCGCCGGGATTGTGATGGCAGCCAATGTTCACGCATCGTTCCTGACCCGGTTCACCGACCTGTGGTTCGTCACCGGCCAGCTGACCGATCGGTCCAGCCTGTCGGTATTCGGGGCGGTCTGGGTCAACTCGGGGCCTATCGCCGTCTACCGAGGTCAGGTGATTCGCGACAACCTGGACAGCTATCTGCATGAGAGGTTTGCGGGACGTCGGGTGCCGTTCAGCGACGACTCGATGCTGACCCTGTTCGCCATGCTGCGCGGCCGAACCGTGCAACAGCCCAGCGCGTTCGCCTTCGCGCTGATGCCGGAGCAGACCGGCCATTTCCTGCGGATGTTCATCCGCTGGATGCGCGGATCGTTCATCCGATCACTGTGGCGGATGCGATACCTGCCGTTGCGGTCGTGGGCGTACTGGCTACACCTGATCCGGTGGGCGACGACGCTACTGTCCACTGCACTGTTCATGACCATCGCGGTGGTACTACCGATCCGGGAGCCCTCGCTGGCCGCGCTACCCTGGCTCATCTGTGTGCCGATGGCCATCGGCTATGCACAGTGCCTCCGCTACCTGGCGATCCGCCGGTCCGACCAGTCGACGGCGTACCAGTTGGGGACTTGGATGCTCGCCCCGGTCGCAGTGCTCTGGGCGATGCTGGTACTGCGCGTCGCTCGGTGGTACGGCGTGGTCACCTGCTGGAAGACCGGGTGGGGCACCCGGAAAACGGTCGAGGTCACGTTGACTGCCCCGTCGATTCCCGAGCAGCGGACCACCCGCGTCGAGCAGGCCACCAAAGCCGATGCCGAGGTGATCTCCTGACGCTAACCTGCGACCCATGCAACGGGTGTCGGTGATGGGGGCGCCAGGTTCGGGTAAGTCCACTCTGGCCACCGAGTTGGCCGTACGGCTCGGCGTGCCGCACATCGAGTTGGACGCCCTGTTCCACCAGCAGGACTGGCAGCCGACGCCGGAACCGGAGTTCCGGGAACGGGTGGCGGCGGCGGTCACCGGCGACGGCTGGGTGGCGGACGGCAACTACTCGTCGGTGCGCGACCTGGTCTGGCGACGGGCCGACACGGTGATCTGGTTCGACCTGCCACGCCGGCAGGTGATGCGGCAGATCGTCCAACGCACGGTGGGCCGCGCCGCTCGCCGGGTGGAGCTGTGGAACGGCAACCGGGAACGCTGGTCGAACGTGTTCAGCCTGGATCCGGCAGAGTCGATCATCGTGTGGGCCTGGCAACAGCACGCCCGCTACCGGAGCCGGCTGCAGGAGGCTTCGGCCGATCCGCGGTGGAGCCGGCTGCGGTTCGTCCGACTCACCTCCCACCAGCAGGCCCGCCAACTGCTCGACCAGCTCGGTCGACGATCACCACCGTGACGCCCGGCAGGAGCTGTGGCCAGCACGTCAGGCGTCGTAGTCGACGGTGAGCGTCGGGGTGGTGGGCATCGACTGGCAAGTCAGCACGTAACCGGCGGCCACCTCGTCCGGCTCCAGCGCGTAGTTGCGGGCCATCGTCACCTCGCCGTCGACGACCTTCGCACGGCAGGTGGAGCACACCCCGCCCTTGCAGGCGTACGGCAGCTCGGACCGGACCCGCAGGGCCGCGTCGAGCACCCGCTCCCCCGGCCGCGTCCGCACCGTCGACGCCCGCCCGTCGAGCAGTACGGTCACCTGGGTGCCGCCCACCGTGTCGACATTGGTCAACGCGCCGGCACCGGCCGCAGCAACAGCCGCACCGGCGACTGCCCGGAAAGCCGCCCCCGCGGGGGCGGCGGCGGGCGGCGCATCCCCGGCGTGGAAGAGTTCGCTGTGTACGGCCTCGTCTGGCACGCCCCGCTCGGCGAGCACCTGCCGGGCCGTCATGACCAGCCCATAAGGTCCACAAAGAAACCACTCGTCCACATGATCGCCCGGCACCACGGTGTTCAGCAGCCGGTGGAACCGGGCGGCGTCGATCCGCCCGGTGAGCAACTCTGCGTCCTGCGTCTCGCGGGACAGCACGTGCACCACCTGCAGCCGGTCCGGGTACCGGTCCTTCAGATCGGCGATCTCGTCGGCGAACATCACGGTGTGCGCGGACCGGTTGCCGAAGACGAGGCTGAACCGGCTGCCCGGCTCGGTGGCCAGCCCGGTGGCGAGCAGGGACAGCACCGGGGTGATGCCGGAGCCGGCGGCCAGTGCGCCGTAGTACCGGCTCCGGCCCGGCTCGAACCCGGTGGTGAAATGCCCGAGCGGCGGCATCACCTCCACGGTGGCCCCGGCGGCAAGCTGGCGCACCGCGTACCCGGAGAATGCGCCACCGGCGACGTGCCGCACGCCGATCCGCAGCCGGCCGTGGTCGGCGAGCTCCGCCGGGGTCGAGCAGATGGAGTACGAGCGGCGGATCTCCGGGCCACCGGACGGGTCGACCAGCCGTACGGTCAGATGTTGCCCGGCCTGGAACCGGTACGCGTCGCGCAGCTCCGGCGGTACGGCGAAGGTGACCGCGACGGCGTCGGCGGTGAGCTGGTCGACGCCGGTCACCGGGAGCGGATGAAACACCGGGCGCCGTCGCGCCGGTCGGCTGATCGTCACTGCCATCAGAACGCCTTCATCTGCTCGAACGGCTCGGTGCAGTCCTGGCACCGCCACAGCGCCTTGCAGGCCGTGGCGCCGAATCGGCTCAGCTGCTCGGTCCGCGGTGAGCCGCAGGCCGGGCAGCGAACGGTCAACGGGACCGGCACCGGCCCAGCGCCCGGCGGCGGTGCGGCGATCCCGGCGGCCGGCGGTGGGGCGATCCCGGCGGCGGCGAGCTTGCGCCGGCCCGCCTCGGTGATCCAGTCGGTGCTCCACGCGGGCGCCAACTCGGTGACGACCGCGACATCGGTGAAGCCGGACCGGTGCAGCGCCGCCCGGATCTCGGCCCGGATCAGCTCCATCGCCGGGCACCCGCTGTAGGTGGGGGTGACCGTCACCCGGACCGCGCCGGTGGCCGCGGCGACCTCGACGGCACGGAGGATGCCGAGCTCGGCGATGGTGAGTACGCGGATTTCCGGATCGACGACGGCTTCGACCGCCGCGCGGGCGGCTGAGCTGGCCCCACCAACAGCCGAGCTGGCCCCGTCGGCGGTTACGGGGCGTCCGGTCACCATCGCGCACCCGGATGGGCCCGGTGCACCACCTGCATCTCTGCCAGCAGGTACGACAGGTGCTCGGTGTGTCGGCCCAGCCGACCGCCGCCGGGCCGCCAGCCGCCACCGCCAGCGGCGGTGGGCCCGCGCCGAGAGCCTGGGCCGTCGGTGGGTCCGGTGTCGGTCGGCGCGGCCAGGGTGGCTTCGGTAAGGATCGGGCCGACTACGGCGAGCCAGTCGGCCCGCAGGTCGGCAAGGCCGCTGCCGGGCACCGGGGCGACCAGTTCATAGGTGTACGGCCAGAGCTCGTCGACCGCGTGCTGCATGCGGCGGTGCGACTCTTCGGTGCCGTCGCCGAGCCGCAGGGTCCACAGTCGTGCGTGGTCGAGATGGTAGGCGGACTCCTTGGCCGCCTTGCCGGCGATCGCCGCGAGCCGCTGGTCCGCGCCGGCGCTCAGCACGGCGTAGAGCCGGACCTGGTACGCAGCGAGGAACAGCAGCTTGCCGATGGTCACCGCGTAGTCGTCGTCTGGCAACTCCACCAGCAGGCAGTTGCGAAACTCCTGGTCAGAGCGGAGGAAGGCCAAAATGTCCTCAGTGACCGGCTGGTCGGCCGGCGCGGCCGGCACCGCACCGGGGGTGAGCTGCTCGGCGGCGTACGACAGCAGCAGCCGGGCCACGCCGAGCTGGTCGAGCGCGATGTTGGTGAGGGCGACGTCCTCCTCCAGCTCGGGGGCGCGGGCGCACCAGGCGGCCAGCCGCTGGGCGGTGATCAACGCGTCGTCGGCCCAGCAGAGCAGCTGGTCGGGGGGTGTCGTGGTCACAGGTGCCGCGCTCCGTCCGGCACCTGGTAGAAGGTCGGGTGCCGGTAGACCTTGTCGGCCGCCGGGTCGAAAAAGGCGTCCTTCTCGTCCGGGCTGGATGCGGTGATCGACTCCGCCGGTACCACCCAGATCGAGACACCTTCCTGTCGTCGGGTGTACAGGTCGCGGGCGTGCCGCAGGGCGAGCGTCGCGTCCGGCGCGTGCAGGCTGCCGACGTGGGTGTGGGCGAGCCCGCGCCGGGACCGCACGAAGACCTCCCACAGCGGGGTAGGCGGCGTGCGGGGCGGTTCGCCGCTCATCCGGCACCCGCTCCGACCGGCGGAGCGGCCACTCCGGCCGGCACGGCACCGGCTCCAGCCGGGACGGGGCCGGCTTTCCGCCGGCTGGCCTGCTTCTCGGCGTACGCCCGGGACGCCTCGCGGACCCAGCCGCCGGCGGCGTGCGCGGCCCGCCGATGGGCGAGCCGCTGCCGGTTGCACGGCCCGTCGCCGCGGATCACCCGGAGCAGTTCGTCGTAGTCCGGCGGGGTGAAGTCGTACGCCTGACGCTGCTCGTTCCACCGTAGTTCGGGATCGGGCAGGGTGAGCCCGAGCGGGCCGACCTGCTGGACGCACATGTCCACGAAGCGTTGGCGCAGCTCGTCGTTGGAGAACCGTTTGATCTTCCAGCGCATCGACTGACCCGAATGGGTCGAGTCGGCGTCCGGCGGCCCGAACATCGCCAGCGACGGGTACCACCAGCGGTCCACCGCGTCCTGAGCCATCCGACGCTGGGCCGGCGTACCGTGCGCGAGGGTGTGCAGGATCTCGTAGCCCTGCCGTTGGTGGAACGACTCCTCCTTGCAGATGCGGATCATGGCGCGGGCGTACGGGCCGTACGAGCAGCGGCACAGTGGGACCTGGTTGATGATCGCCGCGCCGTCCACCAACCAACCGATCGCGCCGACGTCCGCCCAGGTCAGCGTGGGGTAGTTGAAGATGGAGCTGTACTTCTGCCGGCCGGCGAGCAGCAGGTCGACCAACTCTTCCCGACTGACGCCGAGAGTCTCCGCCGCGGCGTACAGGTACAGCCCGTGGCCGGCCTCGTCCTGGACCTTTGCCAGCAGGATCGCCTTGCGGTGCAGGCTGGGCGCCCGAGTCAGCCAGTTGCCTTCGGGCTGCATTCCGATGATCTCGGAGTGCGCGTGCTGCGCGATCTGCCGGATGAGTGTGCGGCGGTAGCCGTCCGGCATCCAGTCGCGCGGCTCGATCTTCTGGTCGGCGTCGATCATTTCGATGAAGTCCCGGTCGGGATCGGCCGTGCGGTCGGGATCGATCGGATCGTCGGCGGCGCGTGGACCGGGGATCGGGCCGCGCAGCGCCGCATCGCGCAGGTCAGCTTCGGCGGCCTCGACCTCGTCGAGGAGCCCGCTGCGGGCACCACTCACCGTCTGGGCGTCGTCACCGTCCACCGATCTAGTGTTACAAGAGACCCCAGTCGCAGCCAAGCCCTGTAACAGCACTCGAGAATCTTCACGGCACGGGATCAAGTTTGCACAGGGCGTCACCAGAGGCGCCCAGCTAACATGATGTTTATCCACTTATTATTATGAAAATACTCATCTAACCGGACGAAGCATATGCATTCACCACTCATCCCCTGAGATCTCCGGCGCGCGAGGGCTGGCACTCCGAGATTCGCCCCGTAAACTGCCCAATGGCGCGGCGGCGACGAGGCTCGCACCGGCCCACCTGACCGTATTTGTCGGCAAGAGAACCCGCAGTCCCAGAAACACCCGGTACCAGGACCTTCCCGTACCGACGCGACCCGCCAGAGCACCGACGAGCTGAAATCACCGATTCACTCCCCGGAGCAGCCCCCCATGAGTTCACGCGTGACACTCACTGTCGTGCTGGCAGCCCTGGTGGTCGGTGCCGTTTTGGTGATCCCCACCGCCTCGGCCCGGTTCGTCGGCGGGACCGGGCCGAACGCCAACCGGTCCGCCGTCGAGCTGACCGATCCGGCCCTCGCCATGGCCGAGTCCCCTGAGCCGCCGGCCGTGCCGACGTTGCGGGCCGTACCGGTCTCGGTCCCGGTCGACGGTTTCATGACCTGGGCGCTGCTGGACCGCGACAGCGGCGAGATCGGCGGCTCGGCCAACATGACCGAGACCAGCTCCACCGAATCGATGATCAAGATCTGGATCGTCGCGGACTACCTACGGCAGCTCGATGACGCCGAGCCTGATTCGACGATCCTGCAGCAGGCCAGCCTGGCCATCCGCGACAGCGACGACCGGGCCACCGACCTGCTGTTCTACGAGGCCGGCGGCGAAGACGTGATCACCCGGATGATCAAGATGTGCGGCCTCCAGCAGACCCGGATGGTCGTGCCGCCGAAGGAGGACAACGTCTGGTGGAGCTACACCCAGATGTCCGCCCGCGATGCCGTGCTGATGGGCGAGTGCGTCAAGAACGGCACCGCCGCCGGCCCGTTGTGGACCGACTGGGTGCTCGACGAGATGTCCCAGGTGCGGGGTGGGACCGCCGCGTCCGAGCAGGAAACCACCTCCGGCGGGGGCCGCTGGGGCATCATCGACGGCCTGCCGGAGAGCCTGCTGCGGGAGTCGCCGGTCGGCATCAAGAACGGTTGGACGCTGATCTGGGCGGACGGCCTGTGGCATCTCAACTGCCTGGCCGTACACGACGACTGGGTGCTCGCGGTGATGACCCGGTACCCGGGCCGCTACGGCCTCGAGTACGGGGCGGGCATCTGCCGTGAGGTGGCCCGGCAACTGGTCACCCCACACGCTGGTGCCGCCATCCAGCCGCCCGCCGTACTGCCGCCCTCGGCGACACCGGCCGGGTGACATGCCACCCACCTCCTGGATTCCGTCGACCCGCCGGCTGCACCGGCTGTTCACCAGCCGACCGGGTCGGCTGATGGCCAGCCGACCCTCCCGGCAGGTGACCGGACGACCGGGCGGCGTGGCCCGCCACACCCGGGCCGGATGGCGTACGCCGCTGATCGTGATCGGGGTAGTCGCCCTGGCAGTCGCCGGCATCGCCGGGTTGCGGCTGGTTCCCGGCGCGCCGTTGGCCGCCGCCGGCGAGCAGCCGACCGACCAGCAGGCCACGGACCAACAGCCCAGCTGGCGTCAACCGGCGTCGACCCCGACGTCCGGCCCGAGCGAGAGCCCGACCCCGGAGCCCGACCCGACGCTGTCACCGCTGGCCGTCGCGCCGACCACGGTACGGCTGGACGGCATCGACGGTTGGTGGTCGTGGGCGATGCTCGACCAACGGACCGGCGAGGTCCACGGATCCGCCAACCTGGCCGAGACCAGTACCACGGCGTCGCTGATCAAGGCGTGGATCGCCGCCGACTACCTGCGTACCTCGGCCGAAGCGGGCCGGACGCCGAGTGACTTCCGGATGCGGCAGCTCGAGATCATGATCAGGGACAGCGACAACCAGGTCGCGGAGGAGCTGTGGCAGGAGATCGGCCGGACCGCGGCGACCGAGCGGATGATCCGGATCTGCGGGCTCACCGACAGCCGCAGCTCGACCGAGAACCGGTGGAGCACCACCCGGCTCTCCCCCCGCGACGTGGCCCGGATCGGGGCGTGCATCGCCGACGGCCGGGCGGCCGGCGCCGAGTGGACCGACTGGCTGCTGACTGAGATGCGCAGCGTACGCGGTCCAGGCGATTTCGGGGTGGTCGAAGCGTTCCCGGCGGACGAAGCCGACGGGATTGCCGTCAAGAACGGCTGGGTGATCCGGGACGACGAGCGGGAGTGGCACGTCAACTGCCTGGCGATCGGCGACGGGTGGACCATCGGAGTGATGACCCGGTTCCCGGTCGACCAGCCCTACACGTACGGCGCGCAGATCTGCCGTGGGGTGGCCCAGCAGCTACGGGCCGCCGCGACCGCCTCGGCCGGCAGCTGAGCCATCCGGGCGCGGTCAGGGGCAGGAAGCGCAGGCGGGTCAGGGCAGGAAGAACTCGGGGCCGGCCGACGGCAGCGCCGGGGCGGCACCCGATCCGGCCGCCCGGCGGGCGAACTCCCGCAGCCCGGCCACCTGCCGGTCACCGAGCGAGAAGTCCAACGCCCGGAAGTACGAAGCCAGCGTCGGCGCGTCGAACGGCTCCCACCTGGCGGCGGACCGGGCCACCTCGTCGAGCTCCGCGAGGCAGAGGTCACGCGACCGCAGGAACGCCTGGTGGACCTCCTTGACCTGGCCGGGGTGGGCGGCGGCGAAGTCACGGCGGACCGCCCAGACGGCGAAGACCATCGGCAGCCCGGTCCAGTCCCGCCACGCCTGCCCCAGGTCGGTGACGGCCAGGCCGCGCGCCGGAGCCTCGTGGCGGGCCCGCAGCGCGACGTCGCCGATCAGCACGGCGGCGTCGGCCTCCAGCAGCATCTGGGTGACGTCCGGCGGGCAGGTGAAGTAGTCCGGGTCGACGCCGTACCGTTCGGCCAGCAGCATCCGGGCCAGCAGCACGCCGGTTCGCGAGGTGGAGCCCAGCGCCACCGGGCGGCCGGACAATTCGCCCAGTGGCCGGGTGGCGACGACGTTCACCGACAACACCGGACCGTCACTGCCGACCGCGATGTCCGGCAGCAGCAGGAACTGGTCGGCGTGCCGCAGGTACTCGACCAACGAGATCGGGCCGATGTCCAGATCGCCGGCGACCAGGGCGGCACCGAGCCGCTCCGGGGAGTCCTTGTGCAGGTTGACGTCGAGCAGCGCGCCGGAGCGCATCAGCCCCCAGTAGATGGGCAGGCAGTTGAGGAACTGGATGTGCCCGACCCGTGGTCGGCGCAGCCCGCCGCCCTCGCCCCCGTCACCGTGACTCATGATCTCCACGGTAGCCGTCGGGTGGTCGCCACGCCCGGCGGCGGCCCGGACCTGTGGCGCACCCCGCACCCCCGTACGCCCGCCGATGGGGAAACTGGTTGACCCGCGACGGGCCGAGAGTAAAGTCGATGGCCGCTTGACGGCCGCGGTGAGTCGCACCGCAGCGGACGTCCCCCGCGCCGGGCACCGGCCGACCCGGTTCCGGACACGCGAGCGAGCACGCCGGCGATCCCAGCCAGGAGTCAGCATGCCCGCACCCGACCTCGACAGCCGCCTACCCGACCTCGACGGCGAACTCGCCGCCGAACGCGCCCATCTGACCGCCTCCCGCGCCGCGCTCGCCCGGATGCGCAGCCGGGCCGAAGCCCTGTTCAGCACCGGCGACCGGGTCGCCGGGGACGCGTACACCGCCGAGACCCTGGGCCGGCACCTGGCCCGCCGGGTCGCCGAGCTGGCCGACAACCCGGACACGCCGCTGTTCTTCGGCCGGCTCGACCTGGACCTCGATTCCGACCTCGACGACAACCTCGACGACGACCTCGCGCCAGGCCGCGAGCCCGATCCGGGTGGGCTGCGGACCGGTCGGGACCAGATCAGTCGCCACCACATCGGCCGCCGGCATGTCGCCGACGACACCGGCGAACCACTGGTCCTCGACTGGCGTGCGCCGATCAGCCGGGCCTTCTACCAGGCCAGCGCCCGCGACCCGCAGCAGGTACGGGTCCGCCGCCGGTTCGGCTACGCCGGCGGCGAACTCACCAGCTTCGAGGACGAACACCTCGACCGGGGCGAGGAGCTCGGCACCGCCTCCCGCATCCTGACCACCGAGATCGAACGGCCCCGGGTCGGCCCGATGCGGGACATCGTCGCCACCATCCAGCCCGAACAGGACGAACTGGTCCGCGCCGAGCTGGCCGAGTCGATCTGCGTACAGGGCGCGCCCGGCACCGGCAAGACCGCGGTCGGCCTGCACCGGGCCGCCTACCTGCTGTACGCGCACCGGGAACGGCTACGCAAGGCCGGAGTGCTGATCGTCGGGCCGAACCGGGTGTTCCTGTCCTACATCGCCAACGTGCTGCCCGCCCTCGGCGAGGTCGAGGTGGCCCAGTGCACGGTCGCCGACCTGATCGACTCGGTACCGGTACGGGCCGAGGACACCCCGGCCGCCGCCGCGCTCAAACACGACCCCAGGATGGCGCAGGTACTGCGTCGCGCCGTCGAGGCGTACCTCGGCGAACCGGACGAGTCGATCGTGGTGCCGGACGGCTCTTACCGCTGGCGGATCGGCGTCGAGGCGTTGCACCGGATCGTGCGGACGGTCCGCGAGGAGGATCCGCCGTACCGGACCGGTCGGGAACGGGTGCTGGCCCGGATCGTCGCGCTGCTGCAACGCCAGGCCGAGACCCGGCGCGCCGAATCACCGAGCGACGCCTGGCTGCGGCGAATGGCCCGGGTGGCCCCGGTACGCGCCCTGCTGGACCGGGTCTGGCCGGCACTCACCCCGACCGAGGTGGTGTCCACGCTGCTCACCGATCCGCAGCGGCTGGCGGCCGCCGCCGGCGGTCTGCTCGACGAGGCCGAACAGGCGGCACTGCTGCGGCCACCGGCCAGATCGGTCCGCACCACCAGATGGACCGAGGCCGACCTGGTGCTGATCGACGAGGTCGCCGGGCTACTCGACCGGCCGACCGGGTACGGGCACGTGGTGGTCGACGAGGCGCAGGATCTGTCGCCGATGCAGTGCCGGGCGATCGCCCGACGCTGCGAACACGGCTCGGTCACCCTGCTCGGCGACCTGGCCCAGGGCACCGCCCCGTGGGCGGCCACCGACTGGCACCGCACCCTGACCCACCTCGATCGGCCCGACGCCCCGGTGGTGCCGCTGACGGTCGGCTTCCGGGTGCCGGCGGTGGTGGTCGAGCTGGCCAACCGGCTGCTGCCGGCGCTCGAAGTGGACGTACCACCGGCGGTGTCGCTGCGTCGCGACGGGTCGCTGTCGCTGCGTACCGTCGATGATCTGACCGGTGCCACGGTGGCCGAGGTCCACGCGGCGCTGACCCACGACGGCTCGGTCGGGGTGATCGCCGCCGAGTCCGCGGTGCCCGGCCTACGCGATGCCCTCACCGCCGCCGGTATCGGCGTCACCGGAGCCGCCGGCGACCCCGCGATCCGAGTGTCGGTGGTCGCCGCGACCGAGGTGAAAGGCCTGGAGTACGACCACGTGGTGGTGGTCGAGCCGGCCGGTATCGTCGCGGCCGAGCCGCGTGGGCTGCACCGGCTGTACGTGGTGCTGACCCGGGCGGTGTCCCGGTTGACGGTGCTGCACGCCGAACCGTTGCCGCCCCCGCTGACCGACCACGCCCGGACGGACCACGCCCAGACCGACCGGCGGCACCAGCAGAACCGACGGCGGTACTAGTGCCGTGTCAGGGAACGTTTGCCTCGTGACGCGCCGTGCGGGTGCTGGTCCGGGCGGTGGGGTGCCGCCAGGCTGTCCGGGTGGGAGAGCGAGTACGCGTCCGTGAGA
>NZ_JBHMIN010000055.1:0-44716 GCF_048060215.1 Micromonospora sp. LOL_021 | reverse complement strand
ACGCCGGTCATCACGTACGGCAGCGAGGTCGGTCCGTCGCCGTCGCTGTTGCGCCTCACGTCGCTGGTCAGCCGCCGAGCTCGTCGGCGAGGTCCTGCAGGTCCTGCAGGTCCTGCATCAGCTCGGCGAAGTCGGCCGTCTCGGCGGCCGGCGGTGCCTCGATGGTGACCGCCTTGCCGTAATCGGTGTAGTTCATCGTCATGTCGCTCATCGTGCCCATGACGATCTGCACCCGACGTGGCTGGTACTGCTCGTCGACCCACACGTCGACGGCGACCTCGGTGATTTCTGCCGTGGCGAGCTGTTCCTCGAGGCCTGCGCGGATCTCGGCCTCGAACTGCTCCAGGTAGGTGTCCACCGGGGTGACCGACGTGTAGTGCACGGTCGGCACGCCGTCGATGGTCTCCTCGCCGACGACGGTGACCTCCGCACCCTCCAGCAGGGTCCGGACGTTCTGCACCGGGTCCAAGCCTTCGAGCTGTTGAGCGAGGTCGTCCGAGGTCTGACCGAGGGCGGCGAAGTCCATCTTGAACCACTTTTTGCCGTCCATGGACGCCTGATCGGCCTTGGGGATGCTCACGTAGAACGCGGTGCCGATCACCCGTACGGTGATCTCGCCGTCCTCGGGGTCGACCTGAATCAGCTCGGCGGCCGGTGAGTCGCCGAAGCTGATGACGCCGCTGACGTCGACCGGTTCCCCACCGCTGGTGCCGGTCATCGTCACCGCTGCCGAGTTGGCGCTGGTGGTGGTCTCCACGGTCTTCTGCAGCGAGCCGGTGGCGTCGCTGGCGAGCTGCGCCAGTACGCCGGACGTCTCGGCGCCGCCTTCGTCCGTTGTGGCTGATGAGCCGCCACAGGCGGTGACGGCGAGGACCGCTGCCGAGGCACCCGCCAGCAGTGCTGTCCTCATTGTAGTCTGCACGAAGTGGACTCCCAGTCGGTGTGTGCGTGGTTCTGCCGGGCGAAATCCTAGCCGCCGTGCCGTTGGCTCCTGTCCACCGGGCCTGCTGGGTCAGGCCCGTGGGCGCCGGGCTTCGGCGCTGGGATGCGGTGTCGGATTGGGCGTCGTTGGGCAGCCACCGGCCGCCCTCAGTTCGCGTGCGAGAACCAGTACACCGAGGTTCCAAAGACGGGGGCGGCGAACGGACATCGGATGCTGACCATGGAACCTCCACCGGTACGGTGACGGGACCGCCAAAGCCTAGGGCGACGCATTGACGTGCTCCACTTTCACCGTCGGTTGTTCCGCGATCCGCGTACCTCGACTGCCGTCGCATGTCCGGCATGAGCGAACAGTCAGGTAGCTCACCGACGAGTGGGCACACACCGCCCGATGAGAGTGCAGTGTGTGCCCACTGAGGAGTGAGCGCGCGGTCAGGGCACGGTCGGTGTCAGCTTGATCAACTCCCAGCCGCCCTCCGGCACGTCGTCGGTCGGATCGGTCCGCAGGTTCATCGGATTCGCCATGCCGAGGTACAGCGTCGATCCGTCGGCCACCATCGTGCGGATGCCGTAGTTGAGGTAGTTGCCGCCCAGCCCCTGCGTGTCGACCGCCGTTGCCGGCCGCAGGTTCGAGCCGAACATCCACAAGTCACCGCCGTACAGCTGCGGATCGATGGTGATCGGGTCGGGCCCGGCGGTCGACGCGGCGGCCGCCGCCGGATAGCCCAGCTCGGCCACGGTCTGCGGCAGCAGGTCCTTGGCGAGGTAGCTCCAGTCCATCGTGCCGACGAACAGCCGGCCACCGGAGACCGCCATCGTCCAGGTGTAGTTGTTGTAGATGTTGCCGAACCCCATGTGGCCGTACCGAGGCCGGTAGCCAGTGCGCGACCAGCGCCAGGCACCGGCGCCGTCGTTCGCACTGGCGTCGTACGCTGGCAGCACCGCCTCGCCGTACAGCAGGTCGACCCGCTGCCTCGCGGTGCCGAACCGCTTGCCCCGGAAGATGCTCACCGCCCGCTGCGACCGCTCCAGCGTCGTGCGGGCCGCCAGCTCGTCGACCGGCGGGTACGCCTCGGCCACCATCGCGGTCGACTTCATCGGCACATGCATCGTGCCCCAGTAGAGGTATCCACGGTACGAGGCCAGCGCGCCGAGCCCGTAGGAGCCGGCGATCACCGGATCCGGCTCGTAGGAGGCGGCACTCCAGACCTGCGTCCACCCGGCGGTGTCGTCCGGGGTCAGACCGGGTTCGGCGGCGGCCAGCGGAGGGCTCATCCACACCCCGGCGATGCCCGGGTCTGGCTCATCGGTGACCCCGATCCGGCCGGTCCGCCGGCCTTTGGCGGTACGCGCGCCGGCCGACCCGCTGCCGGCGGCCGACCAGGTGCTGACGAAGACCCGGCCGTCGTGCAACTCCAGGTCGGCGAC
The DNA here is from genome assembly GCF_048060215.1 of Micromonospora sp. LOL_021. NCBI lineage: Bacteria > Bacillati > Actinomycetota > Actinomycetes > Micromonosporales > Micromonosporaceae > Micromonospora > Micromonospora sp. LOL_021. Next base: position 42,346 of record NZ_JBHMIN010000055.1, on the reverse strand, counting down.
CTGCGCCGGCAACTGCCCGACCTCGACGAAGTTGAACGGGTCGGTCCGGTCGCCGGCCCAGCGCAGGATGTGCCCGCCGTCGCGACCGTTGGGGCCGACACCGACCCCGGCGTACAGCACGCCGTCGGCGACCAGGAAGTTGCGGATGTTGCCGTACTGGGTGAAGTTGGCCGAGCCGAGATAGTCACCGGTCACCGTGTCGAAGGCGAACATGCTCACCGTGGCCCCGAGCGCCGGCCCGGCCAGCAGCACCACGCCTTGATGGGTACCGCCGGCCCGAAGGCCCAGCGTGCGGCGCAGCCGGGACAGATCGTCGGGCGACGCGGAGGTTATGTCACTGGTCTTCTCGGTCAACGTGCCGGAAGCCAGGTCGTAGACGTACGCCCGGGGCTGCCGGTGGTCACCGACGCTGACCGGCATGATCGGATTATCCTTGGCAACCTGGCTCTCGGCGAACTCGCACACGTAGTCGTCGGTCATCCGGGGGTTCGGCAGGGAGAGCGTCGCCCCGGTGACGATGCAGTTGACGTTCGACCCGGTGCCGAACCACAGCCGGTCGTTGGCCTGGGCGAGCGACCACACGTACGCCTGGTTGACCTTGGCCTGGCCGGACTCGCACGGCGGGCCGGCCGGGTAGGGCAGGCCGATACCGGCGAAGCATTCGTCCGGGGTGGCCTTGGCGAGCAGTTGCGTGTCGAACGCCGCTTCGCTGGGCGAGGGTAGCGGCCTGGCGGTGGCCGGTGACTGGGCCACTGCCAGAGCGGCGGGCAGAGCTATGAGGACGGTGGCGGACAGCAGGCGCCGTCGTGATGTCTGAAGCCAGCGCATCGATTCCCTTTCGGTCAGTGCGACCTGACCCGGTGCCGAAGGGCGAGGCCCGGGGTGGACGCTGCGCTGACAGTAAGCTAGATCGATTACCGGTCCATGTCCGACCTCCGGATGGATTCGTTGTCGTGACCGCCGAGCCGTACACCGGCCGTGCTGTCCCGTCGTCGCAGGTGGCCGGTGTACGGCCCAGGCAAGTTGCGCCGGGCTCAGCCGCAGGTGGCACCGTTGAGGGTGAACCCGCTGGGCGCGGAGCTGTTACCGGTGTGGGTGGCCTGGAAGCCGATGCTGACCGATCCTCCGGGTGGGATGGTGGGGTTGTAGCTGACGTTCGTGGCGGTCACCTGACCGCTGTTCGGGGCGTAGGTGGCGTTCCAACCGGACGTGATGGTCTGCCCGGGCGCGAGGGTGAACCTCAACGACCAGCCGTTGACCGTTGCCGTGCCGGTGTTGGTGATGGTGATGTTGTCGACCAGGCCGGAGTTCCACGCGTCGACCGTGTTGGTCACCCGGCAGCCGCCGGCCGGCGGGTTGGTCGTCGGTGGTGCCGTCGTTGGTGGTGCGGTGGTAGGTGGTGCGGTGGTGGGTGGTGCCGTCGTCGGTGGTGCGGTGGTCGGCGGTGCGGTCCCTTCGGTGAGGGTGATCGTGGAGATGCTCCGCGCGGGGACGTCGACCGTGACCTGCCCGCCGCTGACGCTCACCGGCTGTGGCTGGGCGCTCTGGGTGCGGGAGGTGACGGTGTACTCGGCCGTCGAGATGTTCTGCGGGATCTGGACGACGGCGTCGTCGACGACGCTGTTGGATCGGTTGAGAACCACCAGAGTGGTCTTGCCCCGCCCCTGGTAGGCGGTGACTTCCAGGCCGGAGACCCGGGAACTCTTCGACAGGGCGACCCGTCGGTCACCCGGCCGGACGTACTTGGCGTACTGGGAGAAGGCGTAGCCGCGTCGCAGCGGCGCGCCCCTCGTGGTGCCGTACTGTGACTCGCCGTCACCGATAAAGGAATAGAATCGGCGGCCATACCACCAGATGTACGCACTCCAACCGGATTCCATCGACCTGTGCACGGTCCGCATGATGTCGTCCAGCGTCTCGTTCCAGACAGCGGTGTTGCTGGGGTCCCCCCAGATGTTCGAGCCGTTTCCATCGGCGGCGTGCAGATTCCACTCCGTCATCCACTGGTTCTTGCCGTACTGGTTCGCGAGCGGGTAGGGGGACAGGTTCCCGCTGTTCTCCGTGTCGTACAGGTGGCCGCCGACGTACCCGATGTTGTTGCGCGCGGCGGCGTCGTACAGCGTGGGGTCGCTGTAGGCGCGGTTGAACCTCAGCGACTCACCGACCATCAGCTCGGTGTCCCGGATGGCGGCACCGTGGTCGCGGACGAAGTTGCGCATTTCGGTGCCGGTCCAGTCCATCGAGTCGTAGTCGGGGTGCCAGTCCGGCTCGTTCTGGATGGAGGTGACGTCGATGGTGACGCCCTGTCCCTTCATGTACTGCACGTAGTCGTTGAGGTGGGTGGCGTAGTCGTCGTAGTAGTCGGTCCTGAGCTTGCCGCCGTTGACCCGGCTGTTGTTGGTCTTGAAGTGCGCCGGAGCCGTCCATGGCGACGCGAGGATCTTGACGTCGGAGCCGTAGGACTTGGCCGTCCGCAGGCTGCTCACCGGCCAGCTCCACTCGCTCGACGTCGGTGACACGACGGTCCGGACGATCGACAGACCGAGCTGCCCCTGACCCATGCCGACGAGCGTCTGGGTTTCGGTGGTCGTCCATTGGTCGCCGCCGCTGCTGAAGATCGGGGTGGCGGCACCGAACCCGTCGATCGTCTGGTACGACGAGCCGGTGTTGACGGTGATGTCGGGCGTCGCGGCCATCGACGGTGGGGCGGTCAGGACGCTCGCCGCGGTGACCGCAGCGGTCACCGCGGCGAGCGCCGCCGCCGCGCCGGTTCCGCGACGCAACTGGGACGGTGGGATCTTGCCACGGGGGGCGAGCTTCATCAGGCTTCCTCTCCTCCGCCCGGCGCGATCCGGGCGGGACGGTCTGGTTCCGTCGCCGTTGCCCTCGGCTCGGACTGTCAGCACTGCCGCTCCCGCCCACTCATCATAGACGCCCATCGTTCAAAGTGGTTGTTTGGTGGGCAGCCGACTCCCGGCGGGCTTTCGGCGCCCTACGGATCACGTGGGTGAAACTCGCATATTTCCTACGGTGGCCCGGTCTGTCATGCGATTCGCGCATCACTTTATGCTGCAAGAAATGGCATTGAAGCGTGGCTATGTAAAGTCGTAAGGTCGTGTCACCTGGCAGAACTAGTGGATGGTGGTGCTCTCAATGCGGAAGCTGCTCGGCTTCGTCGCGGCACTGGCAATCGGTGTTTCCGCGACATTGTTCTTCGCGCCGTCGGCGCAGGCGACGACGGCAACATTTACCCAGACAAGTTCCTGGTCGACCGGTTATGTCGCGGAGATTGTCGTCACGAACGACTTCACTGTGCCGATCACCGGCTGGGAGTTGGCCTTCACGCTACCGGCGGGGTCGACCGTCTCCAGCGTATGGAATGCGCAGATCGCGACCAGTACGCCGCACTACACCCTGATCAACACAAGCTGGAACGGATCGCTCGCGCCGGGTCAGTCCGTCGCGGTCGGGTTCGTGGTGACCGGCACCGGCCTGCCGACGATCCTCTGGCCGCTGTAGATTCCGTACTCCGGCGCCGGTAGCGCCCGTGACGCTTCCGGCCGCTACCGGCCCGACCGGTCACCCGGTCGGGCCGGTGTGATCTCGCCCATCTTCCGCCGCCCGTGGGCGCCGGAAGATCCACCCGGGGGATTGCGTACGCCGGTCAAGTGGTTACGGTCGGCTGACCGTACCGGTGGAAAGCGGCGAGGTGACCTTGTCTGAGGTAGAACGGAATCGGCCAACCGTGGCGCGACGCGCCCGCCGTACCGTGGATGTGGCACGTTTCGCGAGGTGGCTGGCGGGTCCGGCCGGCACCGGGTTCATCGGCGTCTTCTTCACCGTCGGCACCGCCGCGTTCAGCGCGGCCGGCGGGATCGCGCCTGACCTGGCCGCCGAGGGCTGGTCGCAGGGGCGGGACCGGGTCTGGTGGCTGGTCGTCTTCCTCTGTCTGGGGGTGGCGGCGGTCGCCGGTGGCGCGGTGCTGTGGTGGTGGCGCAACCGGCTGCGGGAGACCCGGGGCATCGCGTACGTCGTCAACGAGACGGCCGCCGAGTGGACCCCGGAGCAGAAGGAAGGCTTCCTGAGCGAGGTACGGGACCAGTTCGCGGTGTTCCGGCCGGTGCCGCCGCTGCGTAGCTTCGACCGGACGGCGGTGTGGCCGCACGGCGAGGAGGCGACCCGCTGGGGTCGTGACATGGACGCCGTGGTCCGGCACTTCCAGGTCGCCAACCACGACCCGGACGGCCGGGACGCCGCGTTGGACCGGTCGCTGTTCATGTGGGCACCGTGGCCGGTGGCGGTCGCGTTCGGACAGCGGACGACGACGCTCAGCCGGGGACGGGCGGTGCGGGTCCGCCAGCGGGACAGCTTTGGCCGCCAGGGCCCGGTGCGGGCACGACCGGTCCAGGACGACGGACATTCGTTCCAGCAGCAGATCGAGCGCCCCGGCGACGGGCTGTTCGGCGAGTTGAACGTGCGACGTCACCAGGTGCGGCTGCAGATCAGCCGCAACGGTCAGCCGGGTACGGCGGCCGGACCGGAGCCGGTGCCGGCTACCGCGCCGGGGACCGCGTTGGAACCGGTGCCGGAGGTGCTGCTGCTGGTGCTGCGGACCAACCACAACCGGTTCGGGCTGCTGCCGAGCCTGCCGGTGGACGTCACCGACCGGGCCGCCCACGACGACGCGGCGGCGGGCAGTCGCGAACCGGTCGTCTTCGAGCTGCACGACGCGGTCGGGCTGGGACTGCCGGCGACGATGTCGACGGAGCTACGGGAGTGGCGTTACCTGCCGCCGCCCGGCGAGACCCAGCACCGGTGGGCGGACTATCCGGCGATCGTCGCGGCGGCGGCCCAGTGGGTGGCGGATCAGGCCGCCGCCGCTCCGGAGGCGATCGTCCTGCTCGGCGCGCAGCTGCCGCAGGAGATCTCGGTCGGGCTCGGCATCTGGTCGGCCCGGCAGTACCGCTGGCCGCGGCATGTGTGGCCGATCTACTTCCAGCTCGGTGCGCAGTTCACGATCCCGCAGCTCGATCTGGGCCGCCCCACCTGACACCGGGTCCCGGCCGGTCCTTGCCGGTCGGTTGTCGTTCGTCGGTCAGAGGCGGAACCCGGTGCAGTCCTCGGTCACCACGATGTGGAACGCGACGGTCTGGGTGTGTACGCCGTCGGTGACCTCGACCTCGGCGGTGCGCTGTGTGCCGAGCGGCAGCGCCGGCAGCAGCACGTTGACCGCCGAGCTGATCTGGGTGGGACTGTCGTTCGACCCCGGGTAAATGGGATACGTCGCGACCGATGACCCGGCGGGCAAGTGGTTGGTGTCCGTTGCCAGCTGCGGCCAACTGCCGACGAGCCTGATCAGGACGAGACTGCGCTGCCCGACGGTCGGCCGGGTGCAGATGGTCTGACCCTCGTCCACCAGGCCGGCGGCCTTCCAGGTCGCCGGTCCGGCTGCGTCGGCCGTGGCCGGTGCCGCCGACCACGCGGTGCCGCTCGCGGCTGCGGCCGGTAGGCCACCGTACGTCACCGATGCCAGCGCGGCGGCCAGGCCGAGCGCGTACGCCGTCGCGCGGTGCTTGGATCTCACGGCTGATCTCCTCAGGTCAATGGCCGACTGCTCGCCGATCGCATCCTCCGACCGGATGGATCAGGTGATCGCGACGGCCGGACTGTAGTGGACCTTTAGTCCATAGCGGCCACCTGTCTGTGTCAACGGTCGACCGGGGTATCCCCTTGGGTGCGCCTCGGCCGACGGCAGCGGAGATATCTCTGACTATAGTCAGAGATTGTGAGCTTGGAATCCCGGATCCAGACCATCCGCGCGTTCAACCGCGACGTCACCGAACGACTCGGCGTGCTGGAGGACCGCTACCTGGCACGCGACCGACCGCTCAGCCTCGATCGGCTGCTGTGGGAGATTGGCACCGAGGGCATCGAGGTCCGTGAGCTGCGCAGCCGCCTCGGACTCGACTCCGGCTACACCAGCCGGCAGCTGCGCGCACTCGAGCAGGAAGGGCTGGTCGTCGTGTCCCCTTCGGAACACGACAGCCGGGTCCGCCGGGCCACCCTCACCCCGTCGGGGTTGGCGGAGCTGGCGGTGCTGGACCGGCTCTCCGACGAACTCGTCGGGACGATCCTGGCCCCGCTGACCGAGCGCCAACGCGACGAGCTCGCTACGGCGACCGAGACCGTACGCCGCCTGTTCACCGCGTCCACGGTCGCGATCGCCGCTGCCGACCCGGCCTCGGAACCGGCGCGGTGGGCGGTCGACGCGTACCGCCGCACGCTCGACGACCGGTTCGACGGCGGGTTCCGACCGGACCGGGCCGTCCCCACCACCGACGACGCGCTGCGTCCCCCGTCCGGGCTGTTCCTGCTCGCGACACTGAAGGACCGCCCCGTCGGCTGCGTCGCCGTCACCAGGGTCGACGACACGTCAGCGGAGATCCGCCGGCTCTGGGTGTCGTCCGAGCTGCGCGGGCTGGGGATCGGACGGCGGCTGCTCGCCGCGGCCGAGGAGGCTGCGGCCTCGCTCGGGGCGGGCGTCGTACGACTGGACACCAACCGGACCCTCACCGAGGCGATCGGCCTGTACCGGGCTGCCGGATACGACGAGGCCGCCCCGTTCAACGACCAGCCGTACGCGCACCACTGGTTCGTCAAGTCGCTGACCGGCGAGCCGCTGCGCGGCGGCGGCGCCGATGCCCCACCGGGCCGAATCGGGTTCCTCGGCCTGGGCATCATGGGGCTGCCGATGGCCCGCCGACTCGCCCGCAGCGGCCTCGGGCTGACCGTGTGGAGCCGTACCCCGAAGTCCGACGACGAGCTCGCTGCGGCCGGTGCCCGTACCGCCGCGAACGTCCCGGAGGTGTTCGCACAGTGCGACACGGTGATCGTGATGCTGCGCAACGCGGACGCCGTCGATCAGGTCCTCCGTGACGTCCCCGGCGGACTCGCCCACCTCGTCGCCGGACGCACGATCGTCAACATGGGAACACTTCCCCCCGAGTACTCCACGGCGCTGGCCGACGAGGTCGAAAGCGCTGGCGGACACTACGTCGAAGCCCCGGTCTCCGGCTCCCGCCGCCCGGCGGAGGACGGCAAACTGGTCGCGATGGTGGCGGGCCGCCCCGACGTCGTCCGGCGTACCGTCGCGCTGCTCGACCCGCTGTGCGCGCAGATCGCCACCTGCGGGCCGGTGCCGTCCGGGATCACGATGAAGCTCGCCGCCAACGTCTTCCTGATCGCCCTCGTGACCGGCCTCGCCGAGGCGTTCCACTTCGCCGACCGGCACGCTCTCGACCGGGACCTGCTACGCGGCGTCCTCGACGCGGGTCAGATGTCCTCGCCGATCTCCCGGGTCAAGACCGCGAAGCTGGTCGCCGACGACCTCTCCGCGCAGGCGGCCATCGCCGATGTGCAGATGAACGCCGAGCTCATTGTCGACGCGGCCGCCGCAGTGGGGGCAGGCGTCCCGCTCAGCGAGCTGTGCCGGGCGCTCTACGCCGACGCGGTCAGCCGCGGCGACGGGGCCCTCGACATGGTCGGCATCATCCGTACCATCGCTGGCGGACAGCAGGATCACTGTCGGTGAGAGTATGGCCACGTGTGCACCGCACTTGCGGGTCACGCCCCGTCATCCGTGGCGGCGCCGCCAGTCACTCTCCTCGCGTTCCAGGGCCTGTTGCTCGGCCAGCCGGTGTTCGCGCAGCTGGTGCCGCCAGACCCCGGACCGTTGGCTGTCGGCGGCGACACCGGCGACGGTGATCGCGGTGAGCGGCAGCAGCGCCGCGAACGCCGGGATCCGGTCGACCACCGGCAGCAGCGCGGCGAGCAGCAGGACGGGTACGGCCAGGCTGGCGGCGACGCTGCGGACGGTCCGCAACTGGAAGGCCGACAACGCCACCAGGTAGAGCAGGACCCCGCCGTAGAGCGCGCGCAGGTGGATCGGTTCGAGCGGGGCGTCGTCGCCGGTCGACGACGCCCCGGCCAGGAAGGCCAACGTCTGCTTCAACCCGAGGGAGAGCAGGATGATGCCGAACAGCATGGGCAGATGCAGCAGGGTGTAGGCGTCGCGGGCGAGCCGGTCGCGGCGTACCCCGTGAGTGTGGTGCAGCACCTGCTCGGCGGCGTACGACCGGGCGTCGAAGTACGCCCACCACAGGGCGCAGATCAGGGCGATGCCGAGCAGCGTCGCGGTGATCACCGGGACGGTGCCTGGCGCCCCGATCGAGGCGCCGGAGCCGAGCCCGAGCGACAGCAGCGCCTCACCGAACCCGATGAGGATGATCTGCGCATGCCGCTCAGTCCAGTGCCCGGCAAAGACCACGGCGAACGGTTCGAGGCGGACGGTGGTCAGGTACGCGACGCCGACGCCGAGCGTCCAGAGCAGAAGGAGCGTGACGACGCCCTCGCCGGGCCACCCCAACAGTGGTACCACCGCGGCGACGAACAGTAACGCGGTGCTGGTGGCCAGCACCGGTGTGTCCCTCCACCAGGTGCCCAGTAGTTCGGGGTGCGTCCTCGCGGCGATGCGCAGCGCTGCGGCTTCCAGCAACCAGATCAGCAGGTAGCAGGTGGGGAAGCTGAACTCGCCGGGAATGACCTGCGGGACGCCGGGCTGTGCCTGCGGCGGTTCGTCGCCGAGGCCGGGTAGCGTCGCCACGGAGATGAAGACGATCGCCATGATGGTGAAGCCGTGGATCGGCATGATTCCCCAGTCGGCCCGGAGATTGTTCCCCAGCAGGGCGAACCGGGACCAGACCAGCCAGAGCACCGACAGGAGCAGAAAGATCGCCACCAGTCCGAACGGCTTCAGATCCTCGACCGAGGCAGTGGTCACGTGGATGAAGGCGAACACGAAAACCAGGTCGTAGAACAACTCGAGGCGAGAGACCTTCATGCCTGGTGCGGCGGGCATGACCGAAGAAGTCGGTTTTGTGGCTTCCACGACCGACAGTATGCGACGGAGGCTGGGGCTTCCGAGCCCGGAACGTTTGCTGCGCGAAGTCGAGGGAACCGCCATCGTCGTCAGGATCGGGGGCGGAGGCCGTCGATGGACAGCAGTGCGGTCGCGGCGGTGCTCGGGTGCCGGCCGCTCGCGGTCGCCACCGCGACGTTCCAGTGCGGCGGTTCGGTGATCGGCACGAAGCGCGCGGCGGTCCGCTTGGTGGTGAAAAACTGTGGCACGACGGCGACACCCAGCCCGTGACTGACTAGGTCGAGCAGCCAGTGCACGTCGTTGACCTCGAAGGCGACCCGCCGGTCGACGCCGGCGGCGGCCATCGCCTGGTCGACGACGTCCCGGCTGATCCAGCCCGGGGAGAAGTCGACGAAGGTCTCACCGGACAGCTCGCCCAGGTCGACCTTGGCGCGATCGCCCAGCGGATGCTCCGGCCCGCAGGCCAGCACCATCGGCTCGGCCCGGATCGGGGCCAGCGTGACGCCGGTCGGCGCGCTGGCCGGCGTCGACACGAACGCCAGGTCGAGGTCGCCGGTGCGGACCCGTTCGACCAGGTCCGGTGACCCGCCCTGGCGGAGTCGGATCTCGACGCCGGGGTGGGCGGCGTGGAATCGGGCCAGTGCCGCCGGCAGGTCGACCGCGCCCAGGCACTGCAGGGTGCCGACCGCCAGCTTGCCGCGCAGCAGCCCTCGGACTGCGGCCACCGCGTCCTTGGCAGCGGCGACGTTGGCCAGGGCGTGCCGGGCCTGGGTGAGCAGCGCCCGGCCCTCGTTGGTCAGCTCGACGCTGCGGGTGTTGCGGACGAACAGGCTGGCGCCCAGCTCCCGTTCCAGCGAGCGGATGGAGGCCGACAGGCCGGACTGCGCGACGTGCATCCGCTCGGCGGCCCGGGTGAAGTGCCGCTCCTCGGCGACCGCCACGAAGTACTCGAGCTGACGCAGCTCCACGATTCATCACCAAAACTGATCGCCGGGATCGGATCCTTCTGTTGGACAGCTTAACCGCAGGGTAAGAGGGTGGAACCTGGGCGCGTGGGGTACGACCACCCGTGCGCCCACGGACCATCCTGTAGAGGAGACTGCATGCACACCCGCCACATCGGTGACGTCGGCGTCGGCGCGATCGGCCTCGGCGGCATGCCGATGTCGATCGAGGGCCGGCCCGACGAGCAGCGGTCGATCGCCACGATCCACGCCGCGCTGGACGCCGGTGTCACCCTGATCGACACCGCCGACGCCTATCACCTGTACGCCGACGACGTCGGCCACAACGAGTCGCTGATCGCCCGCGCCGTGGCGACCTTCGGCGGTGACACGTCCGACGTGCTGATCGCCACGAAGGGCGGTCACCTGCGCCCCGGCGACGGCTCGTGGACCAAGAACGGCTCGCCCGACTACCTGAAGAGCGCGTGCGAGGCGTCGCTGAAACGGCTCGGTGTCGAGGCGATCGGCCTCTACCAGTTCCACCGGCCCGACCCCACCGTGCCGTACGCGGACTCGATCGGCGCCATCCGGGACCTGCTCGACGCCGGGAAGATCCGGCTCGCCGGCATCTCCAACGCCGACCCGGAGCAGATCCGGCTCGCCAACGACATCCTCGGCGGCCGGCTGGTCAGCGTACAAAACCAGTTCTCCCCGGCCTTCCGTTCCAGCGAGCCGGAGCTGACGCTCTGCGCCGAGCTGGGCATCGCGTTCCTGCCGTGGAGTCCGCTCGGCGGCATCGCCAGCGCCGCCGACCTGGGGTCGCGGTTCGCGGTGTTCGCTGAGGTCGCGAAGGAGTACGGGGTCAGCCCGCAGCAGGTCTGCCTGGCCTGGCTGCTGGCGAAGGCACCGGTCGTGATCCCGATCCCTGGGGCGTCACGTCCAGCGACGATCCGTGACTCGGCGGCCGCCGCCGACCTCGAACTGTCGGCCGAACACCTGGCGCGCCTCGACCAACCCGCCTGACCGACCGGCCCCGCCCGCACCATGCGCAAGATCAAGTGAAGGCCAGATACCTAACAACCGCCGATTAGGGTATCTGGCCTTCAATCGATCTTGTCTCGACCCCCACACCTGACGACGGTCCAGGCTTGTCGAAGGTGGACCGGCTGGCCTACGTTGGTGGGTTTGCCGGGCAGAGGGGAGTGCGTGATGCCGAGCAGGTGGCAGTTCGTGGTGCCGGGGGTCGACCCGGCCGGGGTGCGGCTCGAACACGTCCACGCGGTGGTGTCCCGCTGGTTCGATGTGGACGAGGCGGCGCACCGGTCGCACGCGAAGGCGTACAGCGTCAGCCCGCCGGTGGCGCACCCGGCCGGCACCCTGGTCGAGGTCGGCCTGCTCGACGACGCCCTGGTCGACAAGCTGCGGGCCGGGGCGGCGACGGGGGCGGTGATCCGGTTCGGTGGTCAGGTCGGCGCGTCGGTCACCGGCGCGCGGCAGGTGGCCGGGGTGTCGTGGCTGGAGCTGGCCCGGCCGTCCGGCGACGCGGCGTGGTCGCTGCGGTTCCTGACCCCGGCGACGTTCCGGCGCGGCAACGGGTTCACGCCGTGGCCGGACCCGTGGTCGGTGGTGGCCGGGCTGCGGGCGGTGTGGCGGGCGAACGCGCCGGCCGGGCTGCCGGAGCTGGTGTTGCCGCTGCCGGGTGTCGGTGGGCCGGGCACTGATGGGCCGGGGGAGCGGCCGGACCGGGACGCGCTGTGGGTGAGCGACATCGACGGCACCAGCGACGTGGTCAAGGTCAACGGGCGTACGGTGTCGGGCTTTCTGGGTCGCATCCGGTACGTCTGCGACGGGCCGACCGCCCTGGTCGGCGCGGTGGACCGGCTGATGCGGCTGGCACCGTACAGCGGGGTCGGCGCGCAGCGCGGCCGCGGCTTCGGCCTGGTCCGCCTCGAACCGACCTGGCGGTAGCGGTCAGGGTTTCCGCTTGCGGGCGGCGTACGAGCGCAGCGCCCGGAGCAGGTCGATCTTGCGGAAGCCGGGCCAGTAGACGTCGCAGAAGTGCAGCTCGGAGTGCGCGGCCTGCCACAGCAGGAAGCCGGACACCCGGCGTTCCCCGCTGGTGCGGATGACCAGATCCGGGTCGGGTTGCCCACTGGTGTAGAGGTGGGCGGCGATCTGGTCGGCGGTCAGTCGCTGCGCGATGTCGTCGAGCGTCGCCCCGCGCCGTGCCTGGTCGTCCAACAGCGACCGTACGGCGTTGACGATCTCCTCCCGGCCGTCGTAGCCGATGGCTACGGTCAAGTGGTGGCCGGTCTCCCGCTGCCGGGTCGCCTCCTCGGCGAGCTTCAGCGCGTGCCGGGTCGAGTCGGGCAGCACCTCAAGTCGACCGGCCAGGTGCAGCCGCCAGATGTTGCCGTCGCGGGTCAGCCGATCCGTGACGACGGTTTCGATCATGCCCATCAGGTTGTCGACCTCGTCGGAGGCGCGTTTGCGGACGTTGTCGACGGAGGCGACGAACACCGTGACGTGCCGGATGCCGATCTCGGCGCACCAGCTCAGCACCTCGTCGAGGTGTTCGGCGCCGTGCCGGTGGCCGACCTTGGGGTCGTCGAAGCCCATCTGCCGGGCCCACCGCCGGTTGCCGTCCATCACCATGGCCAGGTGGCGGGGCAGCTCGGCGGCGGTGAGCTGGGCGCGCAGCCGGCGGGCGTACAGCCGGTGTCCGGCGTCGAGCAGAGGTCGCATCATCGCCTGATCTCACCACGCTTGCTCGCCCGGACACAGCACCGCAGGTCGGTCTGCTAACTCGGCCAACGACCGGGTAACGGCGGGTGATGACAGCGGTAGGAGACGGGGCGGTCCGGCGGTGAGCTTCGGCGTCGACCTGGGCGATATCGACCCGTACGGCGGGATTGAATCGCCGGACGGGGACCGCGCGCCGACCAAGGTGATCTACGTCGGGGTGCCGGGCGCGACGGTACGGGTGGCGGCCGGCCGGCTGGTCGTGGACTCACCCGACGGTGTCACCCTGCTGAGCGTGCCGGCCGGTCACGTGCACGGCCTGGCACTGTGCGGGCCGGTGGGGCTGTCGGCTGGTGCCCGCAACTGGGCGCCTCGGACGACCCGTGGCGGGCGGTGACGTTCGGCCGGGCGGTGGTGACGGCCAAGCTGTCGAAGCAGGCGGTGCTGCTGCACCGCAGCCGCCGGCAGGAACGGCACGACCAGGTCGACGCCGCGATCGTCGGGATCATCCGGTCGATCGACACCGTGGCGGGCGCGACCAGCCGGGACGAGATCATGGGGGCCGAGGGCGCGGCCGCCCGTGCCTACTTCGCCGCGCTGGGCGCGTTGCTGCCGGCACCGCTGCGGTTCGCCACCCGGTCGCGTCGACCGCCACTGGACGTCATCAACTCGGCTTTGTCGTTCGGCTACACGCTGCTGCTCGGCGAGGCGGTGACCGCGCTGACGGCGGCCGGGCTCGACCCGGCGATCGGGCTGCTGCACACCCCGGCGGACCGGCGGCCGAGCCTGGCGCGGCTGGGTCTGGAGCACGGCAGCGAGGAGACCGACCGGGCCGGTGTACTGCTCAACCGGGAGGGGCGTGCGGTGCTGATCGACGCGTACGAGCAGCGGATGGCGACGGTGACCCGCAGCGCCCTGCCCGGCTTCACCGGGTCGATCCGTCGTCACCTGCACCGGCAGGCGCAGCGGCTGGCCGCGTGGGTGGAGCGGGACGTGCCGTGGGACGGGTTGGAGTGGCGATGACCACGGTGCTGGTGTGCTACGACATCTCGCGGGACAGCCGCCGGCTGCGGGTGGCGGCGGCGCTGCAGCAGTGGAGCGAACGGTTCCAGCGACCTGCGTCACCTGTCGCATGTGGAGCTCCGGAGGTCGCCGTGCAGAGGGCCTGCATCTGCGCTGTTCACAGCCCCGCCAGAGCGGGTAGGGTCAGAAACCACGTCACGCCAAAGGCGTATAGAGCCTCGTCAACGGTGATCGTGATGCTGGCTGAGTCTCGCTGACCGGGTCAGAAGCCGTCTGGCGGCTCGGTGTTGCCCGCTGCACGAGGAGCGCCCGCGCTTGCGGCACGGTATGGTCCGGCGGCATGTACCCGGACAATCGGCGCGTCGCGTTCGTCGCTGTGGCCGGCGGCTTCCTGCTGGGCTTCGTCGACTTCGTATGGATCAAGTTCATGCCTTGGTGGCCCCTTGCCGACCTGGGCAACTCGTCTGCGGTGTGGGCGGTCGCCGCGTTTTTCTTCGGCTACTGGGTCCGTACCGGGTGGCTGCGGGCTGCTGCCGGTGCCGCCGCCGGACTGGCGATCGCCGTACCCGCTTACTACGTGGCGGCGGCGCTGATCCAGGGCGACGACTGGTCGCTGCTGTGGGCGCCGACGTCGCTGCTCTGGATGGCCTTCGGGGTCCTCGCCGGAGTGGTCTTCGGCGTCGGCGGTGTCTGGGCACGCGGCTCAGGCTGGCGGCAGACCATCGGTACGGCCCTGCCGGGAGCGGTGTGCTTCACCGAGGCGGCGTTGGAGGCGGCCCGGATCGGCGATCCCAGCTACGGCAGCGAGACGATCCCACATGTCATGGTCCGGGCGGTGCTCGGCGTACTGGTGATCGTTCTTGCCGGTCGGACCACCCGCAACCGGATCCTCAGCCTCGCCACGGCGCTGCCGTTGGCGCTGCTCGGCCTCGGGGCGTTCCTGACGGCCGGCTTCGGCTGAACCAAGGGATTCTTCCCATACGTCACCCGGAACCAACTCGCCACTATTGCCGACTATCTATCTGCCGACGTTGGTGACGGAGGGACGTAGATGAAGCGACGGGCGATGTTGACGGGTGGGGCGGCGGTGGGCGTCGGAGCGCTGACCGGCGGACCGGTTGCGGCTGCGGCGACGGCCGCACCGCCGCGTGACACCAACAGACCCTTGCGGGTACGGATCGTAGTGTTCGATGGTGTCGAGGAGCAGGACTTCATCGCCCCAAAGGAAGTGTTCTCGCTGGCCGGCTGGTACAGCGAGCGGGAGATCGACGTCAACTACATGGTGCACGGCCGGCCACGCCTGGTCACCGCAGCGTTCGGCACCGAGGTACGGGTCAAGCACGGTTGGCAGCCCGAGACGGCCGACGTGATCATCGTGCCAGGTGGCGGTCGACCCGGCGAGCCCGGTATTTGGGCGGAGATCGAAAACGGGGCGCTGCCCAGCGCGCTGGCGGCGGCTCCCCGGCCGAGGCTCATCATGTCGTCGTTGTGCACCGGCGCGGTGCTCCTCGCCGTGGCCGGCCTGGTCGACGGCCGCCCCTGCACCACGCACACCGTCGCGAAGCAGCAGCTGACCTCGCGCGGCGGCATTGTCAAGAACGCCCGCGTGGTCGACGACGGCGACCTCGTCACCGCCGCCGGAATCACTTCCGGCCTGGACCTGGGGCTGCACCTGGTGAAGCGCCTGCTGGGTGCGGACGTCGCCATCCGGGTAGAGGAAGCCCTCGAATACCAGGCACGAGGCACCGTCTGGACCGATCCAGTCCGAACCTAGCCACAGCCATCGCTCGGCCGGCCGGGTGTCTACTCGTCGAGCAGTGCGGCCGTGTCGAGCGTGAACCGAAACGGTTGATCGGTGGTCAGCACGTCGCCCTTGGTCGCGGTCACGTGCTCGACGTAGTGCTCGTTGTCGAGCCGGAAGAGCCGGAGTGTCACTGCTGACGGACCCGGCAACTCGGGCTCAACCAGCAGGTACCACGAGATTCGGGCGGCGGCGTACAACTGCATCTTGAGCAGTCGATCGGTGGCGGCGTTGCTCGGAGACGTGATCTCGCAGATCAGCACGACCTCGGGCGCATCGGTAACGGATCCTTCGCTGTCAGTGTCTGCGACGACGAGGTCTGGGATCACGATCCGATCGGTACGCAATCTGACGTTGATCGCCTCGTACGCCTTGAGGCCGGCATACCGGGCCGCCGGATACAGCGCGGACATCAGCAGGAAGGAGAGCTGCTGGTGACGCTTGCTCGGTGCGGGGCTCACCCACAGGCCTCCGTCAATCAGTTCGACGCGGTTGGGGCTCGCGTCCAGCGCGAGGTACTCCTCCTCGCTCCACGGACCCACGTGATCAAGCACGGCCACGCTCATCAGCTACACCTCCTACTGTTGCCGTGACCAGTCTCCCACCCGCTTGCCGAGGTTGTCGGCAAGCGGGTGGCTTGCCCTGCTGGTGCCCCATTCACCTGCCGAGGGGGTGGATGGGGCACCAGCGGTGGTCACTGGGGGAGGGCGCCGGTCTGTAGGGCGGTGGTGAAGGTGCCCCACTGGGTCGTGGTGAAGGTGAGGGTGGGGCCGGTGCGGTCCTTGCTGTCGCGCACCTCGGCCTGGCCGGCGTGCCGGCGGGTCTCGACGCACGCTCCGCCGTTGCCGGCGCTGCGGCTGGAGGTGAACCAGGGGGTGTCGGGCTTCATCGCAGATGCTCCTCGATCGGAACCGACTGCTTACGGATCAGCCGGAAAATTCGACGGTACTCCGCCAACTCCTCTGGACGCTCCAGGTAACGAGCACCCATATGAGACTCGACGTAGGCGACGTCCGGGTCGTCCGGGTCGGCGAAGTCGAGCAAGATGAACTGACCGGAGAACGCAGGATGAGCGCCGACGGACCAGGGCAGCACGCGGACCTCCACCCGGACCCGTCGACCCAGCCCGGCCAGGTGGGCGCGCTGCTCGGCCATCACCGCCGGGCCGCCGACCTCGCGGACGAGCGCACCGGCCCCGAGGATCGCGACGATCCGGGCCGGCTGCTCGCGGTCGTAGTAGGAGATCTGCCGGTCCAGCCGCAGCGACACCAGCCGCTCGATCTTCTCCTGCGGTGCCTCGGGATAGGTGGCGCGGAACACCGCGCGCATGTAGTCCGGCGTCTGCAGCAGACCGTGGATCACCTCGGGGTCATAGACCCCGATCTCGGTGGCGGCGGCTTCGAGGCCGACGTACAACCGGAACCAGTCCGGTACGGCGTCCCCGTGCGACTCCCACCAGCCGTGCTCGTCGCTGGCACCGGCGAGCCGGGTCAACGCGTCCGTCGTCTCCGGATCGGCACCGTAGAACCAGCACAAACCGCGAACCGTGTTCATCTTGACCGGGAACTTGCCGTTCTCGATGCGCCACAACGTCGTACGCGAACAGACCTTGGCCCGCTCCACCTCCTGCTCGGTGCGGGACGACTCCTCCCGCAGTCGGCGCAGCCGCCGCCCCAGCTGACGGCGCACCACAGTCGGTCCGGTGACCGGCATCGCTTCACCTTCCTTTCGTCCGACACACCCAGCACCCGTGCCAATGTTTCAGAAGGAAACCGCTGGTCGGGCTGGTCGCCGAAATCGCCACATCACAGTGGAGGCAAGCCGGCGTCCACGATTGAGTCTGCCGTACGCGGGCTGGAAATGTGGTCCGCCACAAGGGTGAATCCACGAAATCCGGTATCTCGTGATGGAGGTTGCGAACATGAGCGAGCGCACCACCAGCGGTGGACACGTACCGCCGACCGGGCTGTCCCGCGTCGACCGCGCGGGTCGGTCCGAGTTTTCCCTCGACGGGCTGTTGACCTGTGCCGGCTGCGACCGTCGGCTGGTCTGCCTGCAGACGCTCAGCGGCCGGGCGTACGGCGCACCGTGCGGCTGCCGGCCCGGCCCGGTCAACGCCGAGAAGCTCGAATGCCTGGTGCTCGACGCCGTCGTGGCGCACGGACGCGGCATGCTGATCCAGATCGAGGACGCCGCCGACCAGGGCAGCCTGATGTGCCGATTCCTGGCCGAGGTATACGTCGGCAACACCATCGACGAGCTGGAGTTCAGCTGGTTGTACTGACGACCCCGGCTCAGGGGCGGTTGGGCCCGTTGCGGCCCGGGTCGGGCGGCTTCGGAGTCCGCTGCCGGTAGCTGTCTGCCTGCTCCTCGAGCCGCTGGAACAGCCGGTCGAAGAGGTTCGCCTGCTCGTAGCCGTTGCCGTTGCGGGCGTGTTCGGCGAGCAGGTTCTCCAGCCGATCCGTCTCGGCCTTGCGCTCGGCGAGGAACTCCCGCACGACGGCGGCCAGGTTCTCGTTGGCCAGCGTGGCCGCGCCGCCGGCAACCGGGCTGTCCATCAGCTTCTCCAGGACCGTCGACCACTGCCGGCTCATCCGCTCCACGTACTGCGCGCGTCTGGTGTCTACGTCGTACTGGTAGTCGAGCTTGATCAACTGATCCCAGTACGGCTCGACGGCCCGCTTGACCCGGTCGTCGAGCTCCACCGAGACGTACGCCTGGCAGGTGACCCGCGCCCCGCCGCGCTCGTACACCAGGGGCTCCGATTCGGCGACCGCGCGCTGCAACTCCACCTCCAGATCCCGGGCCCGGTGCGCGGCGAGATTACGGGCGCGGGCGGCGGCGAGACGGGTCAGCGCCCGGATCGCGTACGGCATGAAGAACTGCGCGGACCCGCTGAGCACCTCCCTCGGCAGCCCGTCCGACGACCAGACGAAGCTGGCGTGAACCCGGAAGGTGAACACGTACCCCCGAGCGGGCACGACGATCGGCGCCGGAGCGTCCCGACGTTCGGTCAGCCGGCCCGGTGGCGCGGGCGGCGGCGGTGGCGGCGGCAAGGGTTCAGGTTCGGGGCCGCTGAGCGCCGCGACGAGCCGCTGCCACAGCCTCACCAGCCACGACCCGAACCGACGCCACCATCCGCCGCCGGAGCGCTGCGTCCGAAAATCCGTCACGTCGTCACCTCCCTGTCGCGGCTTCGAGCCACTCCGGCAGCCCACCGTTGAAGTGCGCGGACCGGTCAAGACTGAACTGCATCCGTCGGCGCAGGGACGGCCCGGCGGCGAGGTCCGCGACCAACGAGGCGACGGCCTTGCGTACGGTCTCGTCGGCGTCGGCACTGGTCAACCAGCGCCCGAATGTGTGCCAGGCCGACGCGGACCGCGCCGGGGAAAGCAACGCCAACCGCCAGAGCGGCACCAGAGCGCCGCTGTCGACCTCCTGCGCCGCCGCCCTGACCAGGAGATTGGGTACGCCGCCAGGGGAATCGTCGTCCGTCTGCTCGGCGAGCTCGAGCAGGGCGTGGGCGGCGTGCGGTTGCAGCTGCCGATGCTCCGACCAGGTCACCAGCTCGGTGACGATCCGGTCTGCGGTGTGCGCGGTGTACAGCTGGCGGATGCCCTGAGCGACTGAGTACGTGTACTGCTGCATCGGATCCTGGGCGATGCGGCGCAGGTCGGCCAGGCTCCAGCTGAGGTCGGGCTGCTGCAGTCCGCTGGCGTAGACCCGGGCGGCGGCGTCCCGCTGATAGTTGCGCCCGCCACCGGCCCAGTCGCGGATCTTCCGACGGACGAGATGCCCCACCTGGCCGCCCATGTCCGCCGCGACCATCGCCCAGGCCGCCGCCTGGCGCAGTCGCGGCTTCGGCGAGGCCGCCCAGTTGTCGACGAGATCGGTGCAGACCCGGTCGAAGTCGTGGTGGGCGAGCAGACCGGCGGCCTCGGCGGCTGCCCGCTGCATCGGCTCGTCACTCGCGGCGACCAGCTTGTTCAGCCATTCGAGCAGGGCTGGTCGGGTGCTGTCGAACTCATGCCACGCCTCGTCGATGATCGCGCCCCGCATCGCGCCGTCGCGCAGCCAGGCCGAGCGTGACGATCCGCCCGGCGAGTTCGTGGCGTCGCGACTTTCGTGCCAGTCCACCTTGAGCGGCCCGAGCAGCTCCGCGACCGGATACTGCAGCGCCATCCGGCCCCAGTCGGTCCGCTTGGCCTGCCCGTCGATCTCCTCGAGCAGGAGAGCGGCGGCCTCGAAGACATAGTGCAGCGGCTGTCGGGCGAAGACGGCGTAGGCGATTCGGAAGGCCCGCTCGTGCTGATCGATCCGGCGCGGCCGGCGGCCGGTACCGGTCTCCCCGGTGCCGCTGCGGTCGGTGCAGAGGACTTCCGCCGCGTGGGCCCTGCGGCGCGGCTGGCACCTGGCGAGCACCTGCGTCATGGCATCGTCGTCGGCCGGGCGGACTGCCCCGACAGCCTCGGCGATCGACACCGCCTCCTGCGGCCCGTAACAGCTGTGCAGATCCGTGGTGAGACCGTCGTGCTGGAGGTACCCGTCCAGCGCCCGGTTGCTTTCCTCATCGGTCCACCCCAGCCGGTCGCACAGGTGATGACGTAGATGAGCACGGAACACGGCGACGGGGTCAGGTGGGCGATGCGGCACCTCGGCCCCGGGCCGTGCACCTGTCCGGCTGTCGTCGTCGCGGATCAGCAGCAGGCTCGCGCCGTGTCGACGAAAAGGGCTGGCCAACAACCGGATCGCCCGGCCGTGCTTGTCACTTGGCAGTTGGAGCAGATACCCGTGATCCTTCTTGATGCTGTCGCCGGCCCGGCTCAGCTCGCCGGGATCGACACCGTCCGGCAGCAGAATCTCGTGGACCCGGTCCGGGCCGTGCCGCCGAGCCAGCGCCACGATCGCGGTGCTGCGCCTGCCGGTGTACGGCCTGCCCCCGAGACCGGCCGCCGACAACTCGTTGAGCTTTCGTGCGAGCCCCTCGTCGGCGCTGGTCGACACGTACACCTTGAGCAGGTCGGCTATCCCCACCAGATCAGCGATGACGGGTCTCGCCGAGGGAGGACCCAGGTTGTTCACGATCCTGATCGTGTTGCCGACGCCGACCGCTCCCACTCCGGAAATGCCCAGTCGGGAGTAGACCGCAGAGAACCGGTCGCCGTACAGCTCCGCACCGACCTGTGGGTCCAGCGACCAGGACTCCGGGTCGGACTCGTCCGGTGAGCCGGCCTCCGGCTCGGTCTCGTCCTCAGGGGTTGCGTCACTCATCGAGGCGACTCCCACGAACCGAGACCTCCGGGCCAGCCGGACACCTCGATGGAGTTGTCGTTGCCGACCGCGACCGCACCAGTGCCCTCACCGACCTGGATGTCCTGGAACACCTGCCCGCCGCCTATGGGGCGAGGACGGGGCCCGGGCCGCCGATGGTTGACGCCCGCGTCGCCGGGGCCGTCGTCCGGTTGGTCGGGCACGGAATCCTGTGGGTCCGGCCGGTCACCGGTCGCTGGGATGCTCTCGCCCGGGACGTAGATCCAGGCGGCAGCCTCGAAGCCCTTGTCCGCGATCCGCGCGGTCACCGGCTGGAAGTGATCCAGCCGAAGGTCCTGGTACTGCCGGACGATGTCCTGGTAGAGCCGATCCGACACGATCAGCGCGACCGCGGCGTCCGGGAACTGCCGTAGCGCGGTCTTCAGCTGGGGTGAGTCGACCAGCCGGCAGACTGTCACGACCGCGTCGCTCGGAAATCCGTTCGCCCCGTCGAGATGGACCGGACCTTCGTGGACAGCGACGCGCAGGCGGATCCGGGCCTTGTCGGCGAGTCCACGGTTGGTCTCGCGCAACAGCCGGTCAAGAACCGGGGTCAGCCGGGCCAGGACCGCCCGTTCACTTGTCCCCTGCGGGAGGATGGCGAGCTCGCCGTCCCCACCCTGCTGGATCTGCCAACTGGCGCGATCGAAGCCCACCTCGCTGCACGCCGCCGCCATGACCTCCTGAAAGGTCAGCTGCGCACGGTACTGCAGGACGTTGTCTCGACGGCTGTAGGACTCCATGTCCACGGCGACCAGGACACGCCGGTCCGGATCTTTGATGTAAGGCATGCTCTCCATCTCCCACTGGGCGACGAACCGTTCGATGCTCATCTCTACAGAACGCCAGGAGCGAAGATGCCATAAAAGTACGGGATCAACGCGAGAGTCGAGTGGGCGACAAGTAGTAGTCCGATGTCGCGGCTCGGGTCGGTTTCGCGTTTCACTCGACGCATGGAGCAAAGCCAGAGGGCAGACGGTGACGTCGGCCCGGACACGTGGCGTGATCTTCAAGTCGGTCTGACCACAGCGGCCTCGCTGCAAACGTCGATCAGACACGCGGACGCGAAGGCGCTGGCCCTGCTGGCGCCCGAAGGGGGTGTCGCGGCGACGGTCGCCGACCAGGTTCTACCGAGGATGCTCGACGGCACCCCGGTCGTCGTGGCGATCTCGGTCGTCCTCGCCGTCGGGATGGCCGCTGCCGTGGCGGTCACCACCTGCCGGCTCGCGATGTCGCTTCGGCCGCGTCTGGCCGGCGCTGGAGGCGCCAACCGGTTCGGATTTCCCGACCTCGTCGCGGCTGGCGGACGCCCGTCGGCAGCCTCCGTCCAACGGCACCGGGACGAGGCATGGGACTTTGTGATCGTCCTCGCCCGTATCGCCCTGATCAAGTACCTGTTGATCAAGAACTCCATGCCCTGGTTTCTGGCAACGCTGATCTTCGCTGGCGGTCTGTTGGCCGTCAGGGGAGTGGCAGACGCGATGTGCTGAGTCGGACTTCGGACGGTAGCCAGCTCGAATCCGTACCTGAATGATGTTCATCGGATCACGAGGAGGTGCAGATGGAGAATGCCACCTGGCCACCGGGGACCTTCCTGGCCCGGCTCCAGCCGTTGACGCGCGAACGCCTCCTGTCGGTGGGGGTCCGACGCTCCGTGAAGGCGGCGCAGGTCATCCTCCGGGAGGGCGCTGAAGAGTCCTACGTCGTCCTGCTCGAGGACGCGCTTGTCAAGGTCACCGCCGCGTTGACCGACGGCCGGCACGCACTGCTGTCGATCCGCGTTTCCGGCGACATCATCGGCGAGATATCCGCACTGAACGAGACGCCGAGGACGGCGACGGTGACCGCCTGCCGCCCGTCGGTGATCCGCATCATCCACCGCAACGAGTTCATGGCGTTCCTCCGCGACAACCCTGACGCCGCCCTCACCGTGGCCGGCATCATCGCGGACCGTCTCCGCTGGGCCAACCGGCGCCGGATCGACTTCACCTTCTACTCGGTACGCGTCCGCCTGGCCCGGATCCTGTGGGAGATCGCCGCCGCGTACGGGCGGCGAAGCCCACAGGGCATGGTCGTCGACATCCGGTTGACCCAGGACGAGATGGCCACCCTCTGCGGTGCTGCCAAGATCAGCCTGCAGAAGGCGCTCAGTGGACTCCGGTCGGAGGGCATCGTCGCAACCCGCTACCGGGGGATCGTCGTACGAGACAGTGAGGCACTACGTGCGGTAGCAGATCTGGGCTGAACCGCCGGGCGGAGGACGAGGGATCGTGAGTGTCTTTGACAGCTGAGCCGGGCATCCTGTTGGCGCCTCGGCGTCGGCGCGTCGCTCCGATTGCCGGCAAGGTGCTGGCCGGAGCATTCGGCTTCGCCGGTGCCCTCGTACTCATCGCCGTCCTTGTCGACCCGGGCACGGTTGCGGCCACCCCGCCCACGCTGCAGATCGGCGGGGCGGCGCTCGGTGTGGCTATGTTCGTTGGCGGAATCCTGATCGGCATGTCCGGCGTGACCGACATCGTCGCCGCCCGGCGGGTCAAGCACTTGATGCCGCAGAAGACGATCCTGCTCAGTGCACAGGGGCTGCGGTTCACCTCGGCGTTCCACGGCCAGGTGCTGGAGATCTCCGTCCCGTGGGACGAGGTCGACGGCTGCGCCTTCCGGCCAGGACTCGGCCGGAACGAGTTCCTCTGTTTCGACGTGCCGGGCCGGCGCCCGACACCGCCGGCGCCGGGCGAGTCGACCCAGGAACAGATGATGCGGGTCGATACCTACGCGTTCGGCACCCCGTTCACCGTCAACCTGGCGAAATGCCCAGACGTCGACACCGCACACCTTGACCGTGAACTACGTCGTTGGACCAACGACCGCTGCTATCTGCCGCCGAGGTGACCAATGGCCCGCCCGCTGCTCAGAGCGATCCACCACCGACACGCGCGGCGATCGTCGCGGTCACTCGTACTGGATCGGCAGGGCGTTGGTGCCGCCGCCGCGCACTGATCGGGTCAGCAGTGGATCGGTCCGCCAGACGAAGCAGCGGATGGTCCGGTCGCCGTCGTGCCAGTCCGCGTCGCTGGGGTTGGTGTATATGGTGCCGGCCCGGTACTGCAGGTCGTCGTCGTCCGGCACGCCCGCGTAACGTGCCACCTCCGATCGGCAGCGGTCGTGCACCGAGTCGGGGTTCGACTCGACGTCACCGAACGACAGGCGATCCTCGACGTACGCGCCGACGAACTCAGCTTGGTGCGGGGAGTCGCAGCCGAGTGGCTCGACCAACAGGGCGTCGTCGGCGCCGACCGCCGCCGAGTCGAAACACCGCAGCCGCAGCGCATGGTCGTCGATCGCCATCGCACCTGCGGCACTTCCCATCCGGCTCACGAGCGGGTCGCCGGGTCTCTCGACGATCCCGAGGTCGCAGCGGAACCACCGGGCGCCACCGTCCCAGGCCGGTTGCGACGGCACCACCACGATCAGTCGGAAACGCCCGGCCTGCCAGGGGCCGCCGAGGAACTCAGCGACCGGCTCCTCGCACGCCTCGCGCGCCGCCTGCCGGACCGGCTGTACGACGTCCGGCGGGTAGTTGCGGTCGTTCGGATCGTCAGCGAACGAGCCAACGTGCGCGGTTTCCAGGAAATGCCACTGCGAGCAGTCAAACGGGGCGTAGTCCTCCCGTAGGCCGATCGCCATCTCCACGGTGTGGCAGGTCCCCGGCTCCGGCACGAACTGGACCGGCTCCTCGAAGGACGGCCAGCCGTCGGCCAGGTCGCCGTCGATGCCCTGTTGCGCGGGCCCGCAGCCCGCCGACACGATCAGGGACAGGGCTGTGAACAGCGCTGCCAGCGTCACCAGGACCGGCGACCGGCCACCGCCTCGCCGTCGTGTCACGATCCGACTGCCTCCCCGTCCGCCAGCTCAGGCGGCGAGGGTACGACACCGGCGCCAGTCGCGGCTACCGCGATCGCGGTATCGGCCCGCCTGCGTCCGGACGACGATTCGGTGAGCGGTCGATGCAAGCATCGGATCGGCCCGCCCGTACCGGAGAGCACCTCCTCTGCGGGCACGGGGGCCTTGTACGGCACATCTGCTCCAGATCGGAGAAATCATGTCTGGTCCGACCCGTCGTGGATTGATCGCCAGCGCTGCGGCACTGGGAGGTGTGACGCTGACCGGCGCTCCGGCGGCTGCCGGGGCACCGTCGAAAGGGGGCGTACGGGAGTCTCCGGTGATCCTGCCGGACGACCCCCGCTACGAGGACCTGGTGCTGCGCCGCACGAACGAGCGCTTCTTCCCGCGGCCCGGGTCGTTCCGGCTGCCCACCACCACCGAGCAGGTGGTGCGGGCGGTGCACGACGCGGTGCGTGCAGGTAAGCGGGTGACCGTACGCAGCGGCGGGCACTGCTACGAGAACTTCGTCGGTGACGGCGCGGAGGTGGTCATCGACATGTCCGCGATGCGGCAGGTCACCTTCGACCGGCGCCGCAACGCGTTCATGATCGAGCCGGGTGCCAGTCTCTGGACGGTGTTCGAGCGGCTCTATCTCGGCTGGGGCGTCACCATTCCCGGCGGCCAGTGCGGCGGGGTGGCGGCGGGCGGGCACATCCAGGGCGGCGGTTACGGCGCGCTGTCGCGGCAGCTGGGTTCAGTGGTCGACTACCTGTACGCGGTGGAGGTCGTCGTCGTGGACCGTTCCGGACGGGCACGGGCGGTCGTGGCGACCCGCGAACCGGGCGACGCCAACCGAGACCTGTGGTGGGCGCACACCGGAGGCGGGGGCGGCAACTTCGGCGTGGTCACCCGGTACTGGATGCGTACGCCCGGGGCCACCGGTGACGATCCCGCCCGCCTGCTGCCCAGGCCACCCGCCGAGACGCTGGAGACGACTCTCGCGTGGAGCTGGGACGCGATGACCGAGGAGGCGTTCCACCGGCTGCTGCGCAACTACGGTGATTGGCACGAGCGCAACAGCGCGCCTGACTCGCCGTACGCCAGTCTCTTCAGCCTGCTGCCGATCACCCGCCGCAGCGCGGGCCCGGATCCGGGCGCGTTCGCGATGGTGACCGCCCTGGACGGCACCCTGCCCGACGCCGACCGGCTGCTCCGCGACTACGTCGCCGAGGTCACCGAGGGCGTACCGGGCACGATCACGGTCCAGCCGCCCCGCCGGCTGCCGTGGCTGGCCGGGGTGAAGGCCCAGTCGCTGAGCCAGGCCGACGAATCCGGGATGCACAAGTTGAAGGCGGCCTACCTGCGGAAGAGGTTCACCGACGAGCAGATCGCGACCGCCTACACCTACCTGACCGGTGTGGACCATCAGAACGAGACCGCGACGCTGCTGCTGGTGTCGTACGGCGGCAAGGTCAACGCCGTGGCACCGGACGCGACCGCCATGCCCCAGCGGGACAGCATCATGAAGGCGGTGTACGTCGTCGTCTGGACCGATCCGGACCGCGAGCAGGCGAACCTGGACTGGATCCGGCGGTGGTACGCGGCGATGTACGCCGACACCGGCGGCGTGCCGGTCCCGAGCAGTGTGAACGACGGCTCCTACATCAACTATCCGGACACCGACACCACCGATCCGCGATGGAACAGGTCAGGAGTGCCATGGCACACCTTGTACTACAAGGAGAACTACCGCCGGCTCCAGCGGGTCAAGGCCCGCTGGGACCCGCGTGACCTGTTCCACCACGCAATGTCGATCAGGCTGCCGCGTTGAGCGGGCGCTGGACGGCGAGGAACGTGACCGCGGTGAGCACGGCCGCCGCGCCCAGGTAGACGCCGGACTCGGCGACCTGCAACTGCCAGTACGTCCACGACGTGGCCTCGCGCACCGCACGTGCGCCGCCCAACTGGACGATGCCCAGCACCGGCACGCTGAGCGCCATCGCGACGTGCGTGTTGCGGGTCACCGCACCCAACGCCGCGCCGAGGGTGAGCGCGAACAGCACCCGGGCGAGCGGGACCAGATCGTGTGACTCGTAGGCGAACCAGCGCATCGGGTCGCCGTCGGCGGTCGGCAACCCCCAGGTGACGACGGCGGTCACCACGGTGGCGGCGGTCAGCGCCCCGGCCGCCGCCACCGTCAGCCGGGCGGCCAGCCAGTGGCCGCGCGGCCGGCTCTGCGTCCAGGCCAGCCGGTGGGTGCCCTGCTCCAGGTCGCGGGCCACCAGCGGCACGCCCCAGAACATGCAGACCCCGATGGTCAGGTATCCGGCGAACAGCTGGGTGATGGTGACGAACTCGGTGTTGACGTGCGCGGCGGCCGTCAACCCGCCGTACAGGCAGATCAGGATCGCGGCGGCGATGAACGGGAACCGCTGCTGACGCCAGGCGAGCCAGATCATCGGGTCTCCTTCCCGGCCGGTCGACCGGCCGCGACGAGTGCGGGCGCGGGCAGGCAGACGGCGTCCGGGTTGCGCAGGTACGCCAGCACCAGCTCCTCCAGACCGGGCGCCTGCCCGTCGTCGTGGCTGGCCGGCTCTCCGCGTACCATCGCCGGCTCTCCGCGTACCGCGGCCGACGCCTGCCGGACCAGCGCGGTGGTCTGCCGGGCCGTGACGCTCAGGTGTACGGGCGGCTGGTCCGCCGCCCGCAGCCGCTGCGCCAGCTCGGCCGGCCCGGTCAGCACCCGGTGCGCCGCGGTCAGCTCGTCGAAACCGCCGGCCACCTGCAGTCGACCACGGTTGAGCAGCAGCAGGTATTCGCAGGTGTCGACCAGGTCGGCCAGGATGTGCGAGGAGAGCACCACGGTGGCACCGGTGTCGGCGACGGCGGCCATCAGCGCGCCCATCACTTCGGTACGGGCCAACGGGTCCAGGTCGGCGAGCGGCTCGTCGAGCAGCAGCAGTTCGGCGCGTTTGCCCAGGGCGAGGGCCAACGCGACCAGGGTGCGTTGCCCACCGGAGAGGGTCCGGACCCGCTGCCGCAGCGGGATGCCGTAGTCGTCGAGCCGGGCCCGCGCCCCACCGGTGTCGAAGGCCGGGTTGGTGGCCTGGCCGAAGTGGAGCATCTCGGCCACGGTGAACCCGGCGAACAGCGGCTTGTCCTGGGCGACGAACGCGACCCGGGCCAGGTCGTGGCCGCCGCCGGTGAGTGGCCGTCCGCCGACCCGGACCTGCCCGGTGGTGGGGGTGAGCAGGCCGACCGCCAGGTGCAGCAGGGTGGTTTTGCCGGCACCGTTCGGGCCGACGAGCGCGGTGACCGTGCCGGCCGGTACGGCGAGCGTGCAGTCGCGCAGCGCCCAGCTGCGGCCGTACCGTTTGCCCAGGCCGGTGCTCTCCAACGTGGTCATCCGGTCCGCCCCGGCCGGTCGTCCGTCGTCCGGGGTGACGCGCTTTCGGCCAGCTCGGCCGCCAGGACGGCGCGCAGGTCGTCGTCGTCCAGGCCGGCGGCGCGGGCGGTGGCGACCCAGGCCGCGAGCTGGGTGCGGATCGCCGGGTCCCAGGCCGCGCGGCGCGCCGACAGCGACGCCAGTACGAAGGTGCCGACGCCGGGCCGGGACTGCACCACGCCGTCGCGTTCCAGTTCGCGGTACGCCTTGTGCACCGTGTTCTGGTTGATGCCGAGTGCGGCGACAACCTCCCGGGCGGTCGGCAGCCGGTCGCCCTCCTGCAGCCAGCCGAGCCGCACCGCCTGGCGTACCTGCTGCACCAACTGCAGGTACGGGGTGACGCCGGACCGGCGGTCCAACCTGAACTCGATCACGCCGACTCCTATTCTGCTAGGTTACTAGCAGAATAGCACTATGTCTGGTCGGGGCCGGGTGCGCCGGAGGGTCAGGGATCGTGAGCGGCTACCAGACCGGGAACAGGTCGGGACCGCCGCCCTTGGCGGAGCGGACCAGCGGGGTGGTGAAGTCCGGCACGTACAGGAAGCAGCGGACCCGCAGGTCGCCCTCCCAGAACCAGGGGTCCCCCGTCCGGAGCCAGAACGTGGCCACCCGGTAGGGCAGGTCCTCGTCGACCGGCAGGTCCGCGTAGTCGGCAATCATCCGCAGGCAGCGCTCCTGAATCGCCTCGTCCTCAGGCATGCTGCCGTGCAGATCGCTGACGGGCAGGTTGCCGCCGTCGAACGCGCCAACGAACTCGCCGTGGTGCGGCCGGCTGCAGTCGACCGGCTCCAGCGCGTCGAGATAGTCGTCGTCGCCCCACCGCACGTCGTGGCAGCCCAGCCGCAGCGCGCCACCGTCGGCCAGCGCACCTCGCAGGCTTCCGGTCCGGGGCAGCACCGAGCCCTCGAACGCACTGCTGATCTCGGTCAGGTCGCAGCGGAACCAGCGGGCCCCGGCGCGCCACGCCGCCTGGGGCGGCACCAGCACGGTCATGTCGAGCAGGCCGTGCTGCCAGATGTCGCCGAGGAACTCGGCGGTCCGGGCCTCGCACTCGACCCGGGCCGCCTCGCGGGCCGGGACATCGCCCACCGGGGCGGTCGTCCGCTGGGCGTCGGTACCGGTGAAGGTGCCGACGTGGGCCGTCTCGACCAGGTGCAACTCGTCGCAGTCGACCGGACGGTAGTACTTGCCGCTGCCCGAGGGAGCCTCGTCGCGGTGGCAGATGCCGGCCTGCGGGACGAAGGTGGTCGGCTCGCCGAAGCCGGCCCAACCGTCGGTGAGGGAGCCGTCGGCCCCCCGCTGCGGTGCCGCACAGCCGGCCGTCACGGCCAGCGACGCGGCGGCCAGCAGCGCGAGCATCCTGGTCCGTAGCGGCTGCAAGATCATTGGAATCTGCCGCTTCACTGGTACTGGATGGGCAGGGCGCTGGTGCCGCCGTCGCGCACCGAGCCGGTCAACAGCGGGTCGGCCCGCCAGGCGAAGCAGCGGATCGTCCTGTCGCCCTCCGCCCAGCCCAGGACATCGGAGAAGGTGTAGATGGTGCCCACCCGGTACTGCAGGTCACCGTTGTTCGGCACCTTCGCGTAGTCGGCCACCACCTTGCGGCACCGGGTATGAACCCGATCGTCGTTCAACTCCACCTCGTCGTACCCCAGTTTGTCTTCCACGTACGTGCCGGCGAACTCGGCCTGGTGCGGGGAGTCACAGTCCAGCGGCTCGGTCAGCGGCTCGTCGTCGACACCGACCGCCGCCGAGTCGTAGCAGGTCAGGCGCAGCGGATGACCGGGTACGTCGAGCGCGCCCTCGATGGTGCCGTACCAGTTGATGAGCGGTCCGCCGGGGCTGTCGACGACGCCGACGTCGCAGCCGAACCAGCGGGCCCCGCCGGTCCAGGCGGCGTCGGACGGCGTCACGACCGTCATCCGCAGCCGGGCGGTCTGCCATGGACCGCCGAGGAACTCGTTCACCTGTCGGTCACACTCGGCCCGGGCAGCCCGCCGGGCGGAGATCAGGCCGTCCGCCGCGCCGTCCTCGTCGAACGGCACCGCCGGGTCGTCGCCGAGCGTTCCGACGTGCACGGTCTCCACCAGGTGGACCTGCACGCAGCCGACCGGGCGGTAACTGTCCCAGTCGATGACGCGCCGCTCGCCGTCGTGGCAGCTACCGGCCTCGGGTGTGAAGTGGACGGGTTCGTCGAACGCGGCCCAGCTGTCGACCAGATCCCCGTCCACGCCCGGAGACAGTGGCACACAGCCGGCCGTCGTGCTCAGCGACGCGGCGGTCAGCAGCGCCGCCAACCTCGCCCGGACACCCCACCGTCGCGCCATGATCTCGCTGCCTCCCCGTTGTCCACTCAAGCCGACGAGGGTACGACACCGGGCGGGTCGCAGACCGGCCGGGTCCGCGCGGCCGCCGACCAGTGAGGTCCGGACCGACGGTGATGCTGTTCAGCGGTCCCGGTGGGCGGCCAGGTCGGCGAACTGGGCGAGCGCCGTACTCGCGTCGGCCTCGGGCCGGGCCGCCGCCAGCCGGTCGAGCGCCGCCGCCCGGTGCCGGTCCGCCTCCCGCTTCGCCCAGTCCCGGCCGCCGGCCTGCTCGACGAGCAGCGCGGCCCGGGCGACCTGCCCGTCGGTGAACGCGCCCGGTATCGCGTAGAGCGAGGCCAGCTCGGCACCGGCCGGCGTGCCACTGCCCATCGCGAACACCACCGGCAGCGACTTTTTACGCTGCCGCAGGTCGGCACCGACCGGTTTGCGGGTCACCGCCGGGTCGCCCCAGATGCCGAGCAGATCGTCGACCAGCTGGAACGCCATTCCCAGGTGGTGCCCGTACCCCTTCAGCCCGTCGACCCGGTCCGGGTCGGCGCCGCCGCTGATCGCGCCGACCGCGCAGGCGGCGCCGATCAGCGACGCCGTCTTGCCGGCCGCCATCGCCAGGCAGGCGTCCAACCCCACGGCGGTACGCGACTCGAACGCCACGTCGGCGCTCTGCCCGGCCACCAGCTCCAGCAGCACCTGACACAGCTCGGCGGCGGCCGGGGCCGCCTGCCCACGTACCGTGTCGAAGGCCAGTGCGAGCAGCGCGTCACCGGCCAGGATGGCCTGCGCGTCGCCGAACGCGGCCCCGGCGGTGGGCCGGCCCCGCCGGGTCCGGTCGCCGTCCATCACGTCGTCGTGCAGCAGGGTGAAGTTGTGCACCAGCTCCACCGCGACCGCCGCCGGCACCGCCCGCTCCGCCGGGGCGCCGACCGCCTCGGCACCGGCCAGCGCCAAACCACCGCGCAGCCCTTTGCCCCAGCCAGCGTCGGTCGGGCTGCCGTCGGCGGCGTACCAGCCGAAGTGATAGCCGACGACGGTGTGGATCGGGTCGGCGAGCCGGTCGACGGTGCGGCGCAGCTGCGGCCCGATCAACGTCCGCGCCGCCGCCAGCCGCGCCCAGGCGTCGCGTTGTGCGGTGGTCGTGGCGGTCAACCCTGGCTCCCGAGCAACGTGGCCTCCAGATACTCCTGCGGTGCCCGTTCGGTGGTTGTCTGGGCCGGCTGGTAGCGCTTCGTCCGGCTGGACCAGTCGACGTTGCCGCGCATCCAGCTGCGCATCCCGGCCAGGTAGGGCTCCAGCACCGCCGCCCGGCCGGGGAAGGTCCGCCGCAGCTGCGCCTCCGCCGCCAGGTACAGGTCGGTCTCGGCGTCGATCGCCCGGCACACCCGGTCGACCGCCGCGTCGCGGTCCAGCCCGTAGTGATGGCCGACGATGTACGCCAGATTGTGCACCTCGCCGAGGGCGCGTTCCTTGTCCAGTGAATAGATGTCGTTGGTCCAACAGACCACATTGCAGGCGGCGTCGAGCGCGGTACGAAACGGCGCGCTGTCGTACACCTCGTCGGGCATGTCGATCCGTTCGACGACGTCGATGAAGTCCATGCAGACGTAGATCGCCCCGGTGTGCCGGCGCTTCTCGATGTAGGTGGCCTCGTCCGGCACGGTGCCGGACAACCGGTTGCCGGCCTCCCAGGTGGCGGCGGTGGTCAGGCACTGCTCCAGGTGCCGGACGAACAGTCGCCGCCAGCGCGCGGTGGCGTCGGGCGCGGTACGCCGCCACAGGTCGGCCAGTGACGACACGGCCCGGGGGACGTCCCGGCGTGCCGCGTCGGCGGCGCCGAAGTCGTCGGCGGCCAGTACCCGCCGCATCGCGGCCATCACCTCGGCGAGGTGCTGCGGGCTGCGTCCGTCGGCACCGTCGTCCAGCTGGTCGTCGACCAGGAACAGCCAGGCGAACCAGTCGGCCATCAGCTCGGCGTGCGCCGCGTCGGCGGTCGGGTAGACCATCGACGCGAACCAGCCGAAGTCGGCGTGGTCGAATCGGGCGCGGGCCTGCTCGCGCAGCACCAGTCCGGTGTCACGTACCCAGCTGGTCAGGTGCGCGCGGGCCTGTTCGACGTGCGGGTTGAGCTGGTAGGGGAAGCGGTCGAGGGTCCGCTGGACCGGGTCGAGGGTCAGGTGGCTGGCCGTGTCGTCCGTGAAGGTCACCGGTACTCCAGGTTGAGGTGGACCCCGCCCTTGGGGTGCAGGGTGATCAGCGCCTCCGGCCGCACCTCGGGTGCGCCCGGTGGCAGTACGAGCCGGTGCCGGCGGGCCACCGTGGCCAGCACCAGGACCAGCTCGGACAGCGCGAAGTGTTTGCCGATGCAGACCCGGTGGCCGCTGCCGAACGGCACGTAGACGTGCTTCGGGCGCCGGGCCACCTGCTCCGGGGTGAACCGCTGCGGGTCGAAGCGTTCCGGGTCGTCCCAGAAGTCGGGGTGCCGGTGCAGCAGGTAGCTGTTGATCAGCATGTTGGTGCCGGCCGGCACCCGGTAGCCGTCGATCACGTCGGCCGAGCTGGCCCGGCGCATGAACTGGTACGCCGGCGAGTAGATGCGTAGCGTCTCGTCGGCGACCATCCGGGTGTACGGCAGCCGGGGCAGGTCCTCGAAGGTCGGCGTCCGCCCGGCGAGCACCGAGTCGACCTCGGCGTGCAGCTCCGCCTCCACCTCCGGGTGCCGGGCGAGCAGGTAGAACGCCCAGGACAGGGTGTTGGTGGTGGTCTCGTAGGCGCCGATGCAGATGTTGAGCACCTCATGGTGCAGCTGCTCCAGGTCCATCCGCTGGCCGTCGGCCTCGTCGACGGTGTGCAGCAGCAGGGTGAGCAGATCGGTCTCCTCGCCGGTGGGAACCTCCTCGTGCAGCCGGCGGTTGATGAAGGTCGACACGAAGGTGTCCATGTCGGCGATCGCGGCGCGCAGCCGGCGGTGCCGGGGGGTCGGCACGCTCAACGGCGGGAACGGGAACCGGAAGAACGCGCCGAGGATCGCGTTGGCCTCGCCGAATGCCCGTTCGAAGGCCTGCGCGATGTCGCCGACCTGTGCGCTGAACAGCGACCGGTTGACGATTCGCAGGGCGAGTTGGCCGATCTCGTCGGTGACGTCCAGGGTGCCGCCCCGGCCGTAATTCCGCTCCCACCGGACGAGCATTTGTTCGGCCTCGTCGGTCATGTTCCGGGTGAAAGAGCTCACCGTACGGGGGGTGAAGTGCGGCGCCATCATCCGCCGTTGCCGTCGCCACAGATCCATGTCCGGGTTGGCGATGAGCCCTTTGCGCAGCACCGGCCGGACGACCTTGAACAGGACGGCGTTCTTGTCGTACTTCTCGCCCTCGTCGACCAGCACGTGACGGATGTAGTCGGGATGGTTGACCAGCACCATTGGGATGCCCAGCGGCCGGAACCGGAAAATGTCGCCGTAGCGGTCGACGCCCCGGCCGAGAAAGGCGAGCTGGTCGCGTTTGAAGGCCAGGGTGCCGCCGACGCCGCTGCCTGGCGTGACGGTGGGTATCTCCCGGGTGCCGCCCTGGGCGCGGCTGCGTACCTGCGGGGACATGCTCTTCTCACTTTCCACGAGTCGACGCGACGGACAGGCCAGCGGCGGTGCCGTACGAGGGCGGCGGGGGCAGGTCAGCGGCGGTGCAGTCGGAGCCGCATGCCGCCCGCCGGGTGCAGCGTGACCAGCGGTGCGAAGCCGACCGGCGGTGCGCCCTCGGGCAAACTGACCGCGAACGTCTGGGCGAGCATCACGGTGATCAGGTGCAGTTCGGTACGGGCGAAGTGCTTGCCGATGCAGTGCCGTGGCCCGCTGCCGAACGGCTGGTAGGCGTGCCGGGGCCGGGCGGCGACCGCCTCCGGGGTGAACCGGTCGGGGTCGAAGCGGTCCGGGTCGGGCCAGAAGTCCGGGTGCCGGTGCAGCAGGAACAGGTTCATCAGCACCTCGGTGCCCTGCGGGATGCGGTAGCCGCCGACCACGTCGTCGGTCACCGCCCTCCGCATCGTCTGCCAGGCGGGGGTGAACAGCCGCAACGTCTCGTCGATGACCATCCGGGTGTACGGCAGCCGGGGCAGGTCGTCGACAGTCGGCACCCGCCCGTCGAGGACGGAGTCGACCTCGTCGTGCACCCGTTGCTGCACCTGCGGGTGGCGGGCCAACTGGTAGTACACCCAGGAGATCGAGTTGCTGGTGGTCTCGTACCCGGCGATGATCATCGCCAGGATCTCGTTGGAGAGCTGCTCCGGGGTGAGCCCGGTGCCGGTGACCGGGTCGACCGCGTGTCGCAGCAGGCTGAACAGGTCCCGGTGGTCGCCGTCCCGCTCGTGCTGGCGGGTGTCGATCAGGTAGCGGACGAAGCCGTCCAGGTCCCGGGTCAGTGCCCGGATCCGGTTGCGGGACGGTGTGCGCCAGCTCAGCGGCGGGAAGGGGAACCGGAGAAAGTCGCCGAGCCGGCGGTTGACCTCCAGGAAGTCGCGTTCGAACCGGTGGCTGCGCTCGTCGGGCTCGACGCCGAACAGCGACCGCAGGACGATCTTCAGAGCCAGGTCGGTGAGCGGTCCGACGACGTCGACCGGCTGCCCGGAGGCGGCCTGCGGCGCCCATCGGTGGATCATGTCCGCGGTCAGGCCGGTCATGTTCGGGGCGAACCGGGCCACGCTGGCATTGTTGAACGTCGGTTGCATCAGCCTGCGGTTGCGCTGCCAGGTTTCGTCGCCCCGGTTGCCGATCAGCCCTTCCCGCAGGATCGCCCGGACCGTACGCCAGAGGAAGTTTTCCTTGTCGTAGTTGGCGTGCTTGTCGACCAGGACATGGTGGATGTGCTCCGGGTTGGTGAGAACTACCATCGGCATACCACCGAGACGTATCCTGAAGATGTCGCCGTGGTTACGGACCGCCTCCTGAAGAAAAGCAAGCTGGTCCCGGCGCATAGCCTGCATCCCGATGAGGTTTTCCCGGATGCTGAGCCGTGGAACTGGCCTCGCTCTGCTGCGGGCAGCCGGATCTGCGCCGACGCGACGCTGGTCGGTCATGGCGGTCACCTTACCGAAGGTGCCGGCGCAGCTACAATCAGAAATTTTGCATTGCTGTTGGTTGATCTTGGAGCTATTCGAGCCGCCACCGGCCCCGTTGCGTGATGTCGGCAAAAGGCAGTCAATAACGCATTCGTGCGGATTGTTGGGTCGGCGTACCGCCTGCGACGCCTGGTCGCAGGCCCGGTGCCGACCGCCCCGCCGACCGTCCGTCGGCAGGTCCGTGGGCGGATCCGGCCGTCGGACCCCCGTCGGGCGGGCGATCGTCGTGGCGGGTGTGGAACGCTTGCTCACGTTCGTAGACTGGCGCGGTGACCGCACCAGCGCCGCTCATCGCGCCCAGCATCCTGGCCGCCGACTTCTCCCGCCTGGCCGACGAGGCCCGCGCGGTCGAGGGGGCGGCGGACTGGCTGCACGTCGACGTGATGGACAACCACTTCGTGCCGAACCTGACCATCGGGTTGCCGGTGGTGCAGAGCCTGCTGCCGGCCACCTCGCTGCCGTTCGACGTGCACCTGATGATCACCGACCCGCGCCGCTGGGCGCCGGGCTACGCCGACGCCGGCGCGTACAACGTCACCTTCCACGCCGAGGCCTGCGACGACCCGGTGGCGCTGGCCAAGGAGCTGCGGTCGGCCGGGGCGAAGGCTGGCCTGGCGGTCGACCGGGACACGCCGGTGGACGACTACCTGGAGCTGCTGCCCAGCTTCGACACGCTGCTGATCATGACGATCAAGGCCGGGTTCGGCGGCCAGCGGTTCATCCCCGAGATGCTGGACAAGGTTCGCGCGGCCCGCCGGCACGCCGCCAGCGGCCACCTGGAGCTGCGCATCGAGGTCGACGGCGGGATCGCCGCGGACACCATCGAGCAGGCCGCCGCCGCCGGCGCGGACGCGTTCGTCGCTGGCACCGCCGTGTACGGCGCCGAGGACCCCGCCGAGGCGGTCCGCAGGCTGCGGCAGATCGCCGAGCGGACCGCGCCACGGTGGTGAGCCCGGAAGGGGCCGAGTCCCGGCCGGACCTGATCCTGGTCGTCGACGACGACGTCGACATCGCCCGCTTCGTCGAGGTCAACCTGCGGTTGCACGGCTTCGACGTGATGCTCGCCCACGACGGCCAGGAGGCTCTGGAGATCATCGAACGGCACCGACCCGACCTGGCCGTGGTCGACCTGATGATGCCCCGCATCGGCGGGCTGGACCTGACCCGGCGGCTGCGGGCCGACCCGATGACCGCGGCGCTGCCGATCATCATGCTGACCGCCAAGGGGATGACCGTCGACAAGGTCGTCGGGCTGACCGCCGGCGCCGACGACTACCTGGTCAAGCCCTTCGACACCTCGGAGCTGATCGCCCGGGTCAGCTCCACCCTGCGGCGCAACCGCGAGTACCGCGAGGTGTCCCCGCTGACCGGGCTGCCCGGCAACACCCGGGTCAGCCGGGAGATCACCGACCGGGTCCGCAGCGGTGCCGACTACGCCGTCGGCTACGTCGACATCGACCGGTTCAAGAGCGTCAACGACGTGTACGGCTTCGCCCGCGGCGACGAGTTCATCTCCGCGTTGGCCCGCTGCATGCACCGGGCGGTGGTGTCGATCGGGTTGCCACCGGCGTTCCTCGGTCACATCGGCGGCGACGACTTCGTGGTGGTCTGCGCGCCCGAACAGGTGCGGCCGATCATCGAGCAGGCGATCCTCGACTTCGAGAAGGCCGCCGACGAGCTCTACGACCCGTCCGACGCCCGGCGCGGCTACGTGGAGGTCAAGGACCGGCGCGGCAACCTGCAGAAGGCGGCCCTGGTCACCCTCTCGGTCGGGGTGGCGGTGTCGGCGGGCAGCCGCCGGTTCAGCGACCCCCGCGAGATCATCACGGTGGCCAACGAGATGAAGTCGGTCGCCAAGAGCCAACCCGGCTCGTACATCGCGGTCGACCGTCGGCTGTCCACCAACTGACCTGCCCGAACGGGCCGATGACCGGCCTGCTGTCGGGTATCCGACAGTTGTGAGGTCGGTCGCGTCCCTGGCGATGATCCCGGTGCGCCGTGTAACACTCGGAGAAGCACCCACCACGCGCTGGCGGGACTCGGTGAAATTCCGAACCGGCGGTGATCCACGGCACAAGCCGTGGCCAGCCCGCGACCCGGTCGTCGGAGACGACGCCCGGTGGATCCGGTGAGACTCCGGAGCCGACGGTTGGGCCAGACCGTGCCGACCTGGCACGGACCGGCCCAGACAGTCCGGATGGGAGACAGCGCGCGGAACGGACGCTCTGGTGTGGCGTGCCGACCGGCATCGCCGTACCCGTGCAGCGCCCCGGGGCCGGTCCGTCGTGGCTGCGCGCCGAGGCGTTCCGCCGCCGCCATGCTGTCGCCGGCCGCCCCCACCGGGCCCGGCACCTCCCGCCCGCCGCGCACCCCGGCAGGCGAGGAGAAGAGAAACGGCCATGGCGATCCTCTCCGAAGACGAGGCGATGCGACGCGCCATCGACCTCGCGGTCCGTGGCCTCGGCTCGGTCAGCCCCAACCCCATCGTCGGCTGCGTCCTGCTCGACACCGCCGGCCATGTCGTCGGCGAAGGCTTCCACGCCTACGCCGGCGGGCCGCACGCCGAGATCGTCGCGCTCGCCCAGGCCGGCGACCGGGCCCGCGGCGGCACCGCCGTCGTCACCCTCGAACCGTGCAACCACGTCGGGCGCACCGGACCCTGCTCCACCGCCCTGGTCGACGCCGGCCTCGCCCGCGTCGTGCTGGCCGTACCCGACCCCAACCCGATCGCCGCCGGTGGCACCGAGACGCTGCGCGCCGCCGGCATCGACGTCGAGGTCGGGCTGCGCGCCGACGAGGCCGAGAACGCCAACATCGCCTGGTTGACCGCCGTCCGCCGGCGCCGCCCCTACATCATCTGGAAGTATGCCGCCACGCTCGACGGCCGCTCCGCCGCCGCCGACGGCACCAGCATGTGGATCACCTCGGAAGCGGCCCGTGCCGACGTCCACACGCTGCGCGGCACCGCCGACGCGATCATCGCCGGCGTCGGCACCGTACTCGCCGACGACCCCCGGCTCACCGTCCGGACCCCGAGCGTTGGCGGACCCGCCGTCCGGCAGCCGCTGCGGGTGATCGTGGACAGCTCCGGGCGTACCCCGGCCGACGCCCGGGTCCGCGACGCCGCCGCCGGCACCTGGATCGTCACCACCGCGGACGTGGGCGCCGACCACCGCGGCCGGGTCGACCTCACCGCCCTGCTGACCGCCCTCTACGACCGGGGTATCCGCTCCGCGCTGCTCGAAGGCGGCCCGGTGCTCGCCGGGGCGTTCCTGCGGGCCGGGCTGGTCGACCGGGTGGTCGGCTACCTCGCCCCGAGGCTGCTCGGCGCCGGCCCCGCCGCGCTCGGCGACGCCGGAGTGCACACCATCGCCGACGCCATCGACCTGACCATCGTCGACGTCACCCAGGTCGGCCCCGACCTGCGGATCACCGCCGTACCGCGGCAGAAAGAGGGCTGAGTCGATGTTCACCGGCATCATCGAGGAGCTGGGCGAGGCCGGCCCGCTCGACTGGCACGGCGACAGCGGCGTGCTCACCGTCCACGGCCCACTGGTCGCCGCCGACGCCCGGCACGGCGACTCGATCGCGGTCAACGGCGTCTGCCTCACCGTCGTCTCCGTCGACGGGCAACGGTTCGCCGTCGACGTGATGAAGGAGACCTTCGACCGCAGCTCACTGGGGACGCTGCGGCCCGGCGACCGGGTCAACCTGGAACGCGCCGCCACCCTCGCCACCCGACTCGGCGGGCACCTGGTGCAGGGCCACGTCGACGGGGTCGCCACGGTCGTCGGGCGCAACCCCGGCGACCGCTGGGAGCAGGTCCGGTTCAGCCTGCCCGCCGGCCTGCACCGGTACGTCGTGGAAAAAGGTTCGATCGCGGTCGACGGCATCTCGTTGACCGTCATGGAGGTGTCCGACGGCGACACGGCGGCCGCGGCCGGCTGGTTCGGCGTCGGACTGATCCCCACCACACTGCAACTCACCACCCTCGGCCGTAAACCGGTCGGGGCCCTGGTCAACCTGGAGGTCGACGTGATCGCGAAGTACGTGGCGAAGCAACTGGACGGGGCACGGTCCGTCGGTGGGGTCCGCCCGTGACCGCCGCCGGGTTCGGCACCGTCGAACAGGCCCTCGACGACCTGGCCGCCGGCCGGGCCGTGGTGGTCGTCGACGACGCCGACCGGGAAAACGAAGGCGACCTGATCTTCGCCGCCGAACACGCCACCGCCGAACTCGTCGCCTTCATGGTGCGGTACACCTCAGGCTACATCTGCGCGCCGCTGCCCGAGGCCGAGTGCGACCGGCTCGACCTGCCGCCGATGTACCACACCAACCAGGATCGGCGGGGCACCGCGTACACCGTCACCGTCGACGCCCGGGAAGGCGTCAGCACCGGCATCTCCGCCGCCGACCGGGCACACACCCTGCGGCTGCTCGCCGACCCCGACGCCGGCCCGGCCGACCTGTCCCGGCCCGGCCACATCGTGCCGC
The DNA here is from genome assembly GCF_048060215.1 of Micromonospora sp. LOL_021. Classification (NCBI taxonomy): domain Bacteria; kingdom Bacillati; phylum Actinomycetota; class Actinomycetes; order Micromonosporales; family Micromonosporaceae; genus Micromonospora; species Micromonospora sp. LOL_021. Next base: position 2,340 of record NZ_JBHMIN010000055.1, on the reverse strand, counting down.
TGCGCGCCCGCGTCGGCGGTGTGCTGCAGCGGCCCGGACACACCGAGGCCGCCGTCGACCTGGCCCGCCTCGCCGGACTGCACCCCGCCGGCGTTCTCTGCGAGCTGGTCAACGACGACGGCACCATGATGCGCCTGCCCGACCTGGAGAAGTTCTCCGCCGACCACGGGCTCACCCTGATCACCATCGCCGACCTGATCGCCCACCGGCGGCGGACCGAGACCCACGTCGAGCGGGTCGCGCAGGCCCGGCTGCCGATGCCGTACGGGGTGTTCCGCGCCGTCGGTTACCGGGTCGCCCACGACCCGGCCGAACACATCGCCCTGGTCCACGGTGACCTCGACGACGGTCGTGACGTGCTGGTCCGGGTGCACTCCGAGTGCCTCACCGGGGACGTGTTCGGCTCGCTGCGCTGCGATTGCGGCCCGCAGCTGGACGCCGCCCTGGCCAGGGTCGCCGCCGAGGGCCGCGGCGTGGTGCTCTACCTGCGCGGCCACGAGGGCCGCGGCATCGGCCTGGCCCACAAGCTGCGCGCCTACCAGCTGCAGGACCAGGGGCGGGACACCGTCGACGCCAATCTGGAGCTCGGCCTGCCCGCCGACGCCCGCGACTACGGCACCGGCGCGCAGATCCTGCACGACCTCGGGGTCCGGTCGATCCGGCTGCTCACCAACAACCCGGACAAGGTGTCCGGGCTGACCGGGTACGGCCTGAACGTCGTCGGTCGGGAACCGTTGACCGTCCACCCGCATCCGGAGAACGTGCGCTACCTGCGTACCAAACGGGACCGGATGGGCCACCTGCTCGACGACCTCGACCAGCCGGCCGGCGCAGCACCGGCCGACCTCGACGGCGCGCCCGATCTCGATGGTGCGTCCGATCTCGACCCGGTCGGCGAACTGTCCGGAGGGCGGGCCTGATGGCCGGATTCGGCGAACCCGGAGTCTCCACCGTCGACGCCGCCGGGTTGACCGTCGGCGTCGTCGCCGCCCGCTGGCACACCGACCTGGTCGATGCGATGCTCACCCGGGCACTCGCCGCCGCCGACGCCTGCGGCGTCACCGACGTGCAGGTGGTCCGGGTCGCCGGCTCCGTCGAACTGCCCGTCGTCGCCCAGGCCCTGGCCCGGCGCTGCGACGCGGTGGTCGCCCTCGGCGTGGTGGTACGCGGCGCCACCGCCCACTTCGACTACGTGTGCCGGTCGGTCACCGACGGCCTGACCCGGGTGTCACTCGACGAGTCCACCCCGGTCGGGCACGGTGTGCTGACCGTCGAGACCATCGACCAGGCCCGCGACCGGGCCGGGCTGCCCGGCTCGGCCGAGGACAAGGGCTGGTCGTCGATGGTCGCCGTACTCGACGCCGCCCTGGCCCTGCGGGCCGTCCACGCCGTACCGGTAGGCTGAGCCTGACCTCTCGAACCGCGGTACCCCGACCCGTCACGTTCCCGCCGCTCGCGCGGTAAACCAGATGCGCTGGTGACACGTCGTAGTGGCGTGACACCCGAACTGGTCACCGAACTGGGCTCGGGGAGGACGATGCCACGACAGCGGGCACAGACGTCGACGTGGGCGGCGGACGAGGCGGTCACCCGCCTGTTCGCCGCGCATTATCGCCCGCTGGTGCGCCTCGCCACCCTGCTGCTGCGGGAACCGGGCATGGCCGAAGAGATCGTGCAGGACGCCTACGTGGCCCTGCACAGCCGCTGGTGGCGGCTCCGCGACGCCGACAAGGCACTCGGCTATCTGCGGGTCACCGTGGTCAACCGGTGCCGGTCGGCGATCCGGCACCGACGGGTCGTGCAGGCCCACCTGGCCGCCGCCCGGCCCGACCCGGACGCACCCAGCGCCGAAGCCGGCGCCCTCGACCAACTCCGCCACGCCGACGTGATCACCGCGCTGCGCGCCCTACCGCCCCGCCAGCGGGAGGCAATCGTGCTGCGGTACTACGCCGACCTGTCCGAGGCGCAGATCGCCGACGCGATGGGCGTCAGCCGGGGCGCGGTGAAGAGCCACACTGCACGCGGCATCGCCGCGCTGCGTACCAGCCTGGATGGCCTGTGATGGACACCGACGACAACCTGCCCGGCGACGCCCGCGCCGCCGCCCTGCTGCGGCGGGCGCTGCACACCGAAGCCGACCGGGTCGACGTACGGCCCGACGGGCTGACCGCGATCCGCGGAAAGATTGACGCCCGCCGACGGCGCCGGATGCCGGCGGTGCTGCTCGGCGCCGCCGCCGCGACCGTCGCCGCCAGCCTGGTCGGGGTGGTCGGCTGCCTGCCACCGGCCCCACAGCCCGGCCCGCCGTCCGGGGCGGCCAGCGTCGGACCCGCCCCGCCG
>NZ_JBHMIN010000054.1:0-45008 GCF_048060215.1 Micromonospora sp. LOL_021 | reverse complement strand
CACGGCGGCCCGCTCGTCCATGCCGGCCTTCTTGGTGGCGGCGATGATGCCCTTGACGTTGCCGGTCTGCTCGGCGGACAGGGTGATGCGGGACTGTTCGCCCTGCACGCCGTGCGGGGTCAGCTTGCCGGTGTCGACGCGGTCGTTGGTGGCGCCGGTGTCACTGGTGGTGACGGCGGTGTCCGGGGTGGCGGCCTGGACGCCGGGGGTGTGCTGGGCGGCCAGGGCGGGCGCGGCGATCGCGCCGCCGGCCAGGGCCAACCCGGCGATGCCGAGGGCGGTGTTACACAGCTTGTCGCGGAGCGTACCGGTGATGATCGCGTTCATGGGGGGTCCACCTCTCCGTGCCGGGGGGATCGCCGTTCCAGGTGGTCGTGCGGTGCGGGGGCGGACCATGCACAACGACCGCCGGTCACCAGGCATTCCACCCCGCTGCCGGGGGCCGGGCGACGAGGCGTGCGCCAGCGGGGCGGCCAGCTTGTCGCGGTAGGTTGTCGACCGATATCCCGCTCAGCTGCCGGGAGTGCCCCTCATGATCAACGGCTTCAAGAATTTCATCCTGCGCGGGAACGTTGTCGACCTCGCGGTCGGCATCGTCATCGGTGCGGCGTTCACCGCCGTGGTGACCCAGTTGACCAAGTCGTTCCTGGAGCCGTTCATCAGGCTGCTGTCCGTGCTGCTGACCGGCCAGGAGGGCATCGCGGCCGTCGGGTTCACCCTCCGTGGCGTGGTCTTCGACTGGCCGGCCTTCGTCAATGCGGTGATCACCTTCGTGCTCACCGCCGCCGCGCTGTACTTCCTGGTCGTCATGCCGATGAACCGGCTCGCGGAGCGTCGGCGTCGGGGCGAGGAGCCGCCGCCGGCCGCGCCGAGCGAGGAGATCAAGTTGCTCACCGAGATCCGGGACGCTCTGGTGACCCGTCGCACCGACCGCTGACCTTGGAGGACTCTCCGTAGTTGCCCTATCACTCCCAGCAGTTGAAAAATGGCGGCGGCGGGACCTGATCTGCGTGACACTTGACACATGGAGCAGCTAGCCGGGATCACGTCCCAGGACTGCGCAACCCCTACCCGACCCGTCGCCGACCTCGGTCGACCGACCGCCCAACCCGCCGGTGGGCGGGCGGTGGCCACCCTTGTCCGGCCCCGCTGTGACGACCCCACCTGCGGCACCTGCTACCAGCGGCCGGAGACGGACTGACCGCCGTACCCGGGTCGGTCGCCCGATCCGGTGGCCGCCCACCACCGCCGTACCAGCTCGAACAAATGTTCGATAGGGTCTGTCGGGTGGAGCAGCGTAAACACTGGTGGAACGGCAGTTGGGGGCGGCTGGCCCGGCGGGACGTGTTCCTCCGCGCCGACGCCGACCGGTGGTTCGTCGAGGCCCGCGTCGGCGGCGCCGAGGGCAGGTCCCGGTTCACCGAGTACGACACCGAGGAGTCCGCGTACGACGCGGTCCGTCGCCTCGTCGACGGACCCGGCACCTGGCGCGAGGTCTCCGACGGACGGTTTGTCGCAGGCCGACACGGGGAACCGGACGTCCATGAACGCGGCTGACGCATCTGTGACAGACCGGATCACCACCGGCATGCCGGTGGTCGACGCACGGGGTGAGGAGATCGGCACGGTCGCCCTGGTCCGTCCGGCGGATCCGAACGCGGTGACGGTGGAAGGCGGCGTCGATCCGCAGGACGCGATCGGCGACGAGGTGCCCCACCCGCAGGTGGGCGACGAGCCGGCCACCGCGCCCGACGTGGCGGCCCGGCTGCTGCGTACCGGCTTCATCAAGATCAGCACGACGGAGCCGGCAGCGTTGCCGGGCGGTGTCGGCTATGTCAGCGTCGAACAGTTGGCGGCGGTCGACGCCGGGGTGGTCCGTCTCGCGGTGCCCCGGTCCGAGGTGACACCGCCGGCCTGACCGGCGGTATGGTCACTGACCGGACCGACAGGCGGGCGGCGGGGCCCGGCTGGCTGTAAACCTGGGCGGTCCGGCGGGCGATCCGACGGTGGGAGGCGACGTGGCGCGCGGTGGCGTCTTCTGCATCGAGGGGCAGTGGCATCGCGACCTGAACGAGCGCGGCTCGGTGCTGCCGACCCTGGAACTGCTGGAACGGCTCAGCCGGATCCGGTTTATCCACCGCGACGCCGCGACCCCCGACGAGCTTGCCTACTTCCTGGACCGCTGGCTGCTGCGCCAGTACGCCGACTACCGGGTCGGCTTCTTCGCCATGCACGGCGAGCCGACCAAACTGTGCCTGACCGAACGGCACCACGTCGACCTGGACGACGTGGCCGAGCAGATGGCCGGCAGGTGCACCGGCAAGCGGCTGTACTTCGGCAGCTGTTCGGTGCTGCGCGCCTCCGACGCCCGGATGCGCGAGTTCCTCGCCACCACCGGGGCCTCGCTGATCTGCGGCTACACCCGGGAGGTCGACTGGGTGGAGTCGGCGGCGTTCGAGACGGTGCTACTCGACGTGCTCGCCAACGGGGTCTACAACAACGCCGCCGAGCTGCGGATGGGCTCGTCGCACTGGGCGCCGCTGGCGGCGTACCTGGGCTTCCGGATCGTCTATGCCAACGGCCGCACCTGGCGCCCGGCCGGCCGGCAGCGCGGTTCGGCCGGCCAGACGCCGGGGCCGCCGAGCCCGCCGCAGGTGCCGGCGCAGGGCAGTGGTCGCGGTGGTCGCGCCAGCCGTACGTCTGCCGGCAGATGACCGCCGCCGGCAGACGTACCGCTGGCGTACGCCGATCGCCCGATCGCCATTGGCGGCATCACCATATGGTGGTGGGCGGTAGGCGGTAGCCGAGTTGTTGGCCGTAGGTCATCAGTGGGCGCAGGGTCGGGACCAGTTGGGTCGCCTGTGTGGTCCAGTGGTGTCCCCGGTTGCCGTCGAGTCGGCGGTGGCGGGCCGATGTCGTCTGCCGCTGTCGCCGCAACTCGCGGCGCAGGTGGTGCAGCCGCTGATAGGCCGTCGACCGGCCGGAGCGCCAGTCGAGCCAGCGCAGCCACCAGTCACGGAGCATCTCGATGATCATTTCTCTCCCTTGATCAATTGGTCGATGGTCGGGTTTCTGTGCGCCGGGGTAGTCGGTAGAGTCCGTGGCGCTGGACGAAAATCTCGCGTCGTTCGGCTGCGTTGCCGTGGCGGTCGATGACGTATCCGGTGAGCCAGATCCACCCGTCGTAGGTCCACTTGCGGTCGACGGCGATGACCCGGAGTCGGATGGCGCGGTCGTCGGCGAACTGGACGCTGGCTTGCCGGCCGATGATCAGTACGTCGCCGGGTTTCGGCTCGGGCGTGGCGAGTAGTCGGCTACTCACCAGGCCGATCCGCCATCGGGTAGGTCGTACGCCCGCAGTCTGGGCACCACCTGGATTTGATCTTGAACGACCAGAGCCCGGCGCAGAAGCCGAGCAGCGCTGCGCCGATAGCCGCCCCGATTCCTAGCATGGCCGCATCCTCCTGTCGCAGGTATCGATGGCTTCGAGATCGAAGATGAGCGCGTCTGCCGCGTGAAGTTCCTCGATCAGGTCGTCGAAGAGGTGGCTGTGGTGTGCAGAGAGGGTTTCGTGGTCGGGGACGATGATGTGGTGGGCGTCCTCGACGAGGAGGTCAAGCATCAGGCGGTCGAACGCGGCTCGGCTGGTCGCGCGTTCGATGAAGACGGCGGTCAGCTCGTAGCCGTGGCTGTCGGCGAGCTGCTGCATGCGTCGCTCGGCTTGGTCCACGATGGCGTTGCTGATGTTGGCGTGCGGCGGCAGTAGGCGGATGTAGCCGTACAGCGGCGGTTTCATGGGTCTAGTTCCTCCTGCAGGGTGTGGACCTGGACGCCGGTGTCTTCCAGCGCGTTGAGAAGGTGGTGCTGGACGACCGGGTGCGTGGAGAGGTGCGCGAGGCTGGGCGTGATCACGCGCCGGGCGTTGGAGCGGCGGATCTCTTCGATCAGTGCGGTGAGGGCGGGGCGGTTCAGCGCGGCGTCGCACTCATGGAAGAGCCCTGCGAGGCAGTAGCCCTCCTGCTCGGCCCAGAACTTAAGGGCGAGTTCCATCTGCCGGATGTCGCCGTCGAGGGTGTCGCGGTCCACCCGCAGGTAGCCGTACAGCGGCTTCACCATGGACTGCCCCTTCGGAGTTGAGCAGGACCGACGACATGTGCCTGCTCGGGCTACCCCTCGCCGGCTGCTGGGCGGTGCGGCATGCCCAGGTATCGAAGACGAGTAGAGCACTGCGTGTATCGATCTGCAAGACTTCATGTAGGGTACCCAGAAGTCGGTCATAGAGAGCGAAGCATGCATTGCAAAACAGGCGTACGGGCGCTTTCATCGTGAGTGACAGGATCGCCTCACCGTGAGGCGAGGAGCGGAGGACGAGACATGGCGGAAGGACCGACAGGGTCAACGGTGCCGAGACGGCAACTGGGTCGCTGCCTGCGGGATCTCCGGATGCAGGCCCGGTTCACGGTCAGAGCCGCCGCCTCCGCTCTGGAGTGGAGCGAAGCGAAGATCTGGCGGATCGAGACCGGGCAGACGTCCATGCGGTCACTCGACGTCGAGCAGATGTGCCGCGTCTACGGCGCGTTGGCCGAGACGACGACATCGCTCATGGCTCTCGCCAAGGAGACCAAGAGCAAGGGCTGGTGGCTGTCGTACGCCGCCGTCATCAACGAAGGCTTCGACGTGTACATCGGCCTCGAGGAGTCCTGTCGACGCCTGCGGTGGTACGAAGCCGAGCTCGTTCCAGGGCTACTGCAGACCGAGGACTACGCCCGTACGCTGATCGAGGCCGACAACCCCGGCACGGAGCCGGGCGAGATCACCCGACGGGTTCAACTCCGTATTGCTCGGCAGGCGCTGCTCACCAGACCGGTCGCGGCACCGGACCTGAGAGTGGTGCTCAACGAGTCGATCCTCCGTCGGCCGGTGGGCGGACAGGAGGTCATGAGCGCGCAGCTGGAACGGCTGCTCACCGTGAGCGAGATGTCGAACGTGGCACTGCGGGTGCTGCCCTTCGCGGTCGGGACACACGCCGGCATCATGTCGGGTCCGTTCGTCGTGCTGGAGTTCCCCACCAACGGCAACGGCCAGGCCACCGAACCGCCCACGGTCTACGTCGACGGGTTCACCGGGGCGCTGTTCCTCGACAAACCGCATGAGATCGACCGGTACGAGGCAGCATTCAGCAACATCTGGGACGCCTCGCTGGGCGAGCACGCGTCGAGGCAGGCAATCAGGGACGCAATGAAGGAGATGGGCAAATGATCACTGGTGATGTTTCGGCGGCTCGTTGGTTCACGTCGAGCCGGAGCAACGGACAGAACAACTGCGTCGAAGTGGCCGACAACCTGCCCGGCCGGGTCTTGGTCCGGGACACCAAGAACCGCGACGGCGGCACGCTGATCTTCGCCCCGTCCGCGTGGCACTCCTTCGTCGAACTGGCCAAGCAGCACCACTGATCGCCTGGCGCCTACCCCGGCGAGACAGCCAACGAGCGCCGACCCCGCCTCGGCAGGGTCGGCGCTCCAGGTCTGCGTCCGGGATGTAACCCAGGCAGGCCTGGTTCTAGACTGCCCTTCTGTCAAGAGTGCGTGCCCCACCTCGACGGTCCGGCCCGGGCCGCCGAGGTGGGGCCTACGCCGGTTGAGGCGCCCAGGAGGGGTCCGCACTGCTCGCCTGACAGTGGGGGACCGAGGCCGCCTGATTGCCGGCCGGCCCGGCGGTTCAGCTCCCCGCCGCGAAGGCTCCGTCATGACGGCCGTGAGCGCGGACCCCTCGCGGAGCCGTATTCCCTGATCAGACATCGTTCTGTAGTGGACAATGGCGGCGTTTGCGTTGTCGCAGTGCCCTCTGTTGGCGGACCTCTCGCGGACCCCGTGCTCCGCAGCAGGTCAGGAGGGGTAAAATTTCGACCCTGTTGCAGCTCTCTCGGGAGCTGCCCTTCATTGAGGCGCCCCGAGGCCGCCGGCAGCACCGCAGACGCCGCCGGTTGCAGCTCTCTCGGGAGCTGCCCTTCATTGAGGCACGACCCCACGGCATCAGCCACCGCCACCGTGGTCAGTTGCAGCTCTCTCGGGAGCTGCCCTTCATTGAGGCACGACCGGCTGGCCATGTCGGTCAAGGTGCGAGGCCTGGTTGCAGCTCTCTCGGGAGCTGCCCTTCATTGAGGCATGGCCCGTATCGAGGTGTCGACCGCCGAGGCGGTGACGTTGCAGCTCTCTCGGGAGCTGCCCTTCATTGAGGCGCGTCGAGGATGGCTTCCTGTTCGCTGGTGGGTGGTGGGTTGCAGCTCTCTCGGGAGCTGCCCTTCATTGAGGCCGACAATCTTGGCTTTCTGGCTGATGATTGCCGGGCCGTTGCAGCTCTCTCGGGAGCTGCCCTTCATTGAGGCACGCTGTCGATCCTGGCGAATCTCGGCCGGATGAGGTTGCAGCTCTCTCGGGAGCTGCCCTTCATTGAGGCACTCCCGGGGAACGCCGTGCCCACGGGACCACTCCGTTGCAGCTCTCTCGGGAGCTGCCCTTCATTGAGGCTCAGCGCGGGCGGCCTCGGCCACGGCTTCGCCGTTGCAGCTCTCTCGGGAGCTGCCCTTCATTGAGGCATCTCGGACGTCGTGCTCAGCTGCTGGTGGCCGAATCGCAGCTCTCTCGGGAGCTGCCCTTCATTGAGGCGGGTCCGGGTCGTAGTAGCTGCCGCCGCCCGTCCGATCGCAGCTCTCTCGGGAGCTGCCCTTCATTGAGCTGACGCGGAGCTGCGTGGGTTCGTCGATCTGGCTAGGCGGACCGGATCCGCGTGACCCAAAACAAGATCAATGCGAGCGCCATGGGTCTCAAAACAGCTACATGGGAACCATGGCGCTCACATTGATCTTGGTCATCGGCGGATCGGCGGATGGGTCAGTCGTCGGGTGCCAGGCGGTGGGTGAGTGCGGTGTGCCGGCGGCCGGCACCGGCGGTCCGGACCGCGATCGCGATCGCCTTGCGGGAGCCGACCAGCACGACGAGCTTCTTCGCCCGGGTCACCGCAGTGTAGAGCAGGTTGCGCTGCAGCAGCGTGTACGAGCTCATCGTCACCGGGATGACCACCGCCGGATACTCGCTGCCCTGTGAGCGGTGCACGGTGATCGCGTACGCGTGCTGCAACTCGTCCAGCTCGTCGAACTCGTACTCGATGTCCTCGTCCTCGTCGGTGCGTACGGTCAGCTTGCGCTCCTCGGTGCTGACCGCGGTGACCACGCCGATGGTGCCGTTGAAGACCCCGGCGGTGCCCTTGTCGTAGTTGTTGCGGATCTGGATGACCTTGTCGTTGATCCGGAACACCCGGGCGCCGTGCCGCCGCTCCGGCCGGTCGTCGCGCGGCGGGGCCAGCGCTTCCTGCAGGGCGGTGTTGAGGTTGCCGGCGCCGGCCGGGCCCCGGTGCATCGGGCTGAGCACCTGGATGTCGCGGGCCGGCACCCGGAACTTGCGCGGGATCCGCCGGGCGACGATGTCCACCACCAGGCCGGCGACCGCCTCCGGCTCGTCGGCGGCGAACAGGAAGAAGTCGGCCATGCCGTCGGTGCGTGGCTGCTCGCCGGCGTTGATCCGGTGCGCGTTGACCACCACCCCGGACTCCTGGGCCTGCCGGAAGATCCGGGTCAGCCGGACCTGCGGTACGGCCGGGGCGGCGAGCACGTCGCGCAGCACCTCGCCGGCACCGACCGACGGCAACTGGTCGACGTCGCCGACCAGCAGCAGATGGGCGCCGGGTGCCACCGCCTTGACCAGCTTGTTGGCCAGGATCAGGTCGAGCATCGAGGCCTCGTCGACGACGATCAGGTCCGCGTCGATCGGGTTGTCCCGGTCGTACGTCGGATCGCCGCCCGGCCGCAGTTGCAGCAGCCGGTGCACGGTGGCGGCCGGGTGGCCGGTGAGCTCGGTCATCCGTTTCGCCGCCCGGCCGGTCGGCGCGGCGAGCACGATCTTGGCACCTTTGGCGGCGGCCAACGTGATGATCGACTTGACGGTGAACGACTTGCCGCAGCCCGGCCCGCCGGTGAGCACCGCCACCTTCGAGGTCAGCGCCAGGCGTACCGCCTGCTCCTGCTCGGGGGCGAGATCGGCGCCGGTGCCGGCGCGCAGCCAGGCCAGCGCCCGTCCCCAGTCGACGTCGGCGAACGCCGACAACCGGTCGGCCCGGTGGTGCAGCAGTCGCAGCAGGCTGCCGGCCAGTGAGCATTCGGCGCGGTGGAACGGCACCAGGTAGACCGCCGGAATGGTGCCGCCGTCGCTGGTCGGGTTCGGCACCGCCTCGCGTACCACGCCTTCCTCGGCGACCAGCGCGGTGAGCGCGTCGCGGACCAGTTCGACGGGGACGCCGAGGATGCCGGCGGCGTCGGTGCACAGGTTGGGCTCCGGCAGGTAGCAGTGGCCGTTGTCGGCCGCCTCGGAGAGGGTGTACTGGATGCCGGCCTTGATCCGTTCCGGGCTGTCGTGCGGGATGCCGACCGCCTGGGCGATGGTGTCGGCGGTCTTGAACCCGATGCCCCAGACGTCGGCGGCCAGCCGGTATGGCTCGTTGCGCACGATCGAGATCGACGCGTCGCCGTACTTCTTGTAGATCCGTACGGCGAGGGAGGTGGTGACCCCGACACCCTGCAGGAAGATCATCACTTCCTTGATCGCCTGCTGTTCGATCCAGGCCTTGGCGATCAGCGAGGTGCGTTTCGGCCCGAGACCGGGCACTTCGACCAGCCGGGCCGGCTCTTCCTCGATGACCCGTAGCGTGTCGGCGCCGAAGTGGGCGACGATCCGGCCGGCCATCTTCGGCCCGATCCCTTTGATCAGGCCGGAGCCGAGGTAGCGTTCGATGCCCTGCACGGTGGCCGGCAGCACCGTGGTGTACGAGTGGACCTCGAACTGTCGGCCGTACTTCGGGTGCGACCCCCACCGGCCGACCAGCCGGATGCTCTCCCCGGGCTGTACGCCGAGCAGCGAGCCGACCACGGTCAGCAGGTCGGTGCCGGACCGGTCGGTGGCGACCCGGGCGATGGTGTAGCCGGTCTCCTCGTTGGCGTAGGTGATCCGTTCCAGGACCGCCTCCAGCACCGCTGCCGGAGCCCGGGTCGGCGGCGCTGCGGAGGGCGTGGCCGAGGGCATGGCTGGCGGCGCGGCGGTCGGGGGCGTGGCCGGGGCGGCGGTGGGTCCGGTGGTGGCGGTCACCGGTCGATTATCCGACCGGCGTGTCGGCGTACCCGCTCGCCTGCAGTTCGAACAGTTCCCGGTACAGCCCGTCGACGGCGAGCAGCTCGTCGTGCGTACCGGCCTCGACCAGCCGGCCGGACCGCAGCACGTAGATCCGGTCGGCCCAGCGGACGTTCGCCAGCCGGTGGGTGATCAGCACGACGGTCCGGTCCGGCCGGCGTCGGAGCTGCTGGAACAGGGCGTGTTCGGCGCGGGCGTCCAACGCCGCCGATGGTTCGTCGCAGATCAGCAGTGGCGCGTCGCGGTAGATGCCGCGGGCGGCGACCAGCCGCTGCCACTGGCCACCGGAGAGGTCGTGGCCCTCCCGGAAGTTGCGGTCGAGCAGCGTCCGATAGCCGCGGGGCAGGCTCTCGATCATGTCGTGGGCGGTGGCGGCCCTCGCTGCATCCACCATGGACGGCCGCACCCGGCCACGCACCGACCGGTCACCCGCCGGCCGGTCGCGGTCCGGCTGACCGTGCCCTGTCTGGTCGCCGTCCGGCCGGCCGATGGTGATGTTCTGCCCGGCGGTGAACGGGAACCGCCACCAGTCCTGGCTCACCACCGCGACCTGGCCGGCGAGCCGCTGCGGGTCGATCTCGTCGATGTCGACGCCGTCCCAGCGGATGGTGCCGCTGCTCGGCCGGTACAGCCCGGCGATCAGCTTGGCCAGCGACGACTTTCCAGAGCCGTTCTCGCCGACCAGCGCGATCACCTCACCCCGACGCAGGGTCAGGCTGACCCCGTCGACCGCCGGTCGGTCGGTGTCCGGGTAGCTCAGGCTGACGCCGTCCAGCTCGATCTCGTCGTACCCGCCGATCCGCCGGCCGCCGGCCGGCGGCACCTGTCGGTCGGCGCGGGCCAGGAAGTCGCGGTAGTCGCGGTAGTACAGCGCGTCCTCGTACAGCGCGTTGGTGGCGTGGATGGCGGTGTTCAGGTTGGCCCGGGCCGCCTGGAGCGCGATCATCGCGGTGGCGGCGGCGGCCAGCGGGATCATGCCGACCAGGAGCAGACCGCCGAGTACGGCGTAGACGACGAAGGCAGCGGTGCCGCTGAACGCACCCCCGACGACCCGGGTGCCGGTCTGCGCCCGCACCAACCGCAGTTGGGCCCGGGTCTCGGTGGTCATCGTGCGGTGGTACTCGCCGAGCAGGAAGTCCCGCATCTGGTAGGTGCGGATTTCCGCGGCGGTGTGCCGGTTGGCCATCAGGTGGGCCAACATCCACATCCGCCGCCGCCGGGTGATCCGGGCCAGCAACGCGAGGTACTCGCGGCGGGCGATCCGAATGGCGGTGACGGCGGCCGGTACCGCCGCCAGCAGCAGACACGGCAGCAGCAGCGGCTCGATGACGGTGACCGCTGCGGCGGTGGCGGCCACCCCGACGACCCCGGTGGTGAGGTTCACCGCGTCATCGACAATGGACGCCGCTTCGACGGTGCCCCGGTCGCGGGCCCGGTCCATCTCCTCGGCGAAGCCGGCGTCGTCGAAGGCGGCCAGCTCCACCGACGTGGTGGCCTCGAACAGCCGCAGCTCGGCCCGGTAGGTGACCTGTGGCATCAGCCGGGCCTGGGCCCAGCCGGCGGCGATGGTCAGCCCGCCCCGGGCCGCTACGGCGAGCGCGGCGACGGCGAGCGCTGGAGCGGCCGCGCGGATCCGGTCCGGCGTCGGCCCGGAGGCGAACAGTTCCCGCAGTACGCTGCTGGTGGCCAGCAGCCCGAAGGTGGTCATTACCCCGGCCACGACGTTCAGCCCGATCGCGGCGACCGTGTCGCGTGGGCTCACCGACCAGGCCAACTTGACCGCCTCGGCGAGGATCCCGGGCAGCCGGCGGGCGACCGTCCAGAAGCTGGTCTCGGCGAACGCGCGGGCGTGGTGCATCCAGTCCGCGTCGGCGAGTTCGGGCAGCGCCTCGCGGTCGTCGGGAGAGTTGGATGGTTGGGTGGCAGCGGGAGCCTTTTGCCGAATAGGCCACATACGTCCAAATCCTTTGTTGTCGGCCTGCCGCAGGGGCTGACGGAACGTAGCGTGGAGGCTACTTAAGGATATGTGGCCGGTGATGCCGGTGAGTGTCGTACCGGATATCCATGGCAAACTCTCGATCCGGTGGCGCACGGCCGCCCACCGTGCCGGCGGCGCACGGCCGCTCACCCCCGACGGAAGAGAGCCACCGACCAATGGACCAGCAGCAACTGCAGACGCTGCGACAGATGCACGTAAGGCAACGCATCCGGCCAGTCGTCAATCAGTACGAGGTCCGCGCCGTCGGCCCGGACGGCGTACCCGGGCCGCTGCTCGCCTTCGCCCAGCAGAAGCGGCTGGCCTTCCGTGAACAGGTCACTTTCTACGCCGACGACCAGCGTCAGCAGCCCGTACTCGGCTTCAAGGCCCGGCAGGTAATCGACCTCGGGGCGACCTACGACGTGACGGACGCCGCCGGCCACCCGATCGGACTGTTCCGCAAGGACTTCACCCGGTCGCTGCTGCGCTCCACCTGGCACCTGGATCAGCCCGGCCTCGGCGTGGCGACCGGCGCGGAGCGCAACATGGTGGTGGCCGTGCTGCGCCGGATCGGCGACCTGCCCCCCTGGCTGCCGTACCACTTCGACTTCACCATCGACGGCCAACCGGCCTTCTCGGTGGTACGCAAGTGGAGCCTGCGGGACAACTACCAGGTCGACATCCACCACCCGCAACTGGACCGCCGCCTGGTGATCGCCATGGCCGTCGCACTGGACACCCTGCAGTCACGCTGACCTGCCGATCCCGCCCCGGGGCGGCTGGTGGTGCCATCCCGGCTGCCGGGCCGGGGCGGCCGCTGGCGTACCGGCTTCACTAAGATATCGATTTGTGATGGCCGGATGTGGGCAAGCGACCACCAGTCTGGACCGACGGCTGCGGCAGACCCGGGAGCACCACTTCGTCGGCCGGGCCGCCGAGCTCGCTCTGCTGCGGCAGGCGTTGGAGCGCGCCCCCGAGCCGCTCGGAGTGCTCTACCTGCACGGGCCGGGCGGCATCGGCAAGTCCACCCTGCTGCGGTACTTCAGTGACGAGGCGGCCGCCGCCGGGCGACGCGTGGTGCATGTGGACGGCCGGGCGGTCAGTCCGTCACCGGCCCGCTTCGAGCTCGCCGCCGGCGACGCGCTGGCCGACGACACGGCGGTGCTGCTGGTCGACTCCTTCGAGCACTGCCAGGGGCTGGAGGACTGGCTGCGGGACCGGTTTCTGCCCCGACTGCCGGAGTCCGTCCTGGTGGTGCTGGCCGGCCGGGGCGGCCCCGGGCCGCAGTGGCGGGCCGATCCGGCCTGGCGTGACCTGCTGAAAGTGATCCCGATGGGCAACCTGTCCCGGGAGCATGCGGTCGCGCTGCTCAACCGCCGGGGCGTACCGCCGGATCTGCATCCCTCGGTGTTGTCGTTCGCCGGCGGCCACCCGCTGGCGCTGCGGCTCGCAGCCGAGGCCGCGGTCACCCACGACGCCGCCGCCACCGCCGCCTGGCGGCCCAGCCTGAACGTGGTGGAGACCCTGCTCACCCAGCTTATCGGGGAGACGCCGTCGCCGCTGCACCGGCAGGCGCTGGAGATTTGCGCGCACGCCCAGACGACCACCGAAGGACTGCTGCGGGCGGCCCTGGACCGCGACCCCGGGCCGATCTTCGCCTGGCTGCGTGAGTTGCCGTTCATCGAGTCCGACACCCGCGGCCTGCGCCCGCACGACGTGGTCCGCGACGCGCTCAACGACGACCTGCGCTGGCGTGACCCGCAGGGCTACGAGACGATGCACCGGCGGTTGCACGCCTACCTGCTCGAGCAGGCGTTGGCCGCCACCGGGCCGGCGGTGCTGCCGGCGGTCGGCGCAATGATGTACCTGCAACGGCACGCGCAGGAGATCCGCCGCTACTTCACCTTCGCCGGCGAGGGCGAGGTCTACGAGGATCCGTACCAGCCGGCGGACCGGCCGACGGTGCTGGACCTCGCCGGCGAGGCCGAAGGCCCGGAGTCCGCCGCGCTGGTCGGCTTCTGGCTGGACCGCCAGCCCGAGGGCTGCCACGTCTACCGCAGCTCCGGCACCGGCGAGGTGGTGGGCTTCATGATCTGGCTGGACCTGGACGACCCGCAGCCGGCCGAGCTGGAAGCCGATTCGGTCGTCGACACCGCCTGGCGGCACTGCCGGGCCAGCGCCCCGCTGCGCGGCGGCGAACACATCGGTCTGGCCCGGTTCATGGTGCATCCCCCGTCCTACCAGCGACCGTCGCCGGTGACCGACATGATCCAGATGCGGATGCTGGCCCACTACCTGCATGACAAAGGGCTGGCCCTGCACTACCTGGTACTGCACGACGCTGAGTTCTGGGGGGCGCACCTGGCGTACTTCGACGACCATCCCGTCGAGACGGTGCCGCAGGTCGGTGGACGCCCGTACCACCTGTTCTTCCACGACTGGCGGGTCACGCCGCTGATGCACTGGCTCGACCACAACCAGCAGCAGCTGCTGTACGGGCTGCAGCCGCGTACCGCCCGGTCCGGTGCCGACCTGCTGGTGCTGTCCCGCCCCGAGTTCGACGCGGCGGTCCGGTCCGCGATGCGGGCCTGGCGCCGCCCCGACGCGCTGGCCGCCAACCCGCTGGTCCGTACCCGGCTGGTCGCCGACCGCCCGGACGGCGACCCGGTCGACGCGCTGCGCGGTGTGCTCGGTGCCGCGCTCGACGGCCTGCGCGACGACACCCGGTCACATCGGGTGCTGGTCACCACGTTCGTGCACGGCACCCCGACGCAGGAGGCGGCGGCGGATCGGCTCGGCCTGCCGTTCAGCACCTACCGGCGGCATCTGACCCGGGCGTTGGACCGGATCAGCGACGCCCTGTGGCACCGCGAACTGCACGGCTGACTCAAGTTGAGCGACGGTCGGGTCACGACTCCCGGCGCCACAACAGCTCACAGACCCGGTCGACGGCGGCCCGCAGATGCCGCTTGTACGTGCTGGTCGCTAAGCCGAGCCGGTCCGCCGCCGCCTCCTGGGTGGTCGGCCCGGCGAGGTAGGTGGCGGACAGCACCCGGTGCAGCTTGGCGTCGCGGGGGTCATGCCGCAGCGACTCCGCCGCGTCGGTCAGCAGCGTTCGCAGCGTGTCCACCGGGTCCCGGACGCTCGACTGATCGGCGGCGGAGCCACCCCCGGGGTCGACCACCAGCCGGCTGCGGGTCAACGGGTTGGCCCGCAGTGCCGACCCGTCGTGCAGCCGCCGCAGCGCCGACCGGACCGCCGCGTCGAAGTCGGGCCGGGACAGCACCGTGTGGACCGGGGTCGCGACGGCGGTGGTCGCGCCGGTCGAGGACCGGGCCGGCGCGGCGGTCAGCGGCCACGCGGTCACCCGGGCCGCCCACACGTCCACCGGGACCGCCCGCCAGTCGTGTGCGTACAGGTCGTACGCCCGGCCGTCCACCACCGGCCGGGGCCGGACCGGCTGGTGGTCGATGAACTCGGCCACCCCGACCGCCTCGTCGGCCAGCGTGAGGAACGACCAGGCGAGCCGCTGCGACCGAATCCACCACTGCAGGGTCCGGACGTGCATCAGATCCCGGACCGCGGAGCGCCGCCGCGCCGCCAGCGGGTAGCTGAACCGGGTGAGCAGGATGTGTTCGCCGGCCCGGGGTGGCGCGGCTGCGGCATGCCGCCAGACCGCCGCGACCACCGGGTCGGCGGCGATCTCGTCCGGATCCGGGCCGGTCAGCCGCAGTGTCACCTGGAACCCGGCGACGGCTCCGTCGAGCGAGCGCCGGTAAACGTCGAACGCCTCCGGTTGGCGGTCCAGCCAGAAGCCGACCAGCTGGTCGGTGCCGTCGCCGGATTCCCGCACGATCCGCCGCAGGGTGGCGTGGTCGCCGGGTGCCATCTGGTCCGGGTAGACCGCGCCGCCGCCGTGGCGCAGCGCGAACGGCGCCATCACGGCGGTGTCCTGCAGGATGTGGTACAGCGAGCGGACCGCCGGCAGCACGGCCTCGCCGCTGGCGGCCCGCGCCCGGTGCAGCAGGTGGGCCGCCACCCGGGCGTGCATCACCTGGTAGCCGTGCGGGTCCCGCCAGCGCAGATCCGCGTCCAGCACACTGCGTACCACGTCGTGCGGGACGACCCCATCACGGCCACTTTCAACGAATGGTAGCCGGCGCAGCCAGGCGAACAGCTCCGCCGCCGCCTCGCCGACCACCGAACGCAGCAGGTCCTCGGTGGTGGTCAGCGCGTGTGAGCAGGTCTCCAGCGCGAGCCGATGCTGCGCCGACGGCACCTCGCCGACCAGGTGGTGCAGCAGCGTTGCGACGACGTCCGGGGTCGGTGTCCAGGTGGCGGCGGCCCGCCGGTCGCCGACCGCGACCGCGGCGGAGAGGTTGAGCGCGAGCGGATGGCCGCCGGCGAAGCGCAGCACCGCCTCCCAGAGCTCACGCGGTACGCCGCGCCGGTCCAACAGCTCGGTGGCCGCGTCCGGCGGCAGACCGCCGAGGCTCTCCACCCGCAGTACGCCGGACCAGCCGAGGTCGGCCTGCCACTCGCAGTCCGGTGCCTGCCGGCCGGCGACCACCACGACGACGCCGTCCGGGATGCGCGGCAGGAACCGGTCCCGCAGCCAGCCTTCCAGGCCCTGGCAGCGTTCGAACGTGTCAACGAGCAGGACGGCCGGCGCACCGCTGAGCGCGGCGTAGGCGGCTGCGGTGAATCCGGCCGGGGAGGGGTCGATGCCGGCACCGTCGACCTGGACGACGATTCGGCCGGCGTCGCGGGCGAGGGCGGCGAACCGACGCAGCAACATGGACTTGCCGATGCCGCCGGGGCCGTGCACGAACCACACTGGACATCCGTCGGGCGTGCCGGCGAGTGCGTCCTGGAAGGCGTCCAGTTCAGCAGTACGGCCGACGAACGCCTCCTCGCGGGCCGTTCCCAGTCGGTTTGCCAGCCGCCCAGCCACCGCACCCCCCGTGATCTGGTCCACCAGGCATACTATGGTGGGTTACCGTCGGTGCTGAACGGCAGCCCGGTTGCTGCGTCGAGTGGTTGGCTCGCTTCGCCGACCGGTAGCAGTTCGTCGCGCTGGGTGCCCGCCTGGGTGTCCCCGGCGGCCGGCCTGCCCGCGCCGGGGCGCCACCAGTTGGCTCGGCCGAGCAGCGCCATCGTGGCCGGTACCAGCAGGCCACGGATGATCGTGGCGTCCACTGCGATCGCCACCGCCATCCCCAGCCCGAACATCTTGATCACCGGGCTCGGGTTGAGCATGAAGCTGGCGAAGACGCAGATCATGATCAACGCGGCCGAGGTGATCACCCGGCCGGTGGCGGCCAGCCCGGTGCGGACCGACAGCAGGTTGTCACCGGTCCGTTGCCAGCTCTCACCGACCGCCGTCAGAAGGAACACCTCGTAGTCCATCGAGAGGCCGAAGAGCAGCGCGAACAGCATCATCGGAACGTACGACTCGACCTGCACCGGGCCGTCCAGGCCGGTCACTGCGGTCCCCCAGCCCCAGACGAACACCGCGACCAGCGCCCCGTATGCGGCACCGACCGACAGCAGGTTCATCACCGCCGCCTTGACCGCGAGCACGGGCGCCCGGAACGCGAACAGCAGCAGCAACGCGGAGAGCGCCACCACCACGGCGATCACCCACGGCATCCGGTCGGCGACCCGTTCGGTGAGGTCGGACTTGATCGCCGCCGCGCCGGTGACGTGCAGCTGCCCGCCGTCCGGCTGGACGTCCCGCAACGCCGCCACAGTGTCCACCGTGGCCGGATCGCTGGGGGCGGTGGTCGGCTGAGCCCGCAACATGCTCACCCGACCGTCGTCGGAGACGGCCGGTACTGCGACCGCCGCGACGCCGTCGGTGGCGGCCAGTTCCTGACGCAGCGCCAGCACGCGCGGGTCATCCGGCCCGGCGGCCGCCGCATCCCACTCGACGACCACACTGAGCACGCCGTTGACCCCCGGCCCGAACCCCTCCGCCATCAGGTCGTAGCCGACCCGCGTCGGGCTGCCCGGCAGATCGTCGCCGGGGTCGGTCTGCCCGAGCTGCAACCCCAGCGTCGGTGCCGCCAGCAGGGCCAGCAGGACGGTCGTGCCGAGGGCGTAGCGGCCGGGGCGGCGGGTGACCCGGCCGGCCAGCCGCCCCCAGAAAGCGCCGCCGTCACCGCGCCGACGCAGGCCGGGGACGCGCAGCGCGCCGATCCGGGAACCGAGCAGGGCCAGCAGCGCCGGCAGCAGAGTGGTGGCGGCGGCCACCGCGACCAGCACCACCAGCCCGGCCGTCCAGCCCAGCGTGGTGAGGATCGGCACCTGAGCGACGGCCAGCCCGCCGAGCGCGACGATGACCGTACCGCCGGCGAACAGCACCGCGCTGCCCGACGAGGCGACCGTGGCGACGACCGCCGACCGGACCGCCATGCCGTCGTCGAGCAGCGCCCGGTAGCGGGTGACCAGGAACAGTGCGTAGTCGATGCCGACACCGAGACCGATCATCGTGGCCAGGGTGCTCGCCACCCCCGGCATGTCGGTCAGATGCCCGGCCAGCCCGACCGCGCCGACCCCGATCAGCAGCGTGAGCAGCCCGGTGAACAGCGGCAACGCGGCAGCGACCAGCCCACCGAAGACCAGCACCAGCACGATCACCGCGACCCCGAGACCGAGCAGTTCGCTGGTGTGCGTCGCGGCGTCGTGGCGGGCCAGCGCACCGCCGGGCACGGCCTCGATGCCAGCGTCGCGGGCCGGCGCGGCGGCGTCGACGATGTCGTCGGACATCTGCCGGGTGACCGAACGCGGGCCGACATCCAGCCGTACGGTCGCGTAGCCGATCGTGCCGTCGGCGCTGATCGTGCCGGCTGCGGCTGCCGGCGGTGCCACCGACACCACGTGCGGTGCCTGCCCGACCCGGTCCAGCGCGGCGGTGACCGCAGCGGCGTTCGCCGGATCGTCCAACCGTCCGCTGCCGGCCTTGAAGATCAACTGCCCGCTGGCCTCGTCGCTGCCGCGGAAGTGCTCGTCGGCCAGGTCCCGCCCGATCTGGCCGTCACTGCCGGGCAGCGAGACGTCCTCCTCGGTCGGCCGGCCGAAGCCGGCGATCAACGCGGCCACCGTGACGGCCACCAGCAACCAGGCGCTGATCACCCACCACGGCCGCCGTACCACCGCACTGCCGAGCGCGCCCATCATCCGGTGCACGGCACCGGTCTCCACCGTGTTCACGCCGCCTCCCCGCAGGTGTCGGTGGCTGCCGGCGTCGCCCGTCCGGCGGGCCGTAGGCCGTCCCCGCCGACGGCGACGGACTCGCCGGTGATCTCCAGGCGCAGCCCGTCGGCGGTCGCGGTCAGTCCGTGGTACGCCAGCCCGGCCGGCAGTTCGGGCAGCTCCCGATCGATCCGGCGCTCCCCGAGGGCACCGGCGCCGAGGGCACCGGCCAGCTGGTCAGCGGAGCGGCGCAGCCCGAACACCTCGACCTCCACCGGCTCGATCCGCAACATGCGGCCGTCGAGCACGGGTACGGCGTACACGGTCACCGGCACGGCCTGGCCGAAGATCGTCGCTGTCACGTCGACGATCAGCTGGCCGCTGTCGCTGCCGCGAACCTGCACGTCGGCCCCGGAAAGCAGTCCGCCGAAAGAGTCTGCCGATTCTTCGTCAGTCCCGCCGCCGGCCCGGTTGTCGGCCAGCGCGTCCAGTCGCGTGAGGTCGACCGTGAGCGCGGCGTGCAGCTGACCGATCCGGATCTCGACCGGGTCCGAGCCGGCGGAGCTGGCACCGGCCGCCGTCAGGCCGCCGTCGATCTCGACGTCGCGTACCTCTGCGGTGACCCCGGCGATCGGCAGCTCGCTGTCGCCGAAGCGGTCGGCGGTGACGGTGAGACCGGCGAACCGGCCGGCCAACGCCTGCGTCACGAACGGGAAGCCGTGTACGTCGACCTGCGGCGGCTCGGCCAGCCCGAGGACGCAGGCGGCGGCGTCGGCGAGCCGGCCGCCGACCACGCCGGCGGCGATCCGGTCCGCGACGACGAGACTCCCGGGGACCAGCAGCGCCGCGGTGAGCAGCAGCCATCCTCGCCGGTTGCGAGGTCTCCAGATACGCATGCCCCGATCACACCCGGCCGGGGTGCAAGCCGGACGTGAGTTCGATGAGAACCCGTTATGAACTGAGTCCCTGTCGTTTCTGGCAGCGGCTTGGGCGTAGGTACGGTGGTCGAGTCGTAGATGCAGCGAGGAGGCCGGGTTGTCTGATCCAGCCGCTCTCAGCCGCTATGAGCCGTTAGTAGCCAAGGGCTTGATCAAACTCGTCACGACCACAACGAACGACCTGGACCAACTCCCGCGTTACGACGTACCTGAGGACGCGTCACCGCTGGACCTGCTGATCGAGGCCCGCGAGGGCGAGGTCCGTTGATCTGGTTTGCCGGCGGCGTTACGAGCCCAGGCCTGCTCGGCCGCAGCACTTCTTGTACTTGGCGCCCGACCCGCACCAGCACGGATCGTTGCGTCCCGGTGGCCAGACGATCGTGTCCTGGTCGGCGGCCAGCCTGGCGTACCGGGTCTTGACCGCCGAGTCGAGCGGCGACTCACCGATCCGCTCGGCGAACTCCGACAACCCGGCAACCGTGGCCGGCACCACGCGGATCGCCGGCACCCCGCTCTCGGCCAAGCCGCGCCAGCGACGCTCCGCCGCCGGGAAGTACTCCTCGTCAGGGTCGACGTACGCGTCGGGCCACCGGCGGCGGGCCTCGGCCCGCTCGGCGCGCTGAAACACCAGCAGCCGCAACTTATCGGGTATCCGACCCGACTCGAAGTGCTCACGCGCCTCATCCAGGGTCGTCGGCAGTCCGGTCGACTCGGCCATCCGCTGCGCCGGTGCCGCCGGGGCGATCTCGTCGGTGGCGTCGGCCGGCAACCCGAGCTGGCGCCGGACCTCGCGCCGGGCCCTGACCAGCACCGACGACATCCGCATCCAGCCGTTCGGCCCGCGCAGCGCCTCGATGTCCTCGGAGGTCAGGCGAGCGACGGCCCGGTCGTACCATTCCAGCGCCGCCGGCAGGTCACCGCGTTCAGCCAGCAACTCGGCGACAAGGGTGCACTGCGCCTGACCCAGGTCGGGGTCGTGGGCGAGCCGGGCCAGCTCCTCGTACGCCTCGCTCTCCGCCCCGGCTTCGAACTCGATGCCGGCCAGGTCGCACCGCGCGTAACAGCCGTCCTCGCCGCCCGCCGCGATCAGCTCGGCCAGCAGCTTGCGTGCCCGGTCGAGTTGGCCGGCCACCCGCCACGCCTCGGCCGCTTCCAGCAGGAGCTCGGCCCGCTCGTCCGGATACTCCTCCGCGTCGGCCTCAAGCGCCGCCGCCCGCGCGGCGGCCTGGTTCGCCGGTTTCGTCGCCACGTCCGGAGACCGTACCCGCTGTGCCCGCCGACGTCACCGCGACACTCCCGCCCGGCGCTGCTCGTCAACCGCAAGCCGCTACGGGGGTGCGAGGGAGCATCCTGGCAGCGGAGTCCGGTAAGTGGTACCGTATCCGGTACAAGATTGAGGAGGAGTCGTGGCGGCGGCGATCAGTGCGAGCGAGGCCCGTAAGACCCTGTTCCCGCTCATCGAGCGGGTCAACGAGGACCACACCCCGATAGAGATCGTCTCCAAGCGGGGCAACGCAGTGCTGGTGAGCAAGGAGGACTGGGATTCGATCATGGAGACGAACTACCTGCTCCGGACGCCTGCCAACGCGAATCACCTGATGGAGAGCATCGATCAGTGGCGGGCCGGGACCGCCGTCGAGCGTGACCTGGGTCTCGACGAGTGAAGCTCACCTGGACCGACAACGCCTGGGCCGACTACCTGTACTGGCAGACCCAGGACCGCAAGACGCTGAGGCGAATCAACGCCTTGATTTCCGACATCAAGCGGGACCCTGACGGGCCAGGCATCGGCAAGCCCGAGATTCTTCGGAACAACCTTGCCGGCCTGCGGTCGCGGCGCATCGACGATGAGCACCGTCTGGTGTACGCGGTCGAGCAGGGGGCAATCACTGTCATTTCATGCCGCTACCACTACGAGTGACGCCAGCGGCACCGGCCGGTCCAGCGGGGACGGTGAACCAGATGGTGGTCCCGCCGCCGGGAGCGGTGTCGGCACCGACCTCGCCACCGAGAGCCCGTACCGCGTCGGCGACGATCGCCAGCCCGAGCCCGCTGCCCTCGGTGGCGCCGCCCGCCGCGCCTACCCGGTAGAAGCGGTCGAAGACCCGTTCGGCGGCCTCCGGCGTCAGCCCCGGCCCGGTGTCCGACACCGCCACCCGCACCCGGCCGGCGGCGGCGCGCACCGACACCTCGGCGTTCGCCTCGACCGGCGTGTGCGCCCGTACGTTGGCCAGCAGGTTCGCCAGCACCCGCCGCAGCGCGTCAGTGTCGCCGGCGACGAGCAGATGCGGCGGCGAGTCCAACGCGATCACCCGTTGCGGCTCGACAGCGAGCGCGTCGGCGACCGCGTCGCGGGCCAGCACGGCGATGTCGACCGGCTCGTCCCGCAACTGCGGCTCGGCGTCCAATCGGGCCAGAAACAGCAGATCGGACACCATCTTGGACATCCGGGCGGCCTCGTCGTCGAGCCGGCGCAGCACGTCCGGCCGGCGCTGCTCGTCGACCATGTCGCCGCGCAGCAGCTGGGTGTAGCCGCGGATCACGGTCAGCGGGGTGCGCAGCTCGTGCGACGCGTCCGCGACGAACGACCGCATCCGCTGCTCGGAACGCTCCCGCACGGCCAGCGCGGCGAGGATCCGGTCCAGCATGCCGTTCACCGCCAGGGTCAGCCGGCCGGCTTCGGTACGCCGTACCCGTCGGGGGTCGTCGGTGATCGGCACCCGGCGGTCCAACTGCCCACCGGCGATCGCGTCGGCGGTCCGTGCGATGTCGTCCAACGGCCGCATCCGGGCCACGATCAGCATCCGGGCCAGAAACGCCAGCAGTACGGCGACCGCCACCGATACCAGCACCTCGATGCCGAGCAGCCGTGCCACGGTCTCCCGGACCGGGGCCAGCGGCAGCCCCAGCAGCACCACGGCGGGGGCGGTGTCGACGGTCACCACCCGGTACCCCCCTTCTGGGGTGGTGATGCTGGTCAGCGGGGACCGCCCGCCGGGCGGCGGGGCCGGTGCGGCGTCCAGCAGCGGGGTCGCCGGCACCGGCGCGGTGGACGCGAACCGGGTCAGCTCGCCGTCTGCGGTCCGGATCTCCACCAGGAACTCGGTGGGGCCGATCACCGCGCGTACCGTCTGGTCCCGCAGGTCCCGTTCGCCGACCCGGGCGATCTGCCGGCTGCCGCTGGCGACCAGCGCGGCGGCGGTGGTGAGCTGCTCGTCGATTCGGTTCATCAGCTGCTGGCGCAACGCGACCGCGCTGACCACGCCGGTGATCAGCAGCGCGGCGCAGGTGAGCGCGACGGTGGCGGCGATCAGTGACCCGCGCAGCGACCAGCGTGGCGCCCGCCGGGTGCGACCGTGCGGTGCCCGGCGGGTGCGGCTGCGCGGCAGCACGGCTCACCCCTGCACGGCGGTACGCAGCGCGTAGCCGAAGCCGCGGTGGGTGACGATCAGAGGCTCGCCCAGCGGGTCCAGTTTGCGGCGCAGGTAGCCGATGTAGGTGTCGACGACGTTCGACTCGCCGCCGAAGTCGTAGCGCCACA
Organism: Micromonospora sp. LOL_021; assembly: GCF_048060215.1. Classification (NCBI taxonomy): domain Bacteria; kingdom Bacillati; phylum Actinomycetota; class Actinomycetes; order Micromonosporales; family Micromonosporaceae; genus Micromonospora; species Micromonospora sp. LOL_021. The sequence continues at coordinate 22,118 of NZ_JBHMIN010000054.1, read as the reverse complement.
CCGCCTCCAGGATCTGACTGCGGGACAGCACCCGGCCGGAGTTGAGCATCAGGTAGCGCAACAGTTTGAACTCGGTCGGCGACAACTGGACCGGGGTGCCGGCCCGTTGCACCAGCAGCGTGTCCTCGTCCAGCTCCAGGTCGGCGTAGCGCAGCACGGGCCCGGCCCGGCCAGCCGTCCCAGCCGGATCCCCCGGCCCGGCGGGACCGTCTCGGCCGGCGGGACCGTCGCGCCCAGCGGGACCGGAGCCGACCCGGCGCAGCACCGCCCGTACCCGGGCCAGCAGTTCCTCCACCGCGAACGGCTTGGTCAGGTAGTCGTCACCGCCGAGGGTGAGACCGGAGACCAGGTCGCGGCGGGCGTCGCGGGCGGTCAGGAAGACGATGCCGAACCGGTGGCCGCGTTGCCGTAGCCGTCGGCACAGGTCGAAGCCGTCGCCGTCGGGCAGCATCACGTCGAGTACGACGAGATCCGGCCTACCCGACTCGGCGAGCTGCTCCGCCTGCGCCACGGTGGTCGCGGAGTCGACGGCGAAGCCGTGGAAGGTGAGCACGGTGACCAGCATGTCGACGATGTTCGGCTGGTCGTCGACGACCAGGATGCGCGCCGATGCGTTGCCCATGTCTGCTGATCAAATCACGCCATCATGGGAGAAGGATGAGAACGGGTAACGTACTGAGGGTGTCCGACGCCGACTTCCTGACCACCACCCGTGACTCCTACGACGCGATCGTCGGCGAGTACGCCGAGGCGGTGAAGTCGGAGCTGGACGAGTCACCGCTGGACCGGGCCATGCTGGGCATGTTCGCCGAGCTGGTGCGCTCGACAGGTAACACGGCGGTCGCCGATGTCGGCTGCGGGCCGGGCCGGGTCACCGTGCTGTTGGCCGGGCACGGGCTGGACGCGTTCGGTGTCGACCTGTCCCCGGGCATGATCGACCACGCCCGCCGGGCGTACCCGGGGCTGCGGTTCGAGGTCGGCTCGATGCTCGATCTGGATCTGCCCGACGGTGGGCTCGGCGGGTTGCTCGCCTTCTTCTCGATCATCCATCTGCCGTGGCAGCGGCGGCCGGAGGCGTTCGCCGAGTTCCATCGGGTGCTGGTGCCGGGCGGCTACCTGATGTTGGCCTTCCAGATCGGCGACCACGTTCGGCACCGGGACGAGTTCGAGGGTAAGCGGATCGACCTGAGCTTCCACCGGCAGCGGCCGGCTGAGGTGGCGCGGTTGCTGACCGGAACCGGTTTCCAGGTCCTGGTGACCGTCGAGCAGACTGCGCCGGCGCCGGACCGGCCGCCGCTGGGCATGCTGGTCGCCCGCAGACTCTGACCGGTGGGACGAGGTCCAGCTGGTCGCCGTCCAACTTGTCTGCTGAGCCTCGACGCCGGCAGCCCAGCGGCGGTGAAGGGGGCCGAGTTGTTCGGGCGCTACGGGGCAGCGTGTGCATCGCCTCTTCCCGCGCCTGTCGGTACGCGTCGAGTGGAGGGTCCAGGCACGTAATTCATCGGGGATGACGTGCCCGGACCCTCCACTCGACAACGTGCCGGGGCGTGACAGCCCGACGCACGCCGGGCTCGACGGCGATTGGTGGGGCATGATCGGATCGGGCCGGACATCCCGGCCGCCGCACTTCCGACCGGAACGACGGCTGGGGCAGCGGTCGACTGGTGGCCGCCGAACCGCCAGAGGGCTTCCCCGCCGGCGAAGTCGCCCACTAAGCGTCCGCCCAGACCGTGTCACCCGGCGAGTACGCCGTCGAAATCCTGGTCGAGCAGGACGTGGTGCTCGGCGCGGGAGTCGGCGTACGTCCGAGCCGGTCAGCTTTCCGTGACGCGTGGCTCGCGGCATGTGCGGATGTTCAGGGGATGGGCGATCGTCTGGCAATGTTGGCCGGGTGCATCTGACGGAAGAGTTCGAGTGGCGCGGACGTGAGGTCCGATGGTGTCGGACGGGTTCTGGGCCCGACGTCGTGTTCTGCCATGGGACGCCGTGGTCCTCGCAGTTGTGGGGCCCCTACGCCGAGGCTCTGAGCGCCCAGTTTACGGTTCACCTGTGGGATATGCCCGGTTACGGGCAGTCCTCAAAGTTTCCAGATCACCGGGTGTCTCTGGACGTCCAGGGTGAGTTACTGGCTGACCTCGTCTCGCATTGGGAGCTGCCGTCCCCACATGTCGTAGCTCACGACTACGGCGGCGCCGTCGCGTTGAGGGCCCTTCTCTTGCACGGCTGTTCGTTCGCGTCGTTGGCGCTCGTCGACGTGGTGGCGCTGGCTGCCTGGGGGTCGGACTTCTTCCGGCTTGTGCGCGACAACGCCGAAGCTTTCAGCGCGTTGCCAAAGGCCGTCCACGAAGGAGCGCTCCGGGCCTACATCGCAGGCGCCAGTCACATGGGCCTGACGCCTAGCCAGATGCAGGACCTCGTTTCTCCCTGGCTGGACACCGACGGGCAAGCCGCGTTCTACCGACAGATCGCCCAGGCGGACCAAATCTATACGGACGAGATTCAGGGTCTCTACCCGCGTCTGGACTTGCCCGTTCTGGTGGTGTGGGGCAAGAACGACACGTGGATCCCTGTCGACCGTGCTCACCTACTGACAGAACTCATCCCGGGCGCTCAACTCGAGCTGATCGATGGGGCGGGTCACCTGGTCCAGCTTGACCAGCCCGTACAACTGGCCACGACGTTGCACGGTTGGCTCACCTCTCAGGCCACGAGGACTTGATGCGGTTCAACATCCGCTCATCGGCAAATCCGGACGCGACCGGGCCGACCAACATGACTGACTGTAGTTGCTTGTTGCAGAGCAAGCTCGGCCGCGAGCCACAGCCGCACTTGCAGATGTCGATAGCTGCCGTGTACTCGGTGGTGTACCCGGCTCTGCACTCGAAGCCGTACGCCGACACCTATCCCTGTGCTCTAATCCGATTATGCATCTTGTCGTCTGCGGCGCACTCGTGGAGAACGGCGCGGTCCTGCTGGTGCACCGCAGTCCGAACCGCCGGGCATACCCGGATCTGTGGGATCTGCCCGGGGGGCATGTCGAAGCGGGTGAGTCGGAACTACAGGCCCTCGCGCGTGAGATGCATGAGGAGCTGGGGATTCGCATTGCGGCGGAGTCCTCGTCACGGTTGGGCGACCTGCATGCCGGCAGCGGCGAGGACGCCCTCCATGTGGGCGTCTGGCACATCAGGGACTGGGTCGGCTCTCCCACCAACCATGCACCGGAGGAGCATGACGACATCGGATGGGTCGGGATCAGCGACCTGGGCGGCCTTCCCCTCGTGTTCGGCAGACTGCCGGCATTGCTTGGCTCCCTGCCTGCGTCTGACCGCCTGCCTTGCCGCGACGAAGCACGGACGACCGTATCACCGAGCGGCCAGTAGAGCGATCGCTGCTCGACACTTCCGCCCGGTTAAATCCCTTCACATCCCGTCATCGGCGCGACAGCGCGCCAAGCACCACGGCATGTCCAAAATCACTGAAGTTGTACGGACTCTCGGCGGCGAGTGCGGCCGCTCGGACGTGCTGAGGGCCGACGTCCGTCACGTCGAGTGGCGGATGCATCCGGCGGATAGGTCAGCGCTGATGCGCGCCGGCTCTGCGTCCTCCTCCAAGGAGGACGGTGTCGGGTTGGTCAGGGTCGGGTGGTGGCGGCCTGGGTGATGAAGGTTGACCAGGCGGTGGGGGTGAAGGTGAGGGTGCCGCCGGTGCGGTTCTTGCTGTCGCGGACCAGTACCTGGCCGGGCAGGTTGTCGGCGACTTCGACGCATTCGCCGCCGTTGCTGTTGCTGCGGCTGGCGGTGCGCCACGCTGGCTGGGTCATAGCTTGCCTGCCGATCCTCGCGATCAGGCGACTGGCCCGGGTGACCAGCCGGGGGTGGGAAGTGTCGACCGGCGCTGCGGTCCTGCCTTGGCCCGGCATAGGCGCAGGGCAGGGCCGCAGCGCTGCGTCGGGTCGGTCAGGGTCGGGTGGTGCTGGCCTGGGTGACGAAGGTGGACCAGGCGGTAGGGGTGAAGGTGAGGGTGCCGCCGGTGCGGTCCTTGCTGTCGCGGACCAGCACCCGGCCCGGCAGGTTGTCGGCGACCTCGACACATGCGCCGCCGTTGCTGTTGCTGCGGCTGGCGGTGCGCCACGCTGGCTGGGTCATAGCTCCTCTGCCATTCTCGCGATCAGGTCTCGGGACATGTCTTGGGGCAATGCCACCGAGCGTATCGCCTCCCAGACGTTGACGAGGGCGGCGACCTTCGCCGGCTCCTCGTAGGTGCGGCCGTCCACCGGGTTCTCCGTGTAGGCGACCGTCGCCCCGTCCGGCAGCGTGGCAAGAATGAAATTGCCGGATTGTCCGGCGTATAGCCCGGCGTCGACCGGCACCACGTGCAGCAGCACCCGGTCGCTCCGCGACATGTTGACCAGGTGCAGCAACTGCTCCTTCATCACCACCGGGTCGCCCCGGCGGAGCGCGGCCTCGTCGACGATGAACGAGGTGACCGGCGGCGTCCGGCGGTCGAAGACGGTCACCTGGCGGGCCAGCCGGTGCGCCAGCCGCTGCTCGGCCACCTCCGGCGGGTGCAGGCCGACGGCGAGCACCGCGCGGGCGTACGCCTCGGTCTGCAACAGCCCGGGGACGTAGGTTGGCTCATACCAGCGCAGCATCTCGGCCTGGGCCTCGTACTCCGGCCACGGCTGGAACCAGTCCGGCGGGACGGCGTTGCGAGCGTCCGCGGCGGTCTCCTGCACCAGGGTGCCGCTGCCGAAGACATCGTCGATCTGCTCGGCGGTGTCCGGCAAGGGGATCTGCCGGGCCGTCTCGAACTTGGCGATAAGCGAGGTGGAGACGCTCAACCGTTGCGCCAACTGCTCCTGGGTCATGCCTCCGTTGAGGGTGCGGAGGAACTTGAGAGTGCGAGGAACCCCGTTGCTGCTCACGAATTACCGGTCCTTCCCGATTCAAGATCGAAGTTTCGGAACGGGTTCTGTTAGTGGGAATCCTTCCACTGCTGGCGCTGCGGGTCCAGGGTGGATCTGCTGACAGCAGAAAAATCGGGAGGGATTCGATGATCAATAAGGTGGTGGCCGCCGGGGCGGATCCGGACGACGACCCGGTGTTGCGGCACGCAAGGGAGACCGCCGAGAAGCATCTGCCGAGGCGGATCGGCGAATGCCCGACGTGCGGATCGGTGGCGTTCTGCGCACCGTTCACCATGGCCCTGGCGATCCTCGACCGGCGCGACGTGCCACGGGCCCGGCGGATCCGGACCGTGCTCACCGTCGCCGGCCTGTCGCCGCCGGAGTTCCCGCACCCGCCGGAGAGCAGCGACGACGGCCGGAGTGGCAGCGGCGGAGGGTGGTGCGAAATTGTCCGGTGAACCGTTGATCAAGGTCGGCGACGTGCTGCGGCTGCGCGCCGAAGACTGGGCATTCGGCAACGGCCCGGTGGCGATCCGGGTGTCACATCTGCGGCACGGCCACGACATTCCGCACGTGACCATGATCGCGGTGATGGGTACCTTCGTCAGCGGCCCCCGCACCGGCCAGATGATGCTGCTGTCGGTGTTCAAACACGCCTTGCGGCGGCCCGGCGTCGTCGAGCGCGACGGCCGTACCCCCGAATCTCACTCCTGATCATAAACACCCTGACAGCGATCCCGTCGAAATGCGAAAGGCGGTTCCACCGTGCGCAGGCTTCTCCACCTCGTCCTGTTTCCCCGGCGTACCCGGCGGCAGTCCCGGCCGCACACCCGCAACGCCGGCACCCACCACTACCGCGGCGCGGCCCGGCCGTCGATCAGCCCCGGGCTGGTCCGCGACCGGCAGTTCCTGGACCGCACCCGGCGCGGTCTCGACCCGGCCGAGGTACGCGCCTTCCTGCACCTGGTCGCCGACGAGCTGGCCACGGTGCGGGCCGAGCTGGCGATGACCCGCGACGAGAACGTACGGATCAAGCAGGCGCTGCGGGACTGGCAGTCGCGGCAGTTCCAGGCCCGGATGCCGGCGTAGGCCGTCGGCCTGTGACCACGAAGGGAGCCATGATGGTCCACCAGCAGCGCGGCGGCCAGATCGGAACCGCCGCCGGGGCCGCCGTCGCGGCTGCGACGCTGCCGATGCCGGTGGTGCACCTGCGGAGACCGTTGCTGGCCGACGAGTTCTTCCTGCTGGCGCAGGACGCGGTGACCGGTCGGCCGCGGCTGCCGGACCGGGCGGTCGGGTTCGGCCTGGCCGCCGCGCTGCTGGTGGACCTGGTCGACGCCGGGGCGCTGCGGGTGCGCGACGGCCGGCTCTGGCTGGTGGCGCGGCACGTGCCGGTGGACGCGCTCGGCGGCTGGATCCTGCGCTGGATGGCCGCCGAGCCGGGGTACCGGCGGGTGGGCACCTGGTTGGCGCTGCTGGCGCCCGGCGCACATCAGCAGATCGCGCGGCGGCTGGTCGCGGCGGGTGTGGTGCGGCCCCGGACGGTACGCCGTCTGCTGACCACCGCCGTGCGCCATGTGCCGACCGACGCTAACCGGGCCGCGTGGGCCTGGGCCCGGCTGACCGTACGGCTGCAGCGCGGCGAGCCGTTGCCCGACCTGGAGGCGAGACTCGCCGGGCTCTGCCTGGTCACCGGGCTGGACGACGCCCTGCTCGCGGGTCTCCCGGCGGCGGCTCGTCGGCACCTGCACCGGGAGACCGCCGGACGGCTGCCGACCGAGGTCGGCGAACTGCTCACCATCGCCCGCAACCGTCTCGACGGTGCGTCCCACCGCCGACGGGGACCGGGCCGGCGCTGGCTGCCAGGCCGGCGCTGAGGGCCAGGCCGCGGCGCCGCCGATTACCGTGATCCCGACGACGCCTTACGGAACGCAGCGCCTGACGTACGCAGTGTCGCTTCTCGGGCCGGGGGTGTCGGTCGAGTGTGATGCCGGAGATGCATCATGATGCACCTGTGGCATCAGGCTCTCGGAGCACGCTTGGCTCCCGGGAGCCGGCACCGCTGGCGCCCCGCAGGGAAGAGACCGTTGTTTTACGTCTGCATGGACTGGCCGAGTGCCGCAGCCGGAGCGGCGATGGCGTCGCGGACCTCCTCGCGAACGTCCTTGTCTGCAGCGCATCCCCCCTTTGCCTGGATGCGACATCCGGTTGGGCGGCCAGCGGGCTGAGCGCTCCACCGACCTGCTGCACGACCTCGCTATGCAGGAACTGCATGACGAGTAGGCTTTCGGCATGCTTCCGGATCTGGACTTGCGGCTGGTCCGGTACTTCACCGTGGTCGCCGATCAGCTGAACTTCGCGCGCGCCGCTGAGCAGCTCCGAGTCGCGCAGCCGTCGCTGAGTCGACAGATCCAGCGGTTGGAGGACGCTCTCGGCGTACGCCTGCTGGAACGCACCAGCCAGGGCAGCCGGCTCACCGCCGCCGGTTCGGCGTTCCTGCCCCGCGCCGAGCAGCTACTGCACGGTGCCGGACAGGCGGTGCTCGCCGCGCGGGCGGCGGCACCGGAGCGCACCATCACCATCGGGTACGTCGACGATCTGATCATCACCCCCGCCGTACGCGACCTGCGCCACCGGTTTCCCGACGCCCACGTCCGCACCCGCCACCTCGACACCCGGGATGCCGACGCACTGCTGCGCCGGCAGGCCGACGCCCTGGTCATCCGTACGCCGCTGCCGGTTCCGGCCGACGACCTCGACGTGGCTGTCCTCTACGACGAACCCCGGGTCCTGGTCGTGCCCGCCGCGCACCGGCTGGCCGGCAAGGAGTCGGTGACCGCCGCGGACATCGCCGCGGAGCCGCTGGTCGGCTGCACCGGCATGGGCGCCGACTGGGCCGGCTTCTGGCGGCTCGAACCCCGCCCGGACGGCAGTCCCGCCCAGCTCGGTCCCACGCTGGCCGACACCTACGACGACAAACTCGAAGCCATCGCCGACGGCAGTGCCATCGCCGTCGTCCCGGCCGGTGACCGGCGGTTCAGCCTACGTCCGGACCTGGTCACCGTTGCCATCGACGAGGTCGAGCCCTGCCAGGTCGCCGTGGTCACCCGCGCCGGGGACGCCAACCCGTTGGTCGCGGAGTTCGTCCGCTCTGCTGAGCGGCACCTCGTTGGCTGACCCTGGGTCCCGATCGTCATGCGCCTGTTGCATGACGGGGTGCGAAACAGGTCTTGGACACTGCCGCCGGCAGAACGTTGGCTGGTCGTATGCCTGTCGACTACCGCTCACAGACCGTTCTGCTCACCGGGGCGAGCTCCGGGATCGGCGCTGCCTTCGCCAGGACGCTGGCCGGGCGCGGCGCGAACCTCGTGCTGGTCGCGCGGCGCGCCGACCGGTTGGCGTCGATCGCGGACGAGCTGCGCCGCACTGCTGATGTACGGATCGAGGTCGTCCCCGTGGACCTGTCCAGCCCCGCTGCGCCGACCGAGATCCGCCGAGTGGTCGCCGACCGGGGCGTCGAGGTGACAAGCCTGATCAACAATGCCGCGATCGGCTCTTTCGCCCTGTTTGCCGATGTGGACCCGAATCAGTCGACCGCCGAGGTCGCCGTTGACGTGATGGCACCGGTCGCGCTGACAGCGGCCTTCATGCCGCAGCTGACGGGTGCCGGCAACGGCTTCATCATCAACCTTGCCAGCGTGTCCGGGTACTTCCCGACTCCCCGGATGGCCGTCTACAGCGCCGCCAAGGCGTTCATGCTCAGCTTCACCGAGTCACTATGGACGGAGCTGCGTGGCACCGGCCTGACGGTGTTCGCGGTCGCCCCCGGAGCCACCGGCACCGATTTCACGGCCGGGATGGGGCCGGACGCGGCGGTGCTGACCGCAGGGAAGGTGCGGGCCGCGGAGGACGTCGTCGCGACCGCGCTGCGCCACCTCGAGCGCCGGGATCCGGGCCCGATCGTCGTTGACGGCGGTGGCAACCGGCTCGGCGTGCTCGTGAGCCGATTCGTGAGTCGGCGCCGGGCCGCCCTGATGATGGCCCGCGTCTTCGACCCGGCTCGCCGGCCCCCGTCTCGCACGCCCGGTTGACGTGGGTGAGGGCGTTGCTGGGAGCAGACCATAGCTCCACGGTGGAGCCTCCCCAGGAGCCACCTGCTACTCGAACGTCCAGAGAAAGTAGAGAACGTTGGGCGGGCTGCCGTACGCGCGGTACTTGCAGAGGTACGAACTCCACAGGTCGTTCTGGATCCCGTAGTTGCCGTACCAGTGGCGAAGCTCAGGTCACTGTAGACGTTGCGAAGCGTGCCACCCGGCGGGCGGGTCCGGGTAGTCCGCCGAAGCTGGGGCGGCGGTGGTCGCGAACAGGCCGGCCATGGCGATCATGAACGCCACCAGCAGTGTGGTCAGTCTTCGGATACTTTCTCCCATAGGGTCGGGGCACTCGCCGATCTTCCGCCTGTCTCCAGGCACCACAAGATCGACATACAACGATTTCATGATGCCGTCGTGGCTGGCCCATGGGAAGGCTTGGGCGCCGCAGACCTCGGCCACTGACGGGCCCGTCAGTGGTGACCTGACGCGGCCTCGCCGCCGCCGAGCGGTCACCGACCGGGGCGTCTACGTCACCAGCTCGCGGACAGTGAGCGGCATGACCTCGGCTATGCCTGCGACGAGTCGGGGGCGACCACGGCCAGCCTGGGGAAGTAGCTGCGGTACCGGGCGGAGTCCCGGGTGAGGAGCTGATAGCCGCATACTGCCGCATGGGCGCCGATGTAGAAGTCGGCGATCGGCGAGCTCTTGGTGCCACCTTGCCTGCGGTACTTGACATATGCCTTCCCCGCCAGGAAACCCGCAGGGTAAGGCAGTAGTTCGCGGAGAAAATCCGATGCCGGGACGACCTCGTCCAGATCCTCGATGCGGTCGAACCGTACCGAGATCTCGGCGTACACGATCGGGTTGATCACGAGCACGCCTGCGTCGCGGGAGGCGGCGAGCGCTGAACCCGACCACTGTGACCACGTCGGATCCTCGGTGAGGATGTCGAGCAGGACGTTGGAGTCGACCAGGGTGACGGTCCCGTCCGAATGCCTCTGGGGCACCGCGCGAAGCCGTTCACTCGCCACGGAGCAACTCCATGAGCTGGTCCGTGGTCATGCCCTCCGTCTCGCGTGCGGTGCCCTGCCCGCGTAGATGCCGCACAAGCCGTTGTCCTCTGGAGAGGGCACCGTCGACCCGCACGATCCGCAGCGCGCCGCCCTCCTCGACAACCTCGATCTCGTCGCCTTCATGCAGGCCGTGTTTGGCGCGCAGCGGCGCAGGGATGGTCACCTGACCCTTGCTGTTTAGCTTCACCGTGCCTCCATATGTCACGTATTACTTGTACTACGTAATACTAGCGGTTGTGTTTCAGGGCTGCGAGGGTTTCCTCCCCTCCTCTGGGTTCCAGCGCAGGGCGGGGGACGGGGTCAACGCCTGACTGACTTGACTTTGTCGCATGTTATGACTCATTGTTGTAAGACAAAGCTTGCGACTATGGAGGTGGGTGGCGATGCGCCAGACAGAGCACAGCGAGACCAGGCAGTGGCTGGACCGGCACGGTCTGACCGAGGCCGAGCCGACGCCGCTGCTGGCGACGCGGCTGGCCGTGCGACGGCGGGCCAAGCTCGTCAGCGACATCCTGCTGGCCGGGTTCCTGATCGGCGCGGCACTCACCCACGCGACGGGCCGGGCCACCGACACGGCGTACTCCTGGCTGCCGTTACTGGTGCTCACCGCGCTGGTGGTCGGCATGCTGGTGGCGCAGTGGCTGCTCCGTCGATGGGTCCGCCGCGTCGACCGGCGAGCCGGCGCGCAACTGCCCCGGCGGGTGGCCCACTCGGTCGGGTTCGGCTGGCCGGCGGTGCTCGGCCGGCCGTACGCCATCTTCACGGTCGCCGCCTACACCGGCGCGCTGGTGCTCGCGGTGAGCGTACTGCCGGTTTCCGACCCGGTGCTGCGGGCCGGGGCCGCCGTCGTGTTGATCGGCCTCGTCGGTGCCGGCGCCGGCATGGTCATGCAGCTGCGTCAGGTGCTGACCAGCCCGGCCGTCGCCGAGGACGAGGCGTCGCTCACGGCCGACGTCGTCATGCGGGTCGAGGACGCGCGCGCCCTCGTCACCCCCAGCCTGGTCTGGTCGCTGCCGGCCATCTTCCTGTACGGGGAGTCGCTGGGCTGGTGGAACGCGGTCGCTATCGGACTCGTCGTGGCCGGTGTCGTCGCGTTCGGTCTGGTCCAGACCCGGACCATGGCTGTCGGGGCGACCGCACGGCAGGCCATGATCGTCCGATGATCGTCATCGACGCCGCCTCGCCGACGCCGCCGTACGAGCAGCTGCGGGCCCAGCTCGCCCGGCAGATCCAGGACCGGTCGCTGGCCGTCGGCACCCGGCTGCCGACGGTCCGCCGGCTCGCCGCCGACCTCGGCCTGGCCGTGAACACCGTCGGCCGGGCGTACCGGGAGCTGGAGGAGGCCGGGCTGATCGAGACCCGTGGCCGGGCCGGCTCGTTCGTCACGGCCGCCGGCGACCAGGCTCTCGAACAGGCCCACCGCGCCGCCCGCGACTACGCGACGATCATCGCCCGGAGCGGCATCGACCCCGCCGAGGCGATCCGGATCGTCCAGGCGGCCCTGGGCCGCCCGGCCACACCGTGACTCACCGGCCACGCCCGCGACCGGCACCGGCGTCAGCCGGCTGCCGGTCCCGGTGGCACAGTCGCCAACGGTCGACGCCCGCGTGCAGCAGGACCAACGGCAGTACCCCCACCACGTACCAGGCCAGGTCGGTGGGGTCGAAATGGACGCCGAGGACCAGCCGTGCCAGCAGACTGCGCTCGGACAGCTCCGCCGGTACGCCGGTCAGCTGCAGGAACTCGACGAGCCAGCAGAAGGCGACGGCACCCGCCCCGGCCACGATCGGCCCGGCACGCGGAGCCAGGACGAACACGCCCGCGTAGACCATCGACGCGTACAGGGCGGTGCCGGAGTACTGCTGCAGCGCGCCGGAACTGTCCAGCACGCCGTTCCCACCGGCCAGCACCCGGATGCCGAGTGCCACGGCGAGGAACCCGGCGGCGGCGGTCACGCCCGCCAACCGTACCCGCCACCTGAGACCCGCCACGGTGCCCGACCCTACAGTTCACCGATCCGGTCGGTCATTGGCCGGTCAGCGGGGTCCCCGCGGATCTCAGCACGTCGATCTCGCAGCCCGGCGAGGCCGGGTCGAAGCCGTGCTCGACCAGCCAACGGATCGCCAACAGGCTGCGTAGCGACCACCACGCGCGGATCACGTCGAGGTCGACGTCGGTGCCGTAGCCGGCGAGGACGTCACCAAGGCGCTCCCGGTGCCCCAGCGTCAGGGTCGCGAGGTCGAACAGGGCGTCACCCCAGCCTGCCTCGGACCAGTCGAGCATGCCGGTGACCTCGTCACCGTCGACGAACACGTGGGCGATCTGCAGGTCGCCGTGCGTGAAGACCGGTGTCCACGGCCGCAACGCGGCTGCGGCGATCCGGCGGTTGCGCACGACGAGGTCGGCGGGGAGCACCCTGTTCGCGATGAGCCACTCGCACTCGCCGTCGAGTTGCGAAGCCAACTCCTCCAGGCTCCGACCGGGCCATGGCGGCAGCGGCGCGTCGTGCAGCATCCGTACGGCGGTACCCGTCGCAGCCCAGGCCGCCGCCGACGCCGCCGACGGCTCGCCAAGCCGGCCGAGCGCCGTCCCGGCAACGGCAGCAAGCGCGAGTACGGGCGGTCTACGCCACAGCACCTGCGGAGTCGGCACCGGTGCTCTCGCCATGGCCTCGACCTCGACGTCGGCGCGCATCTGGTCGGCGTCGACCTTCAGGAACACCTCGCCGACGCGCAGGGTCGCGCGTTCGTGATGGGCGACGACGACTTCCACCTGCGCCACGTTGGCCATCATCGTGCGGCCGGCGAACGGCGTCACCCGGTTTACCGGCGGGTCTCCGGCGCTCCGGCGGGCGGGATTCATGATCATGTGAGCGTTATGGACCTCACAACCGCGACGAGACGTTCATAGCGCTCACATGATCATGAGTTGCGGGTTGCGCCGTCGGTCGCGGACGGCCGTCTCCGCCTGATGCTCGCGGCGCAGTGGATCGAGGAGTCCGTAGTGGCTGAGATCCGCCATGGACAGTGTAGTCCCTCCCCGCCCGGTGTCCGGTACGAGAAGTATCGATGCCGTGTGATGATCAGCTTGGCATGGAATTGATCGCGAAAGATATTGATATGACCATGTGACAGGTGGTGCAGTTGTGCTCACTAGCGGAGTCCTCCCCACCCCCAGGAGGTCTATATGCGATTCCGCGCACCAACTGCCAACGCCGGCTCGTGGCGCAGGACCACCGTCCTGGCCGTCGCGACCGTCGTCGGCCTGTTCGCCGTCGTGACCGGCCCGGTCTCGGCCGATCCCAAGCCCAGCGGTGTCGACCGGGAGTCGATCGCCGGCCCGTACCGGGTCCTCGGGCCGCGTACCTTCGCCGACCGCGACGCGGTGGCCGGGACCGGCGCCGCGATCGACTACATCGAGCATGGCATCCTCAACATCACCGCGACCCGGGCCGAGGTCAGCGCGATCCAGGCGCTCGGCTTCGAGGTCGAAGCGGTGCGGGCACCCACCAGGACCGACGCATCCGGCGACGTCACCACGTTGGACTTCCCGCCGTCCGACTCGGCGTACCACAACTACGCAGAGCTGACCACAGTGGTCAACCAGGTAGTCTCCAGCCACTCGAACATCGCCCGGAAGATCAGCATCGGGACCTCGTACGAGGGCCGCGACCTGATGGCGGTCAAGATCTCCGACAACGTCGGCACCGACGAGGACGAGCCGGAGATCCTGTTCAACTCACAGCAGCACGCCCGCGAGCACCTCACCGTCGAGATGGCGATCTACCTGCTGAACCTGTTCACCGACGGCTACGGCAGCGACTCGCGGATCACCAACATCGTCAATACCCGCGAGATCTGGATCGTGCCGACCGTCAACCCGGACGGCAGCGAGTACGACATCGCCACCGGCTCGTACCGGTCCTGGCGCAAGAACCGCCAGCCGAACAGCGGTGCCTTCGCCGTCGGCACCGACCTGAACCGCAACTGGGACTACCTGTGGGGCTGCTGCGGCGGATCCTCCGGATCCCCGTCGTCGTCGACCTACCGAGGCCCGTACGCCTTCTCCGCCCCGGAGACCCAGGCGCTGCGCGACTTCGTCAACAGCCGGGTCGTCGGCGGCGAACAGCAGATCAAGGCCAACATCGACTTCCACAGCTACTCGGAGCTGGTGCTCTGGCCGTTCGGCTGGACCACAGCCAACACCCCGTCCGGGATGACCACCGACCAGTACAACACCTTCGCCACCCTCGGTTCGCAGATGGCGGCGACCAACGGCTACACCCCGGAACAGTCGTCCGACCTCTACATCACCGACGGCAGCAGCATCGACTGGATGTGGGGCGTGCACGGCATCTGGGCGTACACCTTCGAGCTGTACCCCGGATCGTCCGGTGGCGGCGGCTTCTACCCGCCCGACGAGGTGATCCCCACCCAGACCGCCCGCAACCGGGAAGCGGTGCTGATGCTCAGCGAGTACGCCGACTGCCCGTACCGGGTGATCGGCAAGGAGTCGCAGTACTGCGGCGGCGGTCCGGTCGACCCGCCGGGCAGCACCGTCTGGGCGGACGACTTCGAGTCCGCGACCGGTTGGACGACCGACCCGAGCGGCACCGACACCGCCAGCACCGGGCAGTGGGAGCGCGGCGTCGCGCAGGCCACCAGCTCCGGCGGGGCCCTGCAGCTGACCGCCTACCAGGGCAGCAACAGCCTGGTCACCGGTCGGCTGGCCGGCTCCTCGGCCGGCTCGTACGACATCGACAGTGGGGCTACCAGTGCCCGCTCCCCGGCGATCACGCTGCCGTCGAGTGGCACCCTCACCCTGTCGCTCGCCTGGTACCTGGCCCACCTGAGCAACTCGTCGTCGGCCGACTACCTGCGGATCAGTGTGGTACACAGTGGCGGCACGACGACGCTGTTGAACCAGTCCGGCGCGGGGAGCAACCGGTACGGGTCCTGGTCGACCGGCAGCTACGATCTGACCCCGTACGCGGGTCAGACGGTGCGGATCCTGGTCGAGGCGGCGGATGCCTCCACCGCCAGCCTGGTCGAGGCGGCCGTCGACGACGTCCGGATCACCAGCTCCTGACGTCGGGCAGGGCTGCCGGCTACTGACGGCACGCAGGGCTGCCGTGCGGTGAACATCACCGTACGGCAGCCCTGCGCTGTCGCGGTGTCTGCCGGCCGGCGCCGGTGGGTTACCGTGCTACTGACCGCCCCGCAGCGAAGCCGGTGCGAACCCGGCGCTGTCCCGCAACTGTGATGCCCCGGCCGACAACCGGGGGCTAGCCAGGTCGCCTGCGGCGTGGTCGCGAACCGCGCTCTCGAGGAAGGGCGCCTCGCCACCTGGCCGGGGCCGGCGTCACCACCCCCGACCTGTCGGCGAAGCACCAGCCCTCGACCGACAGGAGGACCAGATGAGCAGACCCCTTTCGCTGCGGGCAGCGTTGCTGCGTACCGCTGCGGTCGCCACCGCCGCGACCCTCGCCCTGACCGGATGCGGCCAGGCCGGCGACGGCTCCGGCGGACCCGACGACGCGCAGCCCGGCGTCAGCCCGGAGGCCGCCGCCAGCTACCCGGTCACCGTCGGCGACCTGACCCTGGAGGTACGCCCGGAGCGGATCGTCGCACTGTCGCCGACCGCCACCGAGATGCTCTTCGCGATCGGCGCCGGTGACCAGGTGGCCGCAGTCGACGACAACTCCAACTTCCCGGCCGAGGCGCCGACTACCGAACTGTCTGGGTTCACCCCGAACGTCGAGGCGATCGCCGGCTACGAACCCGACCTGGTGGTGCTCTCCGGCGACACCAACGAGGTGGTGGCCGGGCTGACCCGACTGTCGATCCCGGTCTACCTGGCCGAGGCGGCGGTCACCCTGGACGACACGTACCGCCAGCTCACCGAGCTGGGCGCGCTCACCGGGCACCCGGACGCGGCGGCCGACCTGGTCGGCACCATGCGGTCCGACATCGACAAGCTGGTCGCCGACGTGGCGCAGCCGGCCGAGCCGCTGAGCTACTACTACGAGCTCGACCCGACCCTCTACACGGTGACCAGCGACACCTTCGTCGGCTCGCTGTTCACCATGGTCGGGCTGACCAACATCGCCGACCCGGCGGACCCGTCCGGGGAGGCCGGCGGCTACCCGCAGCTGTCCGCCGAGGCGCTGATCGACGCCGACCCGGACCTGATCTTCCTGGCCGACACCAGGTGCTGCCAGCAGAACGCGCAGACGGTGGCGCAGCGGGCCGGCTGGTCCACCATCACCGCCGTACAGACCGGCCAGGTGGTCGAGCTCGACGACGACGTCGCCTCCCGCTGGGGTCCCCGGGTGGTCGACCTGGTACGGGCGATCGTCGACGCGGTCGACGCGGCGGCGTCCTGACATGCTCCGTACGCCGGTCCGGCGGCCGGTCCGGCGGCGGCCCGGGCTGACCACCGGCTGGTTCGCCGGCGCGCTGGCCGCCGTCATGCTGGCAGCCCTGGCCGGGCTGGCGTTCGGCCCGGCCAGTCTGCCGCCGCTGGCGGTCGCCGCCGAACTGCTCAACCTGCTGCCCGGCGTCGACGTGGACAGTGGACTCAACGACCGGCAGGTGGCGATCGTCACCCAGCTGCGGCTGCCCCGGGTGGTGCTGGCGCTGCTGGTCGGCGGCATGCTGGCCCTGGCCGGCGGCTGCTACCAGGGGGTGTTCCGCAACCCGCTGGCTGACCCGCATCTGCTCGGCGTCGCCGCCGGAGCCGGGTTGGCGGTGACCGCGGTCATCGCGCTGCGCCCCGGCACCGGAGTGCTGACCGGGCTGCCGGTGACGGTGCCGCTGGCCGCGTTCGTCGGCGCGCTCGGCGCGGTCGCGCTGACCTACCTGCTCGGTACGGGTGCCGCCGGGTCGGACCGGTCCACCGCGACGCTGATCCTGGCCGGGGTGGCGGTGTCGGCGTTCCTCGCCGCCGGGCAGACCTATCTGCTGCAACGCCACGTGGACACCATCCGGGAGGTCTACTCGTGGCTGCTGGGCCGGCTGGCCACCGACGGCTGGCACGAGGTCCGGCTGGTCCTGCCGTACGCGGTGATCGCCGCCGTGGTGGTGTTGGCGCACCGCCGCGAGTTGGACGTGCTGTCGGTCGGTGACGAGGAGGCGGCCAGCCTCGGCCTGCACCCGCAGCGGTCCCGCTACCTGCTGCTCGCCGCCGCGTCGCTGGGCACCGCCGCGGCGGTGTCGGTGTCCGGGCTGATCGGCTTCGTCGGGTTGATCGTGCCGCACCTGGTCCGGCTGGTCGCCGGCAGCAGCTATCGGGTGATCCTGCCGCTGTCGATGCTGCTCGGCGGCGCGTTCCTGACCGTCACCGACGTGGTGGCCCGGACCGTGGCCGCGCCGGCCGAGATCCCGATCGGGGTGGTCACCGCCTTCTTCGGCGCCCCGTTCTTCGTGCTGGTGCTGCGTACCACCCGCCGGACGGTGGCGCTGTGACCGGGCCGGCGACCGGGCCCGCGCTCAAGACCGGGCCGGCGCTCAAGACCGGGCCGGCGACCGCCGCCGCCGGCACCCCGGTGGTCGGTCAGGATCTGCGGGTACGCCTCGGCGGCGCGCCGGTGCTGGACGGTGTCGACCTGACCGTGGCCGCCGGTGAGTGGGTGGCGGTGATCGGGCCGAACGGGGCCGGCAAATCGACCCTGCTGCGGGCGGTCGGCGGGCTGCTGCCGGTCGACGGCAGCCTGGACCTGTTCGGTACGCCGGTCAGCCGGCTCGGCCGGCGGGCGCGGGCCCGGCTGGTCGCGACCGTCGTACAGTCGCCGGTGGTGCCGGCCGGGATCGCCGTCGCCGACTACGTGCTGCTTGGCCGTACCCCGTACGTCCCGCTGCTGGGCCGGGAGTCGGCGGCCGACCTGGCGGTGGTCGACGACGTGCTGGCCCGGCTCGACCTGACCGGGTTCGCGCACCGGCGGCTGGCCACCCTGTCCGGTGGTGAACGTCAGCGGGTGCTGCTGGCCCGGGCGCTGGCCCAGGGCGCCCCGCTGCTGCTGCTCGACGAGCCGACCAGCGCGCTGGACATCGGCCACCAGCAGGAGGTGCTGGAGCTGGTCGACGAGCTGCGCCGGGACCGTGGGCTGACCGTGCTGGCCACCATGCACGACCTGTCGGTGGCCGGCGAGTACGCCGACCGGCTGGTGCTGCTCGCCGCCGGTCGGACCGTTGCCGCCGGCCCGCCGGCGGAGGTGCTCACCGAGGAGAACCTGGCCCGGTACTACCGGGCCAGGGTGCGGGTGCTACCCGGCGCGCACGGCCCGCTGGTCGTCCCGGTCCGCGACCGGTCCGTCAACGGTACGGATCCGTCAGTCGCCGGCGATCCGGATCACCGAGAAGAAGGCCCCCTGCGGGTCGTTGAGCACGGCGAACCGGCCGTGCGGCAGGTCGGTGGGCGGGACTGAGACGGTCCCGCCGAGCGCGGCGGCGTGCTCGGCGGTGGCGTCGCAGTCGTTCACCGCGAAGTACACCATCCAGTGGGCCGGCAGGTCCGCCGGCCAGTCGTCGCCGACCATCGGCATCATCCCGGCGACCGGCTGCTGCTCGACCAGCCATTCGGTGTACATGATCGGCGGGAACGGAGTGTCCCGGCACTCCCAGTCGAAGACCGCGCCGTAGAACTCCTTTGCGCCCTCCGGGTCGCGGGTGGTCAGCTCGTTCCAGCACAGCGAGCCGGGCACGTTCGCCAGCTCCGCGCCGGCCATGGACAGCGGCTGCCAGACGGCGAAGCTGGCCCCGGCCGGGTCGGTGAAGACCGCCGCCCGGCCCCGGTCGAGCACGTCGAACGGCGGCATCAGCACGGTGCCGCCGGCCGACTCGACGAGCTTGGCGCTCGCCTGGGCGTCCAGCGTGCCGATGTACGTGGTCCAGGTCGGCGGCTGCCCGCCGGTGGACACCGAGCCGGCCCCGGCAACCAGTTTGTCGTCCTTGCTGAACAGGGTGTAGCCCTCGGCGTCCGGATCGTCGGGCGGCTGCGCGGACCAGCCGAACAGCTCGCCGTAGAACCGGATCGCACCGGGCAGGTCGGAGGTGCCGAGGTCGACCCAGGCGGGTACCCCGGCCGCGGCGACGGACATGGCGGATCTCCTCCTGCGGATCGGCTGGGTGGACCCTGCTGACCGAATCCTGGCACCCGGTGGGCGACGGTCGGAGGAGATTCGCCGAAGCAATCGCCCGTAACGCGGAATCATGGCCCGCGCCGGGGGTACCCGTACCCGGGCTGACGTCAGCGACCGAAGCCCGGCGGGGGTGCGGACAGCGGGGGAGAACGATGGTACGGGTGATCGAGGTGTTGCCGGGCGACATCGACCGGGCGATCAACGACGATCACGTCCTGCTGGACCAGCTCTTCCGGCGGCTGGAGACGGGGCAGGGCGACCGGCGGATCCTGGCCGATCAGGTGGTCTACCGGATCTCCATGCACCTGGCGGCCGAGGAGCAGGTCCTCGACCCGGTCTTCGACGAGCCGACGGTGACCGAACGGCTGACCGCCGGGTCGGTGGCCGAACTGGTCCGGCGGGGGCGGGACACCCGGCAGCGGATCAAGCAGGCGGCGGCCGAGATCGACCGGTCCAGACCCGGCAACCTGGACTTCGAGGAGGCGCTCAACCACCTGATCGCCGACGTCCGCCGGCAGGCCGCCGAGCAGGAGGGGACGCTGCTGCCCGCGCTGCGGGCCGCGGTCGGCCCGCAGCGGATGGCCGAACTCGGGGCGCAGTTCACCGCCGCGAAGTACCGTGCCCCGACCCATCCGCACCCGCAGGCACCGAACACCTCCCGCAGCAGTCGGCTGCTGGGCGGTCCGGCCGCGCTGGTCGACCGGCTCCGCGACCGGACCTCGGGGCGGCGTGGCTGGTTCGCCACCGACGCGTCCGGGCTGCTGGAGCCGCAGTCCCAGGCGCTGCTGGACGCGTTCGCCGCGCTCGGCCCCCGACCCACCGAGATCCTCGACCCGGTCGAGGCGCGGCGTCAGCCGACCCTGTCCGACGCGGTGGCCCGGATCCGTACCGACCGGGGGGACCTGGAGGAACGGGAGCCGGTCGACTCGGTCTTCGACTTCACCATCGACGGTCCCGGCGGGGAACTGACCCTGCGGGTGTACCGGCCGACGTCGGCGTCACCGACCGGTGGCCTGCCGGTGCTGATCTACCTGTACGCGGGTGGCTGGGTGGTGGGCAGCCTGGACACCTACGACGCCACCCCCCGGGCGCTGTGCAACAAGGAACGGTGTCTGGTGGTGGCGGTGGACTACCGGCACGCCCCGGAACATCCGTTCCCGGCCGCCCACGACGACGTGCTCGCCGCGACCCGGTGGCTGCTGGACAACGCCGGTGAGATCGGCGGTGACCAGCAGCGGCTCGCCATCGCCGGCGAGGCCGCCGGCGGCAACATGGCGGTGGCCACCTGTCTGCAGTTGCGCGACGCCGGTCAGCGGCTGCCGCTGCTGCAGGTGCTGATCTACCCGGTGACCAGTGTGACGGTCGACGACGGATCCGGGGTGGACGCCGCCGACGCGGCACCGCTGAACCGTCCGATGCTCAGCT
The DNA here is from genome assembly GCF_048060215.1 of Micromonospora sp. LOL_021. NCBI lineage: Bacteria > Bacillati > Actinomycetota > Actinomycetes > Micromonosporales > Micromonosporaceae > Micromonospora > Micromonospora sp. LOL_021. The sequence continues at coordinate 1,481 of NZ_JBHMIN010000054.1, read as the reverse complement.
GGTTCGCCCGGCACGCCTTCCCCCGGCCGGAGATGCTCGACGACCCGAGGGTGGCGTTGCTCGATCTGCCGGTGGAACGGCTGGCCGGCCTACCGCCGGCGGTGGTGCTCACCGTGGAACGGGATCCGCTGCGTGACCAGGGGCGGGCGTTCGTGCAGCGGCTGCGGGCGGCCGGGGTGCCGGTCGAGCACATCCACTACGACGGCGTACCGCACGAGTTCTTCGGGATGGGTGCGGTGCTGGACGTGGCGGAGGCGGCTCAGGACCGGGTGGCGGCGGAGCTGCACACCGTGTTCAACCCGTCCGGTCAGTCGTCGAGTGGCTGGCCGACCGGCCTGTGAGCCTCCGGGACCGGAGTCAGCGGTCGGCGAGGTCGGCGATGGTGTTCACCAGACCGGCTGCGGTCTGCGGCTCCCGGGTGGTCAGCACGAGATAGCGCCCACCGGACAGCTGCACCCGGATGCCCGGACCGGATCGGGTGATCAGGCCACGTCCACGCGTGTCGGGGTGGTAGCGGTAGCCCCAGCCGCCCCATTCGGACACCCGTACCGTCGTCTGGACGGCCCCGACGACCTCCCGCGCCGGTACGCTGATCCGCGGCCACCCGAACGGACCGAATCCGATGTGGATGCCTTGCCGGTCGATGGTCAGCCGGTTGACCAGCAGCAGCATCACCAACGCCACGGTGAGCAACACCGGGCTGGCCACCCAGACGTTGATCCAGACCGCCAGGACCCCGGCGAGCAGCAGCAACGGGACCAGGATCCACAGCCCGGTGCGGGACACCGATGTCTGCTCGGTCCATCCGGCACCGTCGGCCGGCAGCGGCACCCGGGGCAGCTCGGCGGCGGGTCGGCCGTCCGCCGCCGGCCGGGCCGGCGGCGGACCACACGCCGCGTACGCCAGCACCGTCCAACCGGTCACCCCGATCATCAGCGCGGAAATGTGCCAGCTCGGAGCCGGCGCCCGGGTCGGGTCCAGGACGTCCACCGACAGTGCAACGGTGGTCAGCCAGATCCCGGCGACGAACCCGGCGACCGCCGCGCCGATGGTGATCAGCCACCGGCGCAGCTGCCACCGCAGCCCGAGCGGCAGCACCCCGACCGCGGCGAGCACCGCTCCGGCGGCCGCACCGATCGTGTAGCCGGTCACGCTGTTCGTCAGCGAGCTGGTCGCGTCGACCACGTCGGCGGTGTTCCAGTGCATCGGCAGCCGGTCCGGCAGCCGGTGGCGCAGCGCCTCGGCGGTCACCGGCACCACGGCGACCGGGAGCACAGCGAGCAGGAAACCGAGCAGCCGCCGGCCGCCGCCACCAGCGCGGTCCTGCCCAACCGTCCCTCCGTCGCTCACCTGGCGATTGTTTCCCAGCTGTCGCCGGGCCAATCCGGAGGGGGCGGGCGGTGTGGCGTGCGCCGTTCTGCTAGTGCCGCGTCAGGCAACGTTGGCCCTGTTGACTACCTCGCGTAGGCGTTCGTCGGCGG
>NZ_JBHMIN010000053.1:0-46563 GCF_048060215.1 Micromonospora sp. LOL_021 | reverse complement strand
ACCCGGTCCGCTCACTCAACACCTCCAGGATCGCCTCCTGGAACTGCGCCACCCCCACCGACGCGGCTGCCGGCCGCACCGCGACCGTCGCGGACACCTTCGCCTTCGGCGCAGGATCCGTTGGGGCCGTCACCGGCGCGGCCACGGTCGACGCGAGGGCGTCGTGGACCGTCGGCTCCGCTGGCACGTGCTCACGCCCGACTGGGGTGGACCGGACAGCGGCTGCCGTCGGAGCAGCCTGTACGGCGGGCGCCGCCGGAGCCGTCGTCTCGGCACGCGACGCCGGGATTGCCGCAACGTCGGTCACCGGAGGTGCGCTGGTCGGCATGACCACCTCGGGGTAGCTGCTCGGTCCGGTGATCGCCGGCTGGGCCACCACGGACTGGTACGCCGCAGGCCCGACCCACTCGTTGCCGGCCGGCGGCCGCTCCCCGAAGTACGCCAACATCACGTCTCGCTGGGAGGCGATCAGTTCCCGACTCGTTCGCAGGAACTCGCTGATCAGTTCGTCGCGCCCGTCCCGATAGCCGGCCGCAGGGACGTGCCGGACACTGCCGGCCGCCGGGGGATGGCCGATCCCGTGGCCGTTGCCGGGCACGTGCGCCACGCCGTTGCCGTTGCCGGGCACCTGTGCTGCGCCGTTGCCGGGACCATGCCCGTTGCCGTTGCCGGACACGTTGCCGAGACCATGACCGTTTCCGGCCTCGGTGGATGCACTCATCGACAGCTCCTTGATTTGTCGGGGAGGCGTCATGCCGCCGGGCAGCGGCCGGCCATGCTGGTCGCGTACCAGCTGACCGTCGACCGTCCAGACCGGACGGGAAGACGGCGGAGCGGGGGCGATCTCGGCGACTCGCCGGCCGCGGTAGAGCCAGTCGGTCTGCACCGGAACCCCGGCGCAGGCCAGTTCGGCGACGGCGGAGAGAAATCCACGCAGACCGTCCGCCTGCCGACCGTCGCAGGCGACCGCCACGTGCGGACGCTCACCCAGAACGGCGTCGACCAGCCGGGTAAGTACCTGGCCGGGCCCGGCTTCGACGAAGACGCGGGCCCCGGCGGCATACATCGCTTCGATCTGGTCGACGAACCGCACCGGGGCGCCGATCTGCGCGGCGAGTTCGTCGCGGATCTGGTCCGCGCCACCCGGGTAGGGCTGGGCGGTGCGGTTGGACCAGACGGGGACGCTAGGGGCGGCCACCGAGTGGCCGTCGAGGGTGGATCTGAAGGCGGTGACACCGTCGGCGACCACCGGGCTGTGGAATGCACAGGCCACCGCGATCGGCCGGGCAGACAGACCCTTTTCCTTGAGTACGGACACTGCGCGTCGCACCGCCGGGGTCGGGCCGGAGATCACCACCTGCCGCGGGCCGTTGTGGTTGGCGAGCACCACCTCACCGGCCAGCCCTGCCCCAGACAGCACCTCACCGATCTGCTCTGCGGTGGCCGCCACTGCGGCCATCGTGCCGGGATCGTCGCCGGCGGCCGCCAGGATCGCGTCGGCGCGCTGGCGGCTCAGCTCGAGCAGTGTCCGGTCCTCGAAGGCGCCGGCGACACACAGTGCCACCAACTCGCCGTAGCTGTGCCCGCCGGCCAGGTCCGGCCGGACGTTCAGCCGACCGAGCAGGTGGTGCACGGCGAGCCCACCGATACCGAGCACCGGCTGGGCGATCCGGGTGTCCCGGATTCGATCCTGTTGACTCCGGTCGTACTCGGGGTCAAACGCGGCCGGTGGGAAGAGCGGTTCGACGTAGTCGCGGCCGATGTCCAGGAACCGCCGCAGCTCGGGGAAGCTGACGAACAGCTCGGCCAGCGCACCCGGGCGCTGGCTACCCTGGCCCGGGAAGAGGAAGGCGACCTTGCCGTCCGTGCCCGGCGGCTCAGCCGGCTGGAACAGCCCGCGCGCCGGATCGTGCTCACCGGCGATCGCCCGGCGCAGCAGTCCAGCCAGGTCGTCGAGGTCACTGGCGACGATGGCGACCTGCACCGGGCCGGATCGGTTCTCAGCCTGGCGGGACTGGGCTGCGGCGAGGTCGCGCAACCGCCAGCGCCGCCCCAGCGCGTCGCGGGTGCCGATGGTGTCCAGCAACGCCCGCATCGTCTGGTGCGTGCCGGCCCGGTCACCGGCCCGGAAGCAGAACAGCTCGGCCGGCCATTCGTCGCGGGCGTGTCGCGGTTCGGGTGCGTCGGCGTAGGCGCTGAGCACCGCGTGGAAGTTGGTGCCGCCGAACCCGAAGGCGCTGACCCCGGCGACGCGTTCGCTGGCCGGTGCCGCCCACGGCCGCGCCGAGGTCTCGAAGGCGAACGGGCTCCGGTCGGGATGCCAGGCCGGGTTGGGCCGGGTCACATGCAGGGTGGGCGGCCGGACCCCGGTGTACAGCGCGAGCGTGGCCTTGATCAGACCGGCCAGACCGGCCACGCACTTGGTGTGCCCGATCTGCGACTTGACCGACCCGAGGGTGCAGCTGCCGGGCGTGGCGCCCGCCTCGCCGAACACCGTGGTCAGCGTCTCCAGCTCGGTACGGTCGCCGACCACCGTGCCGGTGCCGTGTGCTTCGATCAGGCCGACCTGCGCCGGCGACACCCCGGCCTGCCGGTACGCGCGATCCAGGGCCCGCCGCTGACCGGCCGCTCGGGGTGCGGTCAGGCCCAGGGCCCGTCCGTCACTGGAGCCGCCGAGTCCTTTGATCACCGCGTAGACGCGGTCGCCGTCGCGCTGCGCGTCGGACAGTCGCTTGAGCACGACGGCGGCGACGCCCTCGCCGAGCGCGATCCCGTCACCGGCGCTGTCGAACGAACGGCACCGCCCGGTCGGGGACAGTGCGTGCGCCGAGGTGAACATGAGGTAGTCGTTGATGCCGTTGTGCAGGTCGGCGCCACCGCAGATCATCAGGTCGCTGCCGCCGCTGGCGAGTTCCTTGCAGGCCGCGTCCATGGCGGCCAGCGACGAGGCGCAGGCCGCGTCGACGGTGTAGTTGGGGCCGCCCAGGTCGAGCCGGTTGGCGACCCGACCGGCGATGACGTTGGCCAGGATGCCGGGGAACGAGTCCTCGGTGACGGTCGGCAGCTGCTCGTCCAGCTCTGCGGGAACCTCCGGCAGGTAGGCCGGCAGCATGGTCCGCAGCGTCTGCGCGTGCCCCATGTCGCTGCCGGCCTCGGCCCCGAAGATCACCCCGGTACGGGAGTGGTCCACTCCGTCGCGTCCGGGGATGTAGCCGGCGTCGACGAGGGCCCGCTGGGAGACCTCCAGGGCCAGCAGCTGGGTGGGGTCGATGCTGGCCAGGGCGGACGGTGGAATCCCGTACCCGATGGCATCGAACGGCACCTCAGCGAGGAAGCCACCCCACTTCGAGACGCTGAACCGGCCGGTCTGCCCGGGACCGACCTCCGGCGCGTAGTAGATGTCCGGGTTCCACCGGTGCGGTGGCACCTCGGTGACGGCGTCGGCGCCGTCCAGCACGGTACGCCAGAACGCGGCGAGGTCCGGCGAGTTCGGCAGCATGCACGCCATGCCGACGATGGCGATGTCCAGCGGCTCCGCCGACTCCTCCGGCTCGGCCGGGGTCCACTCGGCCCGCAGCCACTCGGACCGGGCGGCGTGGAAGGCGACCGCCTGGTCGGTGACCGTACCGTGCAGCGCCGCGACGGTGGTCTCCTGCTCCCGCAGCACCGCGACCTGGCCGGCCATGAACATGCCCTCGCTGAGCTGGGCCGCCTCGTCGACGTCCACCAGCGCGTCGCCGTCGCGCCGCTTGCCCTTGCTGGCGATCCGCAGCCGGCCCACGTTGAGCAGTTCGAGGTGCTCCCACACCTGGCGGTTCTCCAGGCCGGCGGACTCGAGTTCGGCCCGCAGCGCGTGGAAGTCGTCCACGAAGTCGCTCTGCAGGCACCGGGTCACGTGCCCCGGTGCGGTCTCCAGCAACGCGGTCCGGGTCGCTTCCCGGGCCATCCTGGCGAAGGTGGGTTGGATCGCGCCGTGCGCGACGGCTTCCGCGGTGAACAGGTAGGCGGTGCCCATCAGCACCCCTACCCGTACGCCCCGCCGGGTCAGCGGGGCGACCATCGCGGCGATCATGGCCGCGGACCGGTCGTCGTGGATACCGCCGGCGAAGAAGACCTGGATCTCGGCCGCCTCTTCCGGGGTCGCGCCGGCGAGGTGCTCGGCCAGTACGGCCAGCTGCGCCTCCCACAGCGGGAAACTGGCCCGGGGGCCGATGTGGCCGCCGCACTCGGCGCCTTCGAAGATGAACCGGCGGGCACCGGAGCGCAGGAACTGGCGCAGCAGCCCCGGTGACGGTACGTGCAGGAAGGTCCGGATCCCCTCCCGTTCCAGTTCCCTGGCCTGCGGTGGGCGGCCGCCGGCGATGATGGCGAAGTCCGGACGGATCCGCCGGATCACGTCGAGCTGGGCGGCGCGGATCTCCTCGGGCGCGAAGCCGAGCACACCGACTCCCCAGGGCCGTCCGTCGATGCGGGCGGCGGTGTCGGTAAGCATCTCCTCGGTGCGTTCGGCGGTGGCCAGCGCCAGCGCGATGAACGGCAGCGCCCCGTCGGCGGCGACGGCTGCGGCGAAGCCGGCTTCGTCGCTGACCCGGGTCATCGGGCCCTGCGCGACCGGCACCCGCAGGCCGAGGTCCCGGGCCAAGGGGCCGCCGGGGCGCAGTACCTCGGCGGCAGCGCCGTCGGTCGCCGCGTCGACGATCGCCTCGCGGATACCACGGACCGCGGCCGCGGCGTCGGACCAGCGGCCGGCGAACTCGGCGGCCAGCCAGCCGTCCTGGCCGACCGGCAGCAGGTCGGCGCGGGCGGGGACACCGGCCGCGCCCGGCCGGCGCGGAGCCCGTGGGATTCCCCGGTAACTGTCGACCAGGACGCTCTCCGAGCCGTCCATCCGCCGAATCGCGGTCAGTACGTCGGCCGGCAGGTCCGACTCGGGCATCAGGGCGAGCTGGTTGTCCAGCACCACACCGGCGGCACCGCCCAGCACGCAGGCGGCCGCCGTGTACGGCCCGATCCCGCCCAGCGCCCAGACCGGCACGCCCAGGTCGGCGCCGGTGAGCTGCTGGATGAGGACGAAGGTGCTCAGCTCGCCGACCTCGCCGCCGGCCTCCATGCCGCGGGCGATCAGCCCGTGCACACCCGCCGCCGCCGCGGTCCGGGCCGCGGCGAGGCTGGTCACCTCGGCGAGTACGCGGTAGCGGGTCACCAGTTCGGACAGGTCCCACGGCAGCTCGCCGGTGACGACCACCAGCTCCACCCGGCCGGGGGCGAGCCGTTCGAGGTCGTCCACCGAGGCCGGACAGCTCGCCGGTACGCGGACCGCGATCGGCCCGTCCGACCAGGCGGCCAACTGCTCCACGGCGCGCAGGACCTGTGGCCGGGTTCCGGCCAGGTCGAGCACGCCGGTGCCGCCGCCCCGGCGGACCGCGCTGGCGATGCGTGGGCTCGGCTCGACCTCGCCGCAGGGGGTGTAGGCAATCACCAGGTCACGCATGTCGACTGCAGTACTCATCAGACTCCCGCTTCGTGAGCAGTGGTCCCGGATTCGATGCTGACCGCCGGAGGATCCACCGTTGCGGCAGCTCAGAGCGAATATTCTGCATCAATCGATGTCACTCTTCGGAGAAACTTAGCGGCAACCAGTTACGACCGTGTGAACTCTGCCGACCAATAACGCCAACCCGGTACGGGCAGAACCAGGGCAGCTGCCCGGCTTCCGACGGCAACCGGCAACAATGCCAGTTCCGCCGAAACAATCTGGTGACTCAGGTCACATCGGACGGACAGACCCTGGATCCGTACGCTTGGATCCGAACTCCCCGACGTTGCCGTTCGGTACCCCCGGGGCCGGGTGGACCGACGGCACCCGGCAGCATGGCGAGGTGGCCCAGCCTTCCCTCCTCGTCGGTGTCCGCGACAACGCGGCCGCCATGCGTGCCGGCGGCGACCTCGCCGGCGCGTGCGAATACCTGCTGCGGGCGCTGGACTCGGCCCGTGGCGCCTTCGGTGTGGACGAACCGGAGGTCCTGTGGACCGCGCACCTGCTGGCCCGGCTCCGACGCGAGGCCGGCGACCCGGCAGCCGCCCGGCGGTTGTTGGAGGAGTCGCTGGCCGCAGGCGAGCTGCGGTTGGGTGACCGCGAGCCGGTCATGCTCGCCATCGCGTACGAGCTCGCGACGCTCGCCGAAGAACTGGGCAACCGACATGAGGCCCGCCGCAACTTCGCCCGAGTCGCCGCCGCCGGCCCAGCGCAGCTCGGCGATGACCACTGGCAGGTCCGGGCGGCCCGGGAGTACCTGGCCGGCTCACCGGTCGCCCCGGTCGATCCGGCTCCCACCGCCGTACAGCGCGAGCCGGACCTGCCGACCCGGCCGGCACCACCCACCCAGCCGACACCACCGACTCAGCCGACACCATCCGCCCAGCCGACACCACCGGCACTGGCAGCCCCGGTTTCCGGCAGCGAGGTAACGACCGCCGCCGATCGGCCGTCACCGCCACCCGCCGCCGTGACCGGACCGGCCGCCAGCGTTGCGGCACCGTCGCGGTCCCTACCGATCGTCGTCGCGGTCGGCGCCGCGGCCGCCGCGGTCATCGCCGCCGTGGTCGTGGTCATCGTGGGCGTCACCGTCCTGCTCGACGGACGGGCCACCACACCGACCGGACCGGGGCGTCCGGGGTCCGACTCCACTACGGCCGGCGACCCACCGACCGGCCTGCGGCTGACCGACGACACCACGGCCGTGACGCTGGCCTGGTCCGACCCGACCGCGGGAACGGTGCCGTTCATCATCGCAAGTGGCCGCAGCGGACAACAACTCGGCGCACTCGCCACGGTCAATCCCGGCCAGACCGTATTCACGGTGAACGGGTTGAATCCCGAACTCGACTACTGTTTCGCGGTGCTCGCCGTCTACTCCGCCGACGAGTACGTCCCCTCGGACCAGGTCTGCACCGACCGTCGGACAGTCAACCCGGACTAGTCGACGAACTCCGTGTTGATCAGCGAAAACATGAATTCTCGAGCAGTTCTTCGGTAATCCCGTCCGATGTTGTCCACAGGGGCGGCCAGAGCAGTTTCCCGTCAGCGAGACGGCCCCATAGGATGGCCTCCGGCCGCGCGTCGGGGGCGACCCCGGCCGGCGACGACCGACGATACGGATGACGGACACCATACGACCGACGGGCGGAAGGCGACCTACTGTGGTCACCACGGGCGACGGCAACACAGCCGACGGCGGCACCCGGCAGAGCACCGGCCCCGACGGCCGGCGACGACGCGGCCGCGGCACGCTGGTGACCGTCGGCACGGTCACCGCGCTCGTCGTCGGCATGGGGCTGACCGTGCTCGGGCTCGGCGCGGCCGACCACGCGGCGGCCGGCTACGACGCGAGTTCGTGGCTGTGGAGCTCCGCCCGGAGCGAGCTGGCCAGGGTCAACGGACTCACCGGGCGGGTCGACACCCGGGTCGAGGTCGCCGACGCCCAGGGCCGCCAGACTCAGGTGGTGCAGACGGACCAGTTCCTGATCCTGCGCGAGCTGGCCACCGGCAAGGTCAGCTCGCTCGATCTCGCCACGTTGCAGGTCGGCGCGACCGTCCGGAGCACGACCGGGCTCGGGGTGAGCGTGGCGATGCAAGGCGACGCGGCCTTCGTCATCGACGCCGTTCAGGGCGTGGTTCGCCAGATCGACCCCAGGTCGCTGCAGCCCGTCGGCGACCCGGTGCGCTACCCGCCGGGGATCGCCGGTGGACACTTCGACGGCGCCGGTCGGCTGTGGATCGCAGTGCCGAGTGAGGGCACCGTCTCGGCGATCACCGCCGCGCCGCTGCCGAGCGACCCGGCGCAAGGCACGGCGGAGGCCGTCTTCGACTCGTCGATCCCCCAGCCGGACGCCACCGAGCCGGATGCGGACGCCACCGATGACACCACCGGGCCGACCCGGGTCCGGACCGTGGCGGTCGCCCCGCCCAGTAACGAGTTGACCATCTCCGCGCTCGACGACGGCGTCGCGGTGCTCAACCGGACAGCCGGCGCGCTGACCCTGCTGCGCGGCGGGGACCGCCGCGAGGTGCCGCTCGACCTGGACGGTCCGGGCGTCCTGCCGACCCGCACGACCGGCAACCTGGTCGCGGTCACCGTTCCCGAACGGCGACGCATCGTCCTGGTCGACGACGACGGGGTCCGGCAACTTTCGGTGCCGGGCAGCGGATCCGCGCTACGTCCCGCCGTCAGCTGGGCGGGCCGGGTCTACTGCGCCGACGAACGCAGCCGCAAGATCTTCGCGTTCGACGGGGCAGGGGCACTGCTCCCGTCGATCGACGTCACCGAAACCACCGGCCCACTCGATTTGGAGGTCCGGGAGAACCATCTGTTCATCAACGCGCCCGACGCGGCCACCGCCCGGGTCGTCACCGACGCCCACGAGGTACGGCAGGTGGACAAGTACGCCAACGACATCCTCGGCGGTGACCCACCGCCGGAGCCGCCACCGCCGCCACCGCCGCCGGAGCCGACGGAGCCGACGGTCGGCCGGCCGAGCGCGCCACGCGCGGTCAGTGCGGCGGCCGGCGACACCACCGTGCGGGTGAGCTGGCAGGCGGCGGCGGACAACGGCGCGAGCATTCAGCGGTACGTGGTCACCGGCGACGGCCGCAGCTTCGAGGTGGGAGCCAACCAACGGTCGTTCGAGGTCACCGAGCTCGTCAACGGCGAGACGTACCGGTTCTCGGTCCACGCGGTCAACGCCGAAGGTGCGGGGCCGAAGCGGGAGTCCAACCCGGTCGTTCCCACCGCCGAGGTGCCCGACGCCCCGGCGAACGTCACCGCGCAGGCCCGCGCGGACGGCTCGGTCGCGGTGAGCTGGCCGGCCGCCGACGGCCAGGGCAACGTCATCGCCGGCTACACGGTCACCGCGGTCTCGGCCGAGGCCACCGCCCCGGTCGGCGATGTCTCCGGCACTGAGCTGGTCCTCGCGCCCGGCTCGCTCGACTACGGCACGCAGTACGCGTTCACCGTCGTCGCGGTCAGCGACCAGGGAGCCAACTCGACAGCGTCGCCGTTGAGCAACTCGGTGGTGCCCTTCACGGCCCCGGGCAAGCCGGCGGCGGTCGAGGCGACCACCGCGGCCGACCAGCGGGGAGCGCTGCGGGTGGTCTGGTCGCCAGCGCCGGACAACGGGCGGCCGGTCACCGGATACGTGGTGACCGTCGGCGACCAGCGCACCGAGGTGTCCGACGGCACCGCCGTCACCCTGACCGGGCTGGGCGACGGAGCCGACGTGACGGTCGCGGTGCGTGCGGTCAACGAGGCCGGCGACGGCCCGGCGGTGAGCACCACGGCCCGTACCGTCGCCGAGCCGAAGGTCACCGTCACCGGCGCCACCGCCGGCACCAACGCGGTCACCCTGAGCTTCTCGGTGGACGCCGGCGGCGGAGACGTCACCTGCAGCGCGGCGGCCGACGGCGCGGCGGCCGTCACCGGCGGCTGCGACAGCATCCGGGTCGGCGGGCTCTACCCTGGACGGTCCTACCGGTTCACCGTCCAGGCCAGCAACGCGGCCGGCACCGGCACCGCCACCCACAGCCGGGCGACCGCGGACCTGTACGGCATCGCCACCTGCGTCAACGGCCCGGACGGCGAGCAACGCACCTACTGCGACGACGACGTTCCCGGTCGGAACGGCAACGAGATCTTCTCCGTGCCGGAGCAGGACAACAGCCGCCAGGTCGGCTGGGTGCCCGACGGCACCCGACTCACCGCGCTGTGCCGCCGCCAGGGCGGGCACGTCGATGCCTGGATCTACAACGGCGGCAAGGCCAGCACCTGGTGGATCCGGGTGGAGTACAGCGGGAAGAACTACATCCCGTGGGCCTGGTTGAACCTGGCCGGCGGCGACGACCTGAATCAGCTGCCCACCTGCTGACGCCGCTCACCCGGACAGCCACCGATCCACCCCGGCGAGGAGACCAGCCGCAGTGACCACGACCACCCCGCTGACGCCCCACGAGGTGACCGGCTTCGCCTCGACCGCCGCCCGACTGGCCGGGGAGATCTCCACCGTGGTGCTGGGCAAGCCGCAGGTGGTGCGACTGGCTCTGACGGCCCTGTTCGCCCAGGGCCATGTCCTGCTGGAGGACGTGCCGGGGGTGGGCAAGACCACGCTGGCACGGGCCGTCGCCGCGACGGTGCACGGCCACTGGCGTCGAATCCAGTTCACCCCCGACCTGTTGCCCGCCGACGTGTCCGGGGTGACCATCTTCAACCAGTCCACCCAGGGGTTCGAGTTCCATCCCGGCCCGGTGTTCGCCAACATCGTCATCGCCGACGAGATCAACCGCGCCTCGCCCAAGACCCAGTCGGCGCTGCTGGAGGTGATGGAGGAACGCACGGTCACCGTGGACGGTGTCCGGCATCCGGTGCCCCGGCCGTTCCTGGTGGTGGCCACCCAGAACCCGGTCGAGATGGACGGCACCTACCGGCTTCCGGAGGCCCAACTGGACCGGTTCCTGGTCCGGTTGTCGGTCGGCTACCCCGATGAGCAGACCGAGATCGAGGTGCTGCGCGGGGCGACCCTGCGGTCCCCCGAGGCGCTCGACCCGGCAACCGACACAGCCACCGTCGGCCGGCTCATCCAACTGGCGCAACGAGTGCACATCGCCGACCCGTTGTACACGTACGCGGTGCGGCTGGCGGCCGCGACCAGGTCGCACCCGCAGATCCGGGTCGGGGTCAGTCCACGCGGGGTGATCGCGCTGACCCGGGCGGCCTGCGCGTACGCGCTGATCGGCGGCCGGGGGTTCGTGCTGCCCGAGGACCTGAAGGCTTTGCTGGAGCCGGTCTTCGCGCACCGGCTGCTACTCAACGCGGACGCTCAACTGCGCGGCGTAACGGCGGCCGAGGTGCTCGCCGACGTGGTCCGGTCGGTCCCGGTGCCGCTGCCGGCCGGCCAGCCGGCAGCGGCCGGCGTCTGAGCCGTCGACCCATGAATGTCACCGCCCGCTGTCTCGGCCTTGGCATCACCGCCGCGCTACTCACCGCCGTCGGGTCCGTGCTCGGCTATCCGGAGCTCGCGCTGCTCGGCACCGCCGGTCTGACGGTGGTCGGCTACGCGGCCGGCTACGCGCTGTGGCAGCCCCGGCTGTCGGTACACCGCGTCGTCGAACCCGACCGGGTGAATCGCGGCGACGTGTGCACCGTGACTCTGCAGGTCGGCAACCTGCGGCGCTGGGGCGCGGCAAGCGTCATCGCCGAGGAACGGTGCGGCCGGCGGCGGCTTCCGGTGCCGCTGGCCCGGTTGCGTTCTGGTGCCACGACCACGGTTCGCTATCCGGTACCCACTGATCGCCGGGGTGTGCTTCCGGTCGGCCCGTTACGAGTGGTCCGCCGCGACCCGTTCGGCCTGGTCGCCGTCGCACGCGCGGACGGCGAACCGGTCCGGGTATGGGTCCGGCCGCAGGTGCATCCGCTGCGCACGGTGCCAGCCGGGATAGCCCGGAGCCTGGACGGCCAGATCGACCGGGTGCCGCACGGCAGCATCACCTTCGACTCGTTGCGGGAGTACGTCGTCGGCGACGAACTGCGTCGGGTGCACTGGCGTACCAGCGCCCGGATCGGCCAGCTGATGGTGCGGGAACACGTCGACACCAGTCTGCCCCGGATGGTGGTGCTGCTGGACAACCGGACGGTCGCCTACCACGACCACGCCGACGGGGCGTCGGCGACGTTCGAGTCGGCCTGTGAGGCGGCGGCGTCGGTGGTCGACGCGGCGACCCGGGCCGACCTCCCGGTGCTGCTGTGGATGGTCGTCGACCAGCCATCGCCAGACGGCACACCGAGTCGGCACCCACTGGACCGGCTGGCCGAGGTCTCGCTGGCCGGTATCAACCGGCTGACCGGCGGGGACCCGGTCCGACAGGTCTGCGACCAGCTGCGCCAGCAACGGCCCGGCGACACGCTGGTCTATCTGGCCGGCACCGGTGATCCGGACGCCGTCGCCCGCATCGGTGCGCTGCGCACAGTCTTCGCGACCGTCCTGGTCGGCCGGATCACCGGCGCCGTCGACTCGTCGGCAGGCGGGGCACCGGCGATGGGTGCCCCGACCGGGCTGGCCGGCGTGCTGTTCGTCGAGGCGGCCGACGGTGTCGGCTTCGCCGCTGGCTGGGATGCGGCAGGTGACCAGTGACCAGTGACCGGACGACCGAGCTGGCACGTCTCGGTGCGGTGGCGACGGCGCTGATCGCCATGACCGGGTCAGCTGCGGTCCTGCTCGGCAGGATCTACGACGGGTCGGCGGCCGGCTGGCTGACCGCCGGTGCCGGCGCGGCGGCGGTGCTGGTCGGCACGTGCGCCCGGCGGCTGCCGAACTGGCAGGTGGCTCCGCTGTCCGTCCTGCTGATGGGTGGCTACCTGCTGGCGGCCGGATGGTGGGCGGCGGAACGGGCGGAGCTGGCCGGCCCGGTGACCCGGCTGCTCGCCGACGCCGCCGCGAACGGGGTTCCCCGGCTGCTGACCGCGATGATCCCGATGGAGGCGGTGCCGGACACGGTGGTGGTTCCGGTCGTCGCCAGCTGGCTCGCCGGCTTCACCGCGACCGAGCTAGCGGTACGGGCCCGGCGTATGCTGCTCGGCTGCCTACCGCCGTTGCTGCTGTTCGGCGCGGCGACCTTCGTGGTCGGGCCGAACGCCGAGCCGGCCGGGTGGCCGGCGCTGCTGTTCGTCGCGGCGGCGGCGGTCGGGCTGCTGGCCACCGCCGCACCGGCCACCGCTGCCCGGCGGGGCCAGGCGGCGGCAACGGTCGACCAACCGGCCAGTCCGGGCGACGGTGGCGCTGGCGCCCTGGCGGCGGTACGGCTGCGGACGGCGACGGTGTCGTTGGCCGGCGCGGCCACCGTACTGCTGCTGGTTGCGGTGAGCGCGCCGTGGGTGGTGGCCCGGATCGCGACGACCGACGTCGACCCACGCCGCTACGTCGCGCCGCCGCAGGTGGAGATCCTCGACGAGAACCCCCTGATCAGGATCTCCGGTTGGGCGCTCAATCCCGACCAGCCCCTGTTCGACCTGCGGGTCGGCGCGGCACCGGTCTCGACGGTGGACGGGCGGCGAGCTGCTGCTGCCGGCCCGCGTCCGACCGGAGACGGCGCGCTGCGGTTGACCCTGGCCGTGCTGCACGACTACGACGGCGTCACCTGGCGGGTCGGCGGGACCTATCGCAACGCCGGCCGGGTGCTACCACCGGCCGAGGACGCTGCGGCGTCCCCGACCGACGCGTCGTCGACGCACGTCGTACGCCAGGAGATCACCGTGGCCGAGCTGTCCGGACGGCTGCTGCCCACGATCACCGCCCCGGTACGGGTCGACGGCGTCCGGGTGGCGTACGACCGGGCCAGCAGCACCTTGCTGCGCCCCGAGGGTCTCACTCCCGGCGTCACGTACGCCGTCGACTCGGTTCCGCGTCGACCACCGTTGAACGCGCTGCCCACCGCAGACGTACCGGCCGGGGAGTCGGTGGCCCGGACGCTGCGGGTGGCCGACGGGGTGCCGGCGGAGATCCGTCGGCTCGCCCAGCAACTCGCCCGGGACAATGGTGCGCCGTACCAGCGGGCGCTGGCCGTCGAGCAGTTCCTCGCCGACCACTACCAACTTGTCACCGACGCGCCGAGCGGCCACGCGTACCCGAATCTGGGTTTCTTCCTCTTCGGGCCGCGCGAGGCCGGCGGCCAGCGGGGCACCTCCGAGCAGTTCGCCGCCGCCTACGCGCTGCTCGGCCGCCTGATGGGGCTGCCCACCCGGGTGGTCGTCGGGTTCGTGGTGCCGTCCGGTGACGTCACGGTGCACGGCAGGCACGCGGTGGCCTGGCCGGAGGTGCTCTTCTCCGGTGTCGGTTGGGTGCCGTTCGATCCGCTCCCCCGACCGGACAGCACGCCGCGCCCGATCGAGGAGGAGTTCCGGCCGGCGCCGGACGAGCCGACGCCGCCGGTCGAGCCGTCCGCGCTGCCGACGGTCGACCCGCCGCCGTCGACACCGCCTTCGGTGGCCTCCGCACCGCCGGGTGGTCGCCCGTCCGGCTGGCTGCTCGGTGTCGTCGCGGTGACGGTGGCCGGGGCCGGCGCCACCGGATGGGCCGGCCTAGTCCTGCTGCTGCGTCGCCGGCTACGCGACCGCCGGCTCGACGCCGGCCCGCCCGCGGACCGGATCTGCGGGGCCTGGCTCGAGGTGGTCGACGCGCTCCGGCTGGCCGGCCACCCGGCCGGGGCACACCTGTCCGCCAGTGAGGTGGCCGGGCACTGCCGGGCTCTGCCGGACGGCGCGGCGCTGCCCCGGCTCGACCCGCTGGCCGAGTTGGTCAACCTCGCTAGCTTCGCCCCGGGGCAGGCCGACGACGGGCAGGCCCGGTGCGCTGGTGGTTACGCCACCGTCTGGGTGGCGGCGCTACGTGCCCGGCGGCCGTGGTGGCAGCGGCTGATCTGGTCGCTGCACCCCGGCCCGCTGCGCTGGGCCGGTCGCCGCCGGGGTACGGCCGCCACCGCCGACACCACGGGAAGCGGTTAGCCTTACCTAAGGACGGCGGCGGGAGGTGGACGGTGACCGGGACATCGGGCGACACCCAGACGGAGTCACTCGCGCAGCTGCTCGGCGGGCGACGAGGGGCCATCGACGCCACGCTGCCGGCGGTGGCGTTCGGCGTCGGATGGGTGGCCGGCGGGGAGTCGATCTGGGTCGGCGTGTGCTGCGCGGTCGCGGTCGGCGTGGTGATCGCCGGGGTACGCCTGTGGCGTCGCGATCGGCCCCGGTCGGTGCTGATCGGTCTGCTCGCCGTCTGCGTCGCCGCGGTGATCGCGCTGCGCACCGGGCGGGCCGCCGACTTCTTCCTGCTGCAGCTGCTGTCCAACGCGGCGAGCGCACTGGCCTGGGTGCTCAGCATCGTCGTCCGGTGGCCGCTGCTCGGCGTGGTGGTGGGAGTGGTGCTGGGTCAACGCACCAGGTGGCACCGGGACCCGGCGCTGCTGCGGGCGTACGGCCGGGCCAGCTGGGTCTGGGTGGGGCAGTACGTGACCCGGCTGGCCGTGTTCGTCCCGCTCTACCTCGCCGACCAGGTGATGGCGCTGGCCGCCCTGCGCTTCGCGCTGACCTGGCCGCTGGTCGCCGCCTGCCTGGCGGTGAGCTGGTGGGTGCTCCGCCGGTCGCTTCCGGCCGAACACCCGGGGATACGCCATCCGGTGCCGGCCGACCTGCGGTGACGAATCGGCCTCCCGTACGACCCGGGCCGATGCGGATGTGACTAGAGTGACACGCTGTCCCGACCGCATCCGCACAAGGAGGCAGGCGTTCCCGTGGCCGAGAAACCTGCTGACTCCGCTCGCGACACCAGACGCAGCGACTCCGCTGCTGACGGTGCCCTCACGCAGCCGACCGTCGAACTGAACGCTCTGCCTGGTGGACGACCGCCGGGCCCGAGGGTTCCGGACGCACCGACGGTCGAACAGCCAACGGTCGAACAGCCAACGGTCGAACAGCCAATCGTCCAGCCGTCGAGCGCCACGGCCTGCCGGAGCCGTCGGGCCGCGAACCGCCCGGCCGACGTGTTCGACGAACCGACGGTCGAGCAGCCAGTGGTCCGCCCTGCGGCCGTCCGGCCCGCTGCCGATGCCGCCGACGCGGACGCGGACCTGCCCGCCGGACCGGCACGCCCACCAGCGGGACCGACCGGCACCGCAGCGGGACCGACCGGCACCGCAGCGGGACCGGCACAACCTCCAGCGGGACCGCGCGGAACCGCAGCGGAGCCGGTAGCGACCGCGCCGGGGCCGGCCCGGACCGCGCCACCGGACGAGCCGGACCGGTTCATCGCGCTGGCCCGCCGGTACGGCTGGGTCGTGGCCGCCGGTTCGGTCGCCGCGGTAGCACTGCTGTGCTCGGCGCCGTTCGTCTCCGGCAACGGACTGTTGTGGAATCCGGCGAGTTCGACCGGCTCGCCGGCCGCCCCCACCGCGACAGCCGACAGCGCGCCGACCGCTACGGTCACGCCCGAGGTCACCGATACCTCGCCGGCCGCCAGCGACAGCGAGGAATCACCCGAGATACGTCAGGCCGACCCGCCGGCCGCGCCCCCCGAGCAGCCCGCGTCCGACCCCGCTCCTCCCCCGCCGTCCCCGTCGGAGGACCCACCGGCGTCCAGCGCCGCCCCACCGGGCGGCGGCGAGCCGGTACTGCTCGGCCCGGACAACAGCGACGATCTCCGTGGCATGCTGGACAGCTACTGCAAGCAGGAGCACGGCGGCGAGTGGATGGCATGGCCTCGCGAGTGGCCGGGCAACGGCACCGACTGGGAATGTGTCCGGCCGTGGACCCATCACGACCGGGATCTCGATGTCCGGCGCGCCTGCGCCAGTCGGTACGGCGAGCCGGTCATTGCCGAGGCCGGCAGCCGTCGGGACGCGTACAGCTGGCGGTGCTACCGGGGCTGACGCAGCCGACGAGCACAAAGGTGTGGTGGGCCGACCGGGATCGCTGCGTTGGCCGATCCCGGCCGACCCACCACGGGCGGGCCTGACCGTGGGTATCAGGCCGTCTGCGGTGGTTCGGCACCGTCAGGCGGTGCCGGACCGTTTGGTGGGACGGTGGTACGTCGGTGTCGGTTCAGGTGATGGATCGCGTGGTAGGAGGTGTCCGGGTGGGCGGGGCCGGCCGCCCACCCGGACACCGGTCTCAGTTGTCCGGGAACAGGTGACCGAAGTCGGCGTAGGCCATCGCCAGGTCAGCCTGTGCCCAGAACCGGTGGTAGCGGAACTCCGGCTCCGGCCCACCGTTGAGGTACGCCTCGACCTTCGGCCAGTCCGGGTCGTCCAGGTAGAACGACCGGATGTCCAGGAAGCTCGCACCCGGCTCGATCACGTCGCCGTTGGGCATGGTGCCCGACCAGCCGTCCGGGATGTACAGACCCTGCCCGGTCGAAGCGTCGTAGACGTCGTCGAAGCGACGGTAGTCGCCCCGCGTCTCCACCGTGGAGGAGCCCTGCGCGTCGGCGTTGGCGTACAACGCGTCCAGCAGGCCCTTGGCGGTGTCGCGGGCCTCGGTGTCGCCGGAGGCGGCCGCGTACCACATCAGGGTCCGGGCGTAGGCCGAGGCCACGCCGACGTCCTGGCCGGTGCCGACGACCTCGACGTGCAGGTTGTTGTTGGCACCGGGGTTGCTCGGGTTCCAGGTGTCCGGCGCGCCGGTCCACTCCATGGTCGACGGGATCGAGAAGTCCCCGCCGGTGCCGATCTCGGTGTGCGAGATGGCCCACGGCACCCACTTGTCGAGGATCTGCTTGGCCCGGGCGTCACCGGTCACGTAATAGACCTCGGCCACCCGCTGCAGCGACCAGACCTGCATGCCGAACCACTCGTTGCTGCCCGGGTCGTGGTAGACCGGGTGCTCCGTGTAGTACATGCCGTAGAAGGTCGGGGTGCCCGACGGCGGCTGAGCGTAGGAGCCGTTCCAGCTGTTGGTGGCACCACCGGCGATGGCGCCCTCAGCGGACTGCAGCCACTGGTAGAACTCCATCTGCCGGTCGAAGCTCTCGGTCCAGTCCTGCACCGCGGTGGCGCCGAGCGGCCGCAGCTCGGGCACGTTGGTCAGCGCCCAGGCAGCGAACGGGTTCTGGTAGCCGAAGTGGTTGTGGCTGGAGCCGATCCGCCACGACCAGGCCGCCGAGGTGTCAGTAGCGCCACCCCAGGCGTAGTACCAGGACATCAGGTAGTGCGCGGAGTCCTTGCCGGTACCGGCCGGGCAGCTGGACGCGCCGACGCAGTTGCCGATCCGCTTGAAGTACTTGTCGAACATCGCGTAGCGCAGGTAGTCACCCATCCGGGCGGCCTTGGCGATGGTCTGCGCGATCTCGTCCTCGTTGCCCTGCTCCTCGGCCCAGACCAGCGCCCAGTAGGCAGCCTGGATGGCGCGGGCGTCGGCGTCCGGCGCGTTGGTGTACTTCCACTGCGACGCCGGGGCGTTGTCCTCGGCGATGAACAGGTCCAGGTAGCCGTTCGGGCCGCCGTGCGCCTTGGTGTCGCAGGACGGCTGCGGGACCGTCTCCCAGACCGACTCCTGCGGGCCCCGCTGGAAGGTGTTGATGTACGCGGGACGGGTGGTGCCGTCACCGCAGTGGCCGTAGCCGTAGACGTTGTCCACGTCGAGCAGCCAGTGCATGCCGTAGATCTCGCCGGTGCCGTACGCCGACTGCAGCTCGTTGCGCAGCGGGTCGGTGCCGACCGGGACGTTCTGGTCCAGCCGCGACGGGTACTGGCTGGGTTGCAGGTACTCGGCTGCGTACTGCGGGGTGCCGGCGACGCCGGCCGTGGGCTGGTCGGCGGTGCCCGGGATGATGTACTGCTCCATCACGGTCCACGCGTTGTTGAACGGTGCCCAGTTCTCGGTCACCCGGCCGTAGTTGGCCTCCAGCCAGATCCAGAAGCTGAACGCCTCCGAGGTGGTTTCGTGACCGTGGTCCGGAGCCTCGACGATCAGCGTCTCGATGGAGTGGTAGGGCACGCCCTCGGGGCTGAAGTAGCCCGAGTTCTTGATCTTGCCGTACTGCTCCAGGAAGCGTTCGATGTACTCGTTGTCGCCGCCGGGCGAGTCGTTGTCCATCTCGGTGACCACGATGGCCAGTGGTGCCAGACCACTCGCCGTGGCGGTGATCGTGGCCGTACCGCTGACCGTGTCGCTGTCCTCGGCGGCGGCGACGGTGACCGTCGCGCCGGTGTTCCAGTTGCTCGGCGTCAGGGTGACCGACGACGGCGACCGGGTGATGCTGTTGTCTCCGGAGATCGCCAGGCTGACCGGCACGTTGCCCGTCGGCGCTTCACTCAACCGCAGGTTGAAGGTGTTGCTGCCGCCTTCCTCGACGCTCACCGAGGACGGCGTGGCGATCAGTGCCGGGCCGGGGTTGGCCTCGTCGACGCTGAACGACCGCTCGGCGGTGGCGCTGGCGCCGGCGTTGTCGTACGCCCGGGCCTGAACCGTGTAGTCGCCAGCCGGCAGGTCCTCCATGACGTACTGGTATGGGCTGGTCGTGTCGGTGTTGACCAGCAGCCCGTTGCGGTAGAACTCGACCCGGTCGACGGTGCCGTCGGCGTCGCTGGCGGTCGCGGTCAGCGGGACGTCGGCCGGGGCGATGAACGGCCCCGACGGTACCGTCAGACCGACCGTCGGCGGCTGGTTCTCCGCCGCGCCGTTGCAGGTCACACCGTTGATGGAGAACGAGGTAGGCCGGGGGTTGGAGCCGGTGTGCGAGCCGTTGAAGCCGATGTTGGTGGACTGACCGGTGGCCAGGTTGCCGTTCCAGGCGGCGTTGGTCGCGGTCACCACGTTGCCGGACTGGGTCCAGTTGGCCGACCAGCCCTGGGTGACCCGCTGGCCGCCCGGGAACTCGAAGCGCAGGGTCCACCCGGTGAGCGGATCACCGAGGTTCTCGATGGTCACGTTGGCGGTGAAGCCGTTGTTCCAGTCGTTGGTCGAATAGACGACGTCGCAGGCGGTGGCCGCGTTGGCGACGCCGGGGACGGCGGCGACACCTCCGACGACCATCACGCCAGCGGCGAACATTGCCAGCCGCTGTCTCGTCGCGGTCAATCTCATGTGCGGGGTTCTCCTCGCGAACCAGGCCGAGGCAGTGAGGTGCACCTCGGCTTGGCGCCTTGGGCGCGGTGGGCGATGTCGTGGAGCAGCGCGTCGGACGCCAGGCGCCGGATGGGTGTGACCCGTCCCGGACCGGGGTCTGCATACGACGGAGGGCGCCGGACCGGCGGCTCCGGTTCACTGCGTGGCGCCGTACCGACACGGAGTCGGATGCCCTCGGCTGCCGCTGTCGCGTGGTCTGCTGGCTCCCACCTGCGATGGTCGACAGTGTTACATGGGAGCGCTCCCGCAGCAAGTGGCAACCTTCGACAACCCACCGGGAAACCCAGACGAACCCTCGTTGAACAGGGGATTCACCGGGGAAGGTCGGACGCGGCCGGACTCACTCACGCCACCAACATGTTTCGATCTCGTTTTGGGTCTTTCACAAACCCGTGACGGAGACTACAGTCCAGAACCAACGTCGATGGGAGCGCTTCCATCGATGGATGTGGCAACACGTGAGAGTACACCGTACCTGCGGTGCTCCGCCGCCCCGGTGGAGTACACCACTACCGGTCGTACAGCTGGCGGCGGGCCAGCCCGGACTCCGCCGGCAGCTGCAGACACCACCCGGGAGAGGAGGTGGATCCAGAGCCACTCGCGTGGCCCGGCTCCCGCGCGTCACGCACGACCTGGACGCCAAACCGCTCGTGCGTGAAAGCAACTGATGGTGGGGACGGGGGTTGCCCTCCCCGTCCCCACACTACTTCCCCGCACTCGGCAGGAAATCGGTCGACCCGGCACCCCGTCCGGCCGTCCGGCCGACGCGACCCGGTTCCACCACCGCCGATCCCCCCATCCGCGCCACCTGACCGGCGCATCCGCGCGCCCGTGCCGCACCGCAGTGGATCGGACACCACTGTCAGGAGAGCCCGATGGCCGTACTGTCCCGCCGGCACCTGCACCGCCGTGCCGAGCGTTCCGCCGTCCGCGCCGCGAGCGGCGATCCAGGCCGCGCCACCGGCACCGGCACCGGCCGAGCCCTGGCCGAGCCGACCGATGCGACCGGGACCGACCCGGCCGGCGGTGGTTCCGCGACCCCGGCCGTCCGCCACCGCCCTGATCCCGAACGTCCGATCGGCCTGCACTTTCCCAACAACTTCCGCTGGGGCGCCGCGACCTCCGCGTACCAGATCGAAGGTGCCGCCAAAGAGGACGGCCGGGGCGAATCGGTGTGGGACACCTTCAGCCACACCCCCGGTCGGACCCGCGGCGGCGACACCGGCGACGTCGCGGCCGACCACTACCATCGGTACGGCCACGACCTCGACCTGATGCGTGAGCTCGGACTGCACAGCTACCGGTTCTCCATCTCCTGGCCACGGATCCAGCCCGACGGCACCGGTCAGCCCAACCGGCGCGGGCTGGACTTCTACCGCCGGCTGGTCGCCGGGCTCCTCGAGCGGGGAATCGAGCCGATGGCCACCCTGTTCCACTGGGACCTGCCCCAGGCGCTGCAGGACCTCGGTGGTTGGGAGCAGCGCGACGTGGCGTACCGCTTCGCCGAGTACGCCCAGATCCTGTTCCGCGCCCTCGGCAGCGAGGTGCCGGTCTGGCTGACGATCAACGAGCCGAAAACCGTGGTACAGAACGGCTACCTCAGCGGGCATCACGCACCAGGCCGACCGGACGCGGACGCAGCGTACCTCGTAGCCCACCACCTCCAACTCGCGCACGGCCTGGCCGTACAGGCGCTGCGCGCCGAGCGGGCCGCGTGCCGGATCGGACCGGCGCTCAACCTGCATCCCTGCTACCCCGCCGACGGCAGCCCGGCAGCCGCCGCTGCGGCCCGCCTGTACGACGGCTACGAGAACCGGCTCTACCTGGACCCGATTTTTCTCGCCAGCTACCCGGCGGACGTCCTTGCCGATCTCGGCCCGGCCAGCCGGCTGGCCGGTGGGATCCACGACGGTGACCTCGATGTCATCGCCGAGCCAATCGACCTGCTGGCCGTCCAGTACTACACCCCGTTCTACGTCGCTGCAGACGGCAGCACGGTCCGACGCTGGCCGACCTCGGAGGCGGACTGGCAGCAGATCCACCCGGACGGCATGTTCGATGCCCTCACCCGGGTGCACCGGGAGTACGGCACCGTGCCGATCACGATCACCGAGAACGGCCTGCCCACCCCGGACCGGTTGGCGGCGGACGGTTCGGTGGACGACCCCGGCCGGGTTGCCTTCCTCCGGGATCACCTCGCCGCCGTGCACCGGGCGATCAGCACCGGTGTCAACGTGGAGAGCTACCACGTCTGGTCGCTGCTGGACAACTTCGAATGGGCCGAGGGATACCAGCAGCGGTGGGGGCTGATCTACGTCGACTACCCGACGCAGCGGCGGATCCTCAAACGGAGCGCGCACTGGTACCGGCGGGTGATCGCGGAGAACGCCATCTGACAAAGATGACGTCCCATGGCCGGGCCGGGCGGGAGACGACCGGGATTACACCCTCCGGTGGAACCTACCGTCGGTAACCAGAAAACCGCACCACACCACACACGCACCGGGACAGACTGTGACCATGGTGTTCGGTCCTGGGTTGCGTCTCGACCGGAGATACGTACTGGTCGACCGGATCGGGCTTGGTGGGATGTCCGAGGTGTGGCGGGCCAGCGACGAGTTGCTCGGCCGACCGGTCGCGGTGAAGGCGCTCACGCCGCCGATCGCGCCAGCGGTCCGGGCCGCCTGTCGGCAGGAGGCCCGGGCCGCGGCCCAGATCACCCATCCGCACGTCACCCAGGTGTACGACTACGGCGAGGCGGCGATCACCGAGACCGACATGGTGCCGTTCCTGGTCCTCGAACTGGTCGACGGGGAGAACCTCGCCGCCCGACTGGCCGGCGGGCCGCTGCCCTGGCAGGCCGCGGTCTGGTTGACCGCGCAGGTGGCCAGCGGCCTGGCCGCCGCCCACCGGATCGGAGTGGTGCACCGGGACATCAAGCCGGGCAACGTCATGCTCACCGCCAGTGGCGCCAAGATCCTGGACTTCGGCATCGCCGCGTTGGCCGACGGCCGACCCGCACCCGACGCCGGCTGGTTGCTCGGCACCCCGGCGTACGCCGCACCGGAACGGCTGCACCACTGGCCGGCCCATCCGGCGGCCGACGTCTACGCCCTCGGCGCGCTCTGCTACGAGATGCTGACCGGGGCACCGCCCATACCGGCCGGCAGTTGGCGGGAGGCGGCCGTCCGACTGCAGCGGCCGGACCCGCCGGCGCGACCCCACGCCGACGGACTGCCCGCCCCGGCCGCCGACCTCTGCCTCGCCTGCCTGAGCCGGGATCCGGCGCAGCGGCCGGCCGCCGGTGAGGTCGCCGACGCCCTGCACGCGGTGCTCGGCGTGATGGTCGAGTTCCCGTTGCCCGGTCCACGCCCGGTCGGCGCTTCGTCCGGCGGCCGCACCTTGGTGGACCGGGTGCCGACGGCCCGGCCGACCGGGCCGGTGCTGCGGCGGGCCGCGCTGGTAGCCCAGTCGGACCAGCTGGCACCGCGACGGGCCGGGATGGTGGCGCGGCCGGCTGTCCCGGCGGACGCACGACCGCCCGCCGACCGGGCCCGGTTGTCCCCGACGACGGTCGGTCTTGCCGGGGCCGGTGCGGCGGCGCTGCTGGCCTTCGCGGTCGTGGCAGCGGCAGTACTCGGCGCACCTCTGCCGGCCGCCGAACACGCGACGGCACCCTCGTCGGTGGCGCCCTCGCCGGTGGCCGGGACGACCGGGCCACCGACCGGGTCGGACGACACGCCACCGGAGCTGCTGGCTGCGGCGGCACGGGTGGTGGAGCAGTTCGATCTGCTCGTAACCGACGGCTCCACCGACGGGCGGATCCGTGCGGATGCCGCAGCTGACCTACGCGACGCGGCCGACCAGTTGCGCATCTCGGTGGCGGAAGGTGCCACGCCTGAGCAGCTACGGCACCGGGCCGGCGAGCTGAGGTCGAGACTCGCCGGACACCGACAAGAGGGCACAGTGGACAGCAATATTTCCATCCAGCTCGACCTCATGCTCACCACACTCATGGTGGACGTCGCCGACTGAGAGTTCAGCGCGGCAGCGCCTGCTGCAGTTCGGCGCGCAGCGCCGGGGTCAGCATCTCACCGGCCTGCTTGGCCAACCGCGCCATCTCGTAGCCGACGACACCGATGTCCGCGTCGCTTGCGGCAAGCGTGGCGAGGATCGAACCGTCCCGGATGTTCATGATCAGGAAGTAGCCGCGACCCATCTCGACCACGGTCTGCTTCACCACGTCATTGTCGAACATCTGGGCCGCGCCGCTGGTAATGCTCATCAGCCCGGAGGTCACCGCCGACAGCTTGTCGGCGTGGTCCCGGGGCAGATGATCCGAGACCGCGACCAGCAGACCGTCCGACGACACCACGATGGCATGCGCGACACCCGGCACGCGCTCCGCGAACGCGCTCACCAACCAGCTGAGGTCGCGGGCCTCCTTGCTCAAGGTCTTCACTCTTGCTCCTCCTCACCACGGCGGCCGGCCGGCGCCAGGGTCATCTCGCTGGTGTCCTCGGACTCAGCCCGCCGCACACCGCCGTAGAAGCGGGACAGCACGCTGCTGACCGCATCCGGATCCGGCTCGTCGACCGGTGCCGGAACGGGAGCTGCGGGAGATTCGGCGGAAACGGGCAACGAAGCCATCGGCACCCGTACCGGTAGTCCCTTGCTACTGGTCCCGGCGGTCACCGGTACCACCGGCGGAGCTGGTGTCGGTGGCAGCGGAGCGACCGGTCCGCGCTGCCGTTCCCACCAGACGCTGCCGCTCCCGGCCGCAGCGCCACCGGCCGAGGCGCCACCGGCCGAGGCGCCACCGGCCGAGGCGCCACGGGACGCAGCGCCACCGGCCGAGGCAAGGATGTCCTCGGCCCGCGTCGGTGTCGGTCGGCGGCCGCCGCGCCGAACCGCCACGGCCCGGTCACCGGCGGCCGGTCCAGCCGGCAGCGCGGTCATCGGACGCAGCGCCGGTACCGCACGCGGCTGTTCGATCACAACTGGTTGCGTCGGCGCAGCCGGAACCGGTTCGTCCACCGGGATCGACGGACGAGCGGCCGGCGGGGCGAACGCCGGCCCACGACCAGCCAGCGCGGCCGGTGGCTGGCCGGCCACCGGGTCACCGGCGCTGGCCCGCAACGCCGCTCCGACGGCACGCATCTCCCTGGTCGGGTAGTCGGTGGGACTGCGGCCGGCCGACGCGACGTACGGCGAATCCTCGTCCGGGGCGGCGAGCACCGTGCCGGGCAGCCACACGTTGGCCACCAGCCCACGTTCGGCCGGCCGCAACTGCACCCGTACCCCGAGCCGGGCGGCCAGGTGGCTGACCACGAACAGCCCCATCCGCTCGGAGGCGGCGACGTCGGCGTCGGGCGGTTCGGCCAGGGTCACGTTGGCCTGCTCGATCGCCTCGGCGGACATCCCCATCCCCTCGTCGGTGACCTCGATGAGAACCGACTGGGGCGCATACTCGTGCCCGGTGACGTGCACGTTGGTGTACGGCGGGGAGAAGGCGGTGGCGTTCTCCAGCAACTCGGCGAGCAGGTGCACCAGGTCGCCGACGGCATGCCCGACGATGTGCAGCCTGTCCTCGACGTCGTGGCGGATCCGCTGGTACTGCTCGATCTCGGCGGCGGCGGCCAGGGTCACCGCCGACAGCGCCACCGGGCGACTCCACCGGCGGCTCGCCTCGGTGCCGGCCAGCACCAGCAGGCTCTCGTCGTTGCGGCGCATGCGGGCGGCCAGGTGGTCGAGCTTGAACAGGTTATCCAGCTGGTCCGGGTCACCCTCGTCGCGTTCCAGCTCGTCAAGCAGCTCCAGTTGCCGTTCGACCAGCACCTGGCTGCGGCGGGCCAGGTTGACGAACATCGCATTGACGTTGCGGCGCATCACCGCCTGTTCCACCGCGACGGTCACCGCGCTACGGTGCACCGCGACGAACGCCTCGGCGACCTCACCGACCTCGTCGCGGGTGCGTACCGCCGCCGGAGGAATCTCGATCTGCGGGACCCCGGACTCCACCGAACGGAGCCGTTGCAGGGTGTCCGGCAGGTCGAGCTGGGCGACCTGCAACGCCTGGCTCCGCAGGACGCGCAGCGAACGGGCGATCGACCGCCCAATCGCCATCGAGGTGAACAACGCGATGAACAGCACGCCGAGCACCGCCCCGGCGACCAGCACGGTCCGTTGCAGCTGCTGGTCGCTGCGGGAGTCGGCGAGGCTCACCGCGCTGGCCAGCACGCTCGACTCGACCTGGCGCAGCAGCTGGTGCCGGTCCTGGCTGACGGCCCACCAGGCGTCCGGTTCCAGCACCGCCGGGCTGGCGGCGCCACCGACGATGGTGGTTTCCTCCAGCTCCACCGCGGCGACGAACCGGGGGTCGGCAGCGGCCTGGCTGTACCGGGCGATCTGGTTGCCGGTCGCGGTCACCCGGAACTCGGCGAGCGCGGTCAGCTGCTGCGCCCGCAGATCACTGAGGCTGACCTGGTCCTCAGGGCCGTACCGGCCGGCCCGGGCGGCGGCGTACAGCTGCGCCCGGATCCGGGAACCGAGCTCCTTGACCCGGGCCAGCTGGACGCTACGCAGCACCGCCTGGGTCAGCTCCGGTCGGTCCTGACCCGGCGACGGTTCGGCGAGCAGCTCCAGCAGAGCGTCGATGGCCCGGGTGTAGTTGCCGAACACGGTGTCTGCTCCGACCGCGCCGCCGGAGATGGACTCACGCAGCGGTGGCAGCTGGTCCAGCGATTCGAGCACCCTGCTGTAGGCGGTCTGCCAGGCCGCGTCGCCGCCGACCCGCGGGCCGGCGGCGGCCAGGAAGTCGGCGATCCGGCGGTCGACCGCGTCGTAGTGCGGCTGCAGCACCTCGACGCTGCGCTCCGGGTCGAACCCGACGCCAACCTGCCGGACCGCGAGTTCGCCAGCGGATCGGTCGCGTTCCTGCTGCAGCTCGTGTACCAGCGCGGTGACCTGCTCGCCGATCTGGACCTGCCGGGCGAACTCGTTGAGCGCCGTCGCCTGGCCGACCAGTGAGCCGGTCTGCACCGAGGCCACCACCAGGAACGCGACCGACGGGACGACCAGGACCGCGGCGAGCTTCGCGCCCATCCGCCAGTCCCGGGGACGCAGCCGCAGCCGACGACGGTGTGGCGTCACCCCGTCGTCGTCGGTCAGACGGCGGCGGGGGTACGGCACCGCGTTGTCGTTCGGGCCACCGGGAGCAACCACCACGCCTCCTCGCCGTTTCCCCGACACCGGCCAAGCCGAGGAGCGGAGTCCATCCAACCAGGCCACGTTCCGCTGTCAACGCGGCGACCTGCGGGAAGACTCACGAAGGATACAGTGGCTGACTGGCGGGTAGCTTACCCGCCGACTCGCCATCGTCCGTCCGGCCGATGTCGCGTGCCGGCCCCGGTCCGTCGAGCCGGCCGAGCGCGACCAGCGCGGCCCCGGCGGCACCGACCTCGGGCTCGGCCATGTAGCGCACCTGACGCGGGGCGAGCACCGCGCCGAACGCCCTGCGCCACCAGCCGGACGCGGCGAGCGCGCCGCCGCCGAGAACGACCTCGGTCACCGGGCCGCCCATCATCGATTCGATCTCGTCCAGGTCACCGGCCACCTGCCGGCAGACGCCCTCCATCAGCCCGGCGAATATGTCGACCGCTGTGGTGCCGAACCCCAGTCCACGCAGCTCGCCGGAGCCGGCCGGGGCCCGGCCCGGCGGGCGGTCGCCGCCGAACCGGGGATCCGCCGGTACGCCCTCACCCGGCTCGATCAGATCCAGCGCCCGTTCCAGCTCGGCCCCCTGCGGCAGGCGTAGTTCCCGGTTCGCCCAGCTGTAAAGGTTGCCGCCGGCGGAGTAGGCCCGGCCGGTGACGATCCGGGTGTGATCGACCCGGTAGCGCCACAGCTGCGCCGGCAACGGCGGCAACGGGACGCCCGGCGCGGCCAGCTGGACCACCCGTACCGCCGCTGAGGTGCCGACGGTGACCGCGGCCCGGCTGGGGTCCAGGCATCCAGAGCCGATGTTGGAGGCGGCGCCGTCGCCGATCGGCGGGGTCCACGGCACGCCGGCCAACGCCGGCCAACGCCGGCCGAACTCGGCCCGCAGCTGCCCGCGCCAGTCCGCCGGGGCCAGCTCCGGAAGCTCACCTGGACGCACCGCGGCCAACTGCACGGCCTCGGGGTCCCACTGCATGGTCACCAGGTCGAGCATGCCAGTGCCGGACGCCTGGGACACCGACATCGGCGCAGGCCCGAGCAGACCGGCCAGCACGTACTCCGGCAGTCCGACGAAGCGCGCCGGCCGGCCGCCGCAGTGGCGGCGCAGCCACGGCAGCCGCACCGTCCAGTAGAAACGGTGCCACCAGGTGCCGGTGCGCTGGTGGAAGTCGGCCTCGTCGGCCGGCGCGGCCGCACCGGGCAATGCGGCCGGCCGGGTGTCCAACCAGGTCATCAAGGGGCCGATAGGGGCGCCAGCGGGATCCAGCGGCAACACCGAGTGCCACTGGGCAGCCGAGGCGACCAGCTCGACACCGTCGAGCCGGCCGGCCGAGTCGAGCTCGTCGACGCAGTCGATGAGAGCGGCCAGGTAGTCGGCCGGGTCGAGGGTGGCGGCGCCGTCCCGGTCGACCGCCAGCGCCACCTTGCGGCGGGCCAACGCGTCCTGCTGCGGCGCGGCCGCGTTGTCGAGGATCAGGCCGCGCACCGAGGAAGTGCCGAGATCGAGGGCGAGGATGCTCATCGTCGATCACCGTACCCAGCCACGGCCCAGGACCGGTATGCTGTCGCCATGCTCGCGCTCACTCGTTGCTGGTGGCCCGCCGACCTGGCGGCCCTGCCACGCGTCTAGCGCGAAACCATCCGGCCGCCCGTCGAGGCGGCCACCGGGTTCCCACCCGGGCAGTTCCTCGCCGGGCCGCCCGAAGCCCGAGGGGACCCGATGACCGACCACCTGTCCAGCCTGCTGCGCGCCGTGCACGACGGCGTCGACCCAGGTCCGTTCGCGCTGCTGCGTCGCGACGGCGCCGACGTCGTCGAACTGCTCCGCGGCACACCGCACCGCGCCGACCGGCTGGCGGACATCCCGCTGCCGGCCGGACCGGCGAACCAGCCGGCGACGCTGGCGGTGGTCCCGTACCGGCAGATCGCCGAACGCAGGTTCGCCCACGTCGACGACGGGCTTCCGCTGGAGTGCATCCGGGTGTCGACCTACCGCCAGGTGCCGGTCGCGACGGCGGTCCGCGACCTGCCCGGCACGCCGGTGACGACCGACGGCGGCGGCTTCGACATCGCCGACGACGAGTACGCCGACCTGGTGGCCCAGGTGCTGCGGGACGAGATCGGCAACGGTGCCGGTGCCAACTTCGTGCTGCACCGCACCTACCGGGCCCGGCTGGTGGCACCGGACGGTTCCGCCGCCGACCGGGTGGGCCGCTCGGCGGCGCTGGTCGCCGGGCTGAGCGCACTTCGCCGGCTGCTGCGCGACGAACGCGGCGCCTACTGGACGTTCCTGGTCTACACCGGCGAGCGGGTGCTGGTCGGCGCGACACCGGAACGGCACGTCAGCGTCAGTGACGGATTGGCCATGATGAACCCGATCAGCGGCACCCTGCGGCATCCGCAGGGCGAGCCGGATCTCGCCACCGTGCTGTCGTTCCTCGACGATCCCAAGGAGGTCGAGGAGCTCTACATGGTGCTCGACGAGGAGCTCAAGATGATGGCGACGGTCGCCGAGCACGGCGGCCAGGTGATCGGCCCCTACCTGAAGCGGATGTCCCGGCTGAGCCACACCGAGTACCTGCTCGCCGGACGCAACTGCCACGACGTGCGGGAGGTGCTCCGGCAGACGATGTTCGCGCCGACCGTCACCGGCAGCCCGATCGAGAGCGCCTGCCGGGTGATCGCCCGGTACAGCCCCGGCGGACGCCGCTACTACGCCGGGGTGCTCGCACTGCTCGGCCACGACAGCGACGGCGCGCAGACGCTGGACGCGCCGATCCTGATCCGGGCCGCCGAGATCGATCTGACCGGGGAGATCCGGGTGCCGGTCGGCGCGACCCTGGTGCGTCACTCCACACCGTCCGGTGAGGTGGCCGAGACGCACGCGAAGGCGTCGGCGGTCCTCGCGTCGCTCGGGCTCGCCTCCGGACCGGCGATGCCGTCGGACCGCTCGGCGACCGATGGTCCCGCCGGCGGCGGGATCGGGCTGCCGGCCGGGACGCCCGGCACCGGCGTCGCCGCCGCGCTCGCCCACCCCGAACACCCAGCGGTGGTACGCGCGTTGGCCGCCCGCAACGACCGGCTGGCCCGCTTCTGGTTGGAGCAGCGGGTTCCCGGTGCCGTGGCCGAGTCCCGGTTGACCGGGCTGGACGTGCTGATGGTGGACGCCGAGGACAGCTTCACCGGCATGCTCGCCCACCTGCTGCGGGCGCTCGGCGCGGCGGTCCGGCAGGTCCGCTGGGACCGGATCGCGACGGTCGACCCGGCCACGGCGGACGTCCTGGTCGCCGGGCCCGGGCCGGGTGACCCGACCGGCCCGGCGCAGCCCCGGATGGCGGTGCTGCGCCGGGTCGTGGACGTCGCGCTGCACCGTGGGCAGCCGCTGCTCGGCATCTGTCTGGGCCACCAGGTGCTGGCCGACCGGCTTGGTCTGGCGGTGACCCGCCGGCCGCTGCCCAGTCAGGGACTGCAGCGGGAAATCGACTTCTTCGGCGTCCCGCGCCGGGTCGGCTTCTACTCAAGTTTCACCGCCAGCTGCGGCACCGCCAGCCTGTCCACCGCGTACGGGCGGGTCCGGCTGTGCCGGGACGGGACCGACGGCGCGGTGCACGCGCTGGTCGGCCCGCGGTTCGCCGGGGTGCAGTTCCATCCCGAGTCGGTGCTCAGCCCGGACGGCCTGGACGTGCTGCGGGAGCTGCTGGTCGGTCTGGTCGCGGTCAACCGACGGCCAGACCGCGTTTGACCGCCGCGGCGATGTCGACCACCCGCCGGGCGGTCAGGGCGGTCGCGGTCAGCGCCGCCTCGTCCGGCGGGATCTCGCCGTTGCGGCTGGTGTGCGAGGCACCGTACGGGTTGCCGCCGACGAACTGGCTCGGCTCCACGTAGCCGGGGGTGACCACGATGCCGCCCCAGTGGTACACGACGTTGTACAGCGACAGCAGCGTCGCCTCTTGCCCGCCGTGCGCGGTGGCGGTCGAGCAGAACCCGGAGAACACCTTGTTGACCAGGACCCCCTTGGCCCACAGCGGCCCGCTGCCGTCGATGAACTGCTTCAGCTGCGCGGCCATCACCCCGTACCGGGTCGGGGTGCCGAAGATGACCGCGTCCGACCAGGCCAGGTCGTCGATCTCGGCCTCCATCACGTCCTCGGTCTCCAACCGGTGCGCGTGCCAGCCGGAGTTGGACCGGATCGCCTCCTCCGGGGCGAGTTCGCGGACCTTGCGCAGCCGCACCTGCGCGCCGGCCTTCTCCGCTGCCTCCACGGCGGCCTGCGCCATCTGGTAGGTGGTCCCGGTGGCGCTGTAGTAGATCACCGACAGGTTGATCGGGTCGTCCATCGATAGCTCCTTCGGTTCGGCTCGGGCTGCCCCGGTACCGCGCTACCCGTTCGTTGCGTCGGCAAACACCGGTGCCGGCATCGGTCCCGACGGTGCCCGCCGGTCCCGTCCGAGATCGGGAGTACGGCGCCCGCGCCGCCGGTCCGCGCACAACGCTGGATCCGGAATTGTGAACGAACGGACCCTGGGCGACGCGTGAACAGGGTGGGTAGCTTTCGTTACGACTCGGTCGCCGTCGCCGCCGACCCGCTCTTCCCGCCGGTACGCCCGCCGGCAGCCCGGCGCGCCCCGCCGTCGATCCTCGAGGAGGTCCTGATGCGTGACAGTCAGGCGCTCGCGTTGGCGTTCGATGTCCCGGGCCTGCCACCACTGAAGAATCAGACACTGTCCATCTTCACTGCCGGCAATCGACAGGCAGCGCGGGTCCGTACCCTGCTGACCGCAGCGTGCGACGCGGCGCAGCGCAGCGGCTGGACGCCGCTGACCGAGCCGGTTGCGCTGGAGGTCGTGGTACGCCGCCCCAGCGAGCACCAGTTCGGCCATGCGACGAACTTCCTCGGCGGCATCGGCGACGTACTGCAGGACAAGCGCCATGAACCGGCCGGTGCCGTCGCCCACCTCGGCGTCCTCGTCGACGTGGCACTGTTCGTCACCGACCGGCAGATCCAACGGATCTGCTACCGCGAGGAGTACGCCGACGACCCGTCGTACCAGGTGACGGTCGCCGCGCTCGACCAGCCCGACGCCGCCTGAGCCGCAGTCGCGACGGCATCGCGCCAGCCAGCCGGGTTCTCTCTCCCCTGCCTGGTCACCCCGCCAAGACGACGGCGGCAGCAGTGGCCGCCGCCGCCACCCCGGCCAACCAGGTCCGGAGCAGATGCCATCGCCGCCAGACGATGCGCGGATCACGCCAGTCGGACGGCATCCGGTCCGGGTCGACGGCCTTGACCCGGCGGTTGATCGGCACGTTGCACAGGTGCGAGACGCCGGACACGCCCAGCAGGAACACGGCCGCGAGGCCGAACAGCACCGCCGATGTTCGGCCATCGACGAGCAAGGCCAGGACGACGTTCACCGCCAGGGTGGTCAGCACGATCAGCGGCATGGTCGGGTCCCAGTTGCGCCCGAGCAAGCGGTGGGTCACCACGTAGCGGTCGACCGGTAGCGCTGCCAGCGCAGGAACCACGCTGAGCGCCACCGCGAACAGCACACCCGCCACCAGCCCACCACCTACCACCGCCCCCACCATGAGCACCTCGAGCATCACGACAGTGCGTCCTTGGCGATCAGGTCGACCTGATCCGGATCCGCCACGCATGGAAAGAGCAGCAGTTCGTCGCAGCCGGCTGCCGCGTACGCGGCCCGGAGGTCCTGCAGCTGGCTCCCATCGGTGATGACGCCGGCGGCGGCCCGGTCCGCCTTCTCTCCAATGAACGCGTAGTAGCGGCGCAGGTATTGCTCTGCGGCCGAGCGGCCGTCCCGGCCGAGGGAGACGTACGCCAGCGCATATGTCCGGGGGGCACCGCCATGTCCGGCGTCGGTCCATGCCTGCCGAGCTTGGGCTGCCAGTACGGCGAACCCGGCAGCCGAGCTGCCTCCCGCGATCCAGCCCGCGCCGTGCCGGGCGACCCGCCGCATGGCGGCCGGCGAGTGCCCGCCCACAATCAGCGGCGGCGGGGGATTCGGCGCTGGACCGACGTCGGCCCAGCGCCCCGTCGCGAGCCACACCTGCCGAATCTCGTCCAGCATCGTGTCGAGCCGTCGGCCCCTGTCTTCGTACGAGGTGCCGTTGGCCTCGTAGTCGTCAGCCCGTCCACCAGCGGCCACACCGAGCACCAGCCGGTTGCCGGACAACCGTTGCAGGCTGGCGGTCTGCTTGGCGAGCAGGGCCGCGCTGTCCCGGTAGGCAGCGATGAGGATCGTCGTAGCCAGCCGGATCCGTTCGGTCGCGCCAGCTGCCACCGACAAGGCGGTCAGCGGTTCGTAGTTGTCGTAGACGAAACGGTCGAGCGCCCCGAGGGTGCTGAAGCCGGTTGACTCGGCGCGGCGGGCCCAGCGGACAAGGTCAGACCCGGCCGCACCGGGGATCGTCGTCGGCAGTCCGATTCCGATGTCCATGTCGATAGCTCCTTCCAGCCAGGCCTGCCGCCCGGTCAGCGTCACGTCACCCGGCCCGCTGGCCGACCACAATGGTGTTGCCCAGCCGGGCCGGGATCGCGGTGACCCCGACGAATCCGCTGTCGGTGAGCCAGCTCCGGCACTCGGCAACCGGATAGGCGGATCCGGCGGGTGTCATCACCAGCAAGTGCAGGGAGGCGACCAGGCTCGTCAGCTCCGGGGCCTGCTCGTCCGGCATCGGGTCGTAGATCAGCAACGCACCGCCGGGCCGGACCGCCTGGTAGGCCTTACGGACCAGGGTCCGACGTTGCTCGGGCGAGAAGTCCGCCAGCACGTGCCCGATGACGAGGATGTCCGCCTGCGGCAGCGCGTCGGCGAAGAAGTCTCCACCCCGAAACGAGAGCCGCTCGGCGACACCAAGGTTCCGCCGGTGTTCCTCACACGCCAGCCCGTTCTGTGGCCGATCGAACACGGTGGCGGTCAGCTGCGGAAACCGGTTGAGTAGCAGCCCAGCCAGGTTGCCCCGGGCACCCCCGATGTCGGCCAACGTCGCGAACCTCCGCCAGTCGCAGGCGTCGGCGATCTGCTCGGCCAGCGGCCCACTAAGCGAGTCCATCATGGTCAGATAGCCGCGCCGCCGATCCGGGTCGCGCAGCATCTCCTCCAGGTCACCGGTTGCCTGGGGCCGACCCGTGCGCAACGCTGCGGTCAGCCCACCCCACGCCGGGTAGAGCACGTGGTTGGCACCATCGAGGAACCCCCCGGCGTACTCCGGGCCGCGGACGAGATACCGGCCGGCGTACGCGCCGTTGTGGTACCGGCCGGCGCTGCGCTCCAGCAGCCCGAGTACGACGAGAGCGTCGAGGAAGTGCCGTGCGCCGCGTGGGTGTAGTCCCACCTTCGCCTGCACCTCCTCGGCGGTGGCCGGCCCGGCGGCGAGTTCGGAGAACAGATCGACTTCCAGCGCGCTGAGCAGGACCTTGGCCGAGCAGAAGGCGGTGCCCAGGTCGAGCGGGGACGGGCCGATGAGCGTGGGGTTGGCGACGGTCACGACATCTCCTTGACACTCGGGGGCGGGTAGGCAGACGCCGATACCTCCACCACGACAGCGGCGTCGTCGTCGCCGCGGCCAGCCCGCACCGCATCGGCGAAGCGCTCGGCCGCTGTAGCGGTCAGTGGTACGGCGACACCCCGCGCGGCTGCCTCCTCGGCGATGAGCTGGAGGTCCTTGAGCATCAGTGCGGCGCGAAATCCTGCCGGCTGGTACTCGCCACGGCGCATGAACTGGCTCCGGAAACCCAACACCGGAGAGTGCCAGCCGCCGGCGGCCACCAGCTCCAGCAGGTCTGCTCGAGGAACGCCGATACCCTCGGCGAACGCGACGGTTTCGGCCAGCGCGACGGTCTGCGCGCCGAGTAGCAGGTTGAGGGCGAGTTTCAGGCCGGTCGCCGAGCCGGACTCGCCCAGGTGCCGCACCTGCTGACCAACGGCCGTCAGCACGTCTTGTACCTGCCCGACGTGCTCTGGATCGCCCGCCGTGAAGACCCGCAGCTGCCCGGCCCGCGCCATCTCCGGATTGCCGACCACACACGCCTCGATGCGGCGTACCCCGGAGGCGGCCAGCCGGGTGGCGGTGTGCCGGGCGTACGCCGGGGACACGCTGGAGGTGTCCACCACCGGCGTTCCTGGCCTTAGCTGAGGCACCAGTTCGCCGAACAGAACCTCCTCGACGGCGTATTCGTCGCTGAGGCTGAGCAGGACCACGTCGCTTCGCGCGGCGAGTGCGGCAGCGCTATCGGCCTGCTGCGCTCCTGCAGCGACAACATCCGTAGCCTTGGCGGCGGTCCGATTGTGCACGGCCACCGGGAGCCCGGCGGCAAGCAGCGCGTGTGCCATTCCCGCGCCCATGCCGCCGAGCCCGACAACGCCGATGGTTCTGGAAGACATACTGGGTTCACCGCCGAGCCGGATGGGTGTCCACCGACAACTGCGAGATGCAGCGCATCGTCGCGTCCCGGAAGTAGCGGGCGAATCCGTCGGAGGTCGTAGTCTCGCGCTGTTGGCTCAGGTACGGGGCCAGCTTCTCCTCGATCAGGTGCACGCCACGTTGCCCTGCCATGTGACGGGCGATCGCCGCGAAGTCGCCTTCGAAATGGATCACCCGGACCATCACGTCGTCCTTGATGAAGACCGCGGTGCCGAGCAATCGCCCGATCGACCCGTTGTCCTCGTTGCCGTACTCGGGTCGATCGACCCGCTCGAAGGAGGCGAAGATCTCGGCGATCTCGTCCTCGTGCCCGGGCTGCACCCGGTAGGTGATGGCGGCGTACGGCATCACACACCTCCGTCCACGTTGAGGATGACTCCCGTCACGTAGCGGGAGGTGTCACCGGCGAGGTAGAGCACCGCGCCAGCGACATCCTCGGGCTGGCAGATGCGACCGAGCGCGGTCAGCCCCACGATCCGCTCGACCACCGGCGGCGGCAGGCCCGCGCCCGGCTCGGACTCGGTGAGCCCAGGTGCCACCAGGTTGACCCTGATGCCACGGGGACCGAGTTCCTTGCACAGTGACCGGGTGAACCCGACCAGAGCGGCTTTGGAGGCCGTGTAGTGCACGCCGGCGAACCGGCCCCGCATCGCCACCGAGGAACCGATGCTGACCACGGACGCACCGTCGACCAGCAGGTCGAGAACGGCCCGGGACACCAGGTATGCGGCCGTGACATTGTGCGAGAGCACCCGCTCCCACTCGCCGGGTCCGAGCTCACCGAAGACGACTTGGCCGTCGACTCCGACATTGTTGACCAGGACATCAAGGCCACCGAGCGTCTGCCGGCAGACCTCGGCGACGTACGCCGTGCCGTCGGGCTGGGTGACGTCGGCGGCCACGACGGCATGACCTTCCCCCAGTTCCTTCAACTCCCGGATCAAATGATCACCGTTGTCGCTACCGGGCCGGTGGCAGGTGACGACACGGGCCCCGGCCCGGGCAAAGGCGAGGGCGCTCGCTCGCCCGATTCCGCGTGTGCCACCGGTGATCAGAACCCGCTTGCCGGCGAGACCATGCTCCATCGTTACTCCGTCTCTGGCGCCCGCAGACGCCCTGTCGCTGTACGAATGGCGCTGTCGTTGTTGGGGGTGACCGGAGCTGGGGTGTTTGGATACCCTGGCCCGGTCCCTGGTCGCGGCCGAGATCGGTCGGCTGGCCCGTCGAGGACTCAGTGAGCGGCTTCGAACTGGGCCGTTCGCGGCGCGAGCCGGTTGCCAATCGAGCGTCGGCGGGCCATGAAGGCCAGACCAGCGATGGTCGACACGGCACCGAGCACCCCGAAGTACGCCGGCAGTGGCATTACCTCGGCGAGCCGGACGACCTGGCTGCCGAGGCCTCCGCCGAGCGCGGCGAACAACCACAGCAGGCCAAGGGTGTGCGCTATGAACGCTGGCGGCAGCACGTCCGCAGCCGCCGAGATGCCGACCGCAGCCACGATCAGCTCGCCGCAGGCATGCATCAGGTAGACCACCATCAGCCAGCCTGGCGAGACCAGCCGGCCATCGGCTGCCAGGATCGCGGCGACCGCCATCAGCAGGAAGCTCGCGCCGGCCATGAGCAGTCCCACCGCGAATTTGCCGGGCAGCCCGACGAGCATCCCCGCCCGGGGCAGTAGCCAGGCCAGGACCGGCGCGAGCAGGAGAATGAACAGCGGCGTCGCCGACTGTAACCAGCTGGCCGGCACGAGGAAGCCGCCGACGTCGCGATTGGTCTGGTCGCGGGCGAACAGGTTCAGCACCGATCCGCCCTGGCCGACCAGCATCCAGAACAGCGCCGAGCCGAGGAACACCCACAGGAAGCTGCGGAGTCGCCCCCGGTCCTCGCCGGTGAGGGCGGGGTGCCGGTGCAGCGCGATGAATGCGATCACCGGCACGATCAGCGACAGCATTCCGATGCTGATGATGGCGGTGGTCGGGGTGAGCACACCGGTCAGGGCCGCGACGACCACGACCGCAGT
Source organism: Micromonospora sp. LOL_021 (assembly GCF_048060215.1). Classification (NCBI taxonomy): domain Bacteria; kingdom Bacillati; phylum Actinomycetota; class Actinomycetes; order Micromonosporales; family Micromonosporaceae; genus Micromonospora; species Micromonospora sp. LOL_021. The sequence continues at coordinate 9,225 of NZ_JBHMIN010000053.1, read as the reverse complement.
CAGCACGCCCAGCGTCGCGCTGGTCTGTCGTAGGGCTCGGCGGCGGTCGGCCGCCGCGAGCGGACGTCCAGGGCGATCGGCGAGCCCGTTGAACCGTGGCCGTGCGGTAGCGAACTGAACGACACCGATGGCCATGGCCAGTCCGGCGACGGCGAACCCGAGTCGCCAGTTGACCCGTTCACCGAGGAAGCCGGAGATCAGCGGGGCGACCAAGGCGCTGATCTGGATGCCGACGTACATCAGGGAGATTCCAGACTCGCGCCGCCCCGCATCGCCGCCGAGGACGGTGTTGAGCATCGCCTGGTGGTTGGGTTTGAACAGCCCGGTGCCCACCGACAGCAGGACCAGCCCCAGCGGCACCGTCCACACCGTCGGCAGGGCCAGGCTGAAGTGCCCTAGGGCGATGATGACGCCCCCGGCCAGGATCGCCCGGCGTAGGCCAAGGACTCGGTCGCCGACCCAACCGCCGGGCAGGGCGAGCATGAAGGTGAGGCCCATCCAGGCGCCGAACATGGCGGTGGCGTCACCGACGGGAAGCCCTAGGCCACCTCGTTCAAGCGGCGCGACCGCGAACAGTACCAAAATCGCCTGTAGGGCATAGAAACCAAATCGTTCCCACGAATCAGTCATGAAAAGGGTGAAATACCCGGATGCACGCGCCGGGCCGGACGGTGCCGGTCGGGCGGCGGTAGCTGCAGACATCACCGAAGCTCCTTACGTGACACCGTAGTGCCGGGCAGCGGCGCCGGGCCGGTGTCAATCGCTACCCGCCGCAACCCGAGCTGGGGTTGAAACGTCAGGTACAGACCGTGCACCGCGTTCTCGGGCTGGAAGGGAGCTTGCTTCTGCTCGTGGACCCGGTTGAGGTTGGCCAGTGGGTTCGGGTCGCCGCTCTCCGCCCCGGTGAGGTGCTGCTGCACCCGCGAGTAGGCAGTGCGGGCGTCATCGATGTCGGCGAGCCCGGTGACGATCCGGTCGAAGGCCGCCTGCAGCTGAAGATGATCAATGTCGGACTGAGCGAGTCGCTGAGCGTTGTAGAAGTGGTAATCCTTGCCTCGGTAGCTCTCGTAGAAAGTGGAGACCAAGACGAGCAGTCGCTCGTAGGCATGCCGGTAGACGGTGCCGTAGAAGGCGGCCGCCTCGTCGTCACCGACTTCGCCGCGCACGATGCTTCCGATGCTGGCTGCCGCCAGCATCCCGCTGTACGTGGCCAGGTGAACGCCGGTGGAGAGCAGCGGATCCAGGAAGCAGGCCGAGTCGCCGGCGAGAAAGTAGCCCGGGCCGGCGAAGGTGTCGCAGGCGTAGGAATAATCCTGCTCGACCTTCATGTCGGCGACCTGCGTGGCCCCATCGAGCAGGTCGACCACGGGCGCGCAGTCCCGCATCGCCTCCTGGTACACCTCGCCGATGTCGCCGAGCGCGTTCCGCCGCTCGTTGAAGTGATCACGTCCGGTCACCAGGCCAACGCTGGCGGTTCCGTCGTGCAACGGGATCACCCAGAACCAGCCACGGTCGACGGAGCAGACGGCGATCGCCCCGTCGGGCCCCTTGGCCAGTGGCTTGACATCCTTCCAGTAGGACCAGGCGGCGACGTTACGGAACACATCGTGGAAGCGTCGGTTCTTCAGATACCGGGTAGCCATCAGGCCACCACGCCCCGAGGCGTCGACAAGGTAGTCGAATTCGATCCGTCCGCGCTGTGCCGGATCCGCAGTCGACACCCAGTGGGCGGCGCACGGACGTTCACCGTCGAACTCCAGTTCGCGTACCGCAGTGCCCTCGATCACCGTGACACCGGTCTCGCAGGCGTGGTCGAGCAGCAGCTTGTCGAAGTCGGCTCGGACGACCTGCCAGGCGTTGGGCGTGTCGTCGCCGAGCTGGTTGAACGCGACTTCCCACTCCTCCTCACCCCAGAAGAAGTAGGCGCCGGCCTTCCGCCGGAAGCCGTAGTCGACGAGCTTGTCCCAGACCCCGAGCAGCTCGAAAATCGGCCGGCACGACGGCAAGATCGACTCTCCGATGTGGTACCGGGGGAAGATCTCGCGTTCGAGCAAGGTCACATCGAGTCCCGAGCGGGCAAGCAAGCCAGCAGCGGTGGACCCGGCAGGGCCACCACCGATGACGAGTACGCGGGTCGACTCACGCATGTGCTCCTCCGTCCCGTACGCCCGCCAATCCAGACGGCGCCATGGTTCGATGCAGCGGAGCTTGGCAGCCGCAGGTCGCAACAGCCTCAAGTCGCACTGGATCCTTACTACGGCCCTTGGCGTGCGCCTCCAGCGACCATCGAGTGATTTCCCAACGGTTCTGGATCATCACTCCATACCCTGCGGCCCCGATCATGTAGGACTGTTGATGACGTTGAGGAGATGGAACGCCATGACGACATTCCGCTTCCGAGCAGGGCTCGCGTCGCTGTTGGCCGTAGGGATTCTCGCTGGCGGCAGCGCCGCCCCCAGCGTGGCGGCGCCGGTGCCGACCGAGCAAACTGCGACATCCACCATCCAGGCCGAGGTGCGGTACGGGCAGCCGAATATCTATACCTGGGATATCGCCCGGATGATCGCCTTCTACCGCGACAACCTTGGGTTCACCGAGGTCTACCGGTTCCCCGAGACCGGCACGGCGGTCTTCGGCACCGTGGTGAAGGGTGACTTCTACCTGACCTTTGTCACCTACGAACAGATTCGCTCATCTACCGGCATCAACCGGATCTTCCCCGGATACCTGCGGCAGTTCGACATCACGGTGTTGGTACAGACACCGGCGGAGGTCGACGCGATGGTCACCGCGATGGCGGCAACGGGGGTGCAGGTGCTGATGGCGCCGACCGACCAGCCCTGGGGTGAGCGCCAGGCGTACGTCACCGACCCGGAGGGCAACCTCGTTCAGATCAGCACACACTCCGCCTGAGTAACGACGACAGACCTGGCCCTGGACCCGGCACGTACCAGGGCCCGGGCACAGCAGACTGGCCGATGTCCACTGCGACAGTCGGCGCAGCGCAGACAAGTGGATCGGACATCGGGTAGCCGCCGCGAACCGGTTCCTTGGCGGGCCGCACCGAAGATCCGATGGGGAGCGCATGACACCACGCGCTCCCCATCGGATCAACGGGTGCCCGCGTCCGCGGTCACCCGTTCCGTCCAGTCAACCCGGTAGCTGTAGACCGGCTCCGTGGCCTTCACTCCCATCTTGAGGAAGAACGGCAGCACCAGATCGCGGATCGCCCGGCCGAACGCGCCGGACGGGGCCTTCTGGTTGCCCGTACGCCGAGCTTCCTTGACCACCCGCTCGACCCGCTCCCGCCGCAGGTTCTCGAAGGTAGCGAAGGCCGCCCGGGTGTCTGGCACGTCGCGCAGACATTTGGCCAGCACGATCGCGTCCTCCATCGCCATCGACGCCCCCTGCCCCACGTGTGGTGAGGTCGCATGTGCTGCGTCGCCGATGAGGCAGATCAGCCCTTGCTGCCAACGCGGAATGCTCTGCATGTCATAGATCGGCCACCGGCCGATCGGTCCCTCGGTGGACCGGATGATCTCGGCGACCGGGTGGTGATCATCTCCATGCATGGCAAGCAGGCGGTCCCGCCACTGCTGTTGCGGGATGGCGTCGAGGGTGTCTCGGTCGGGCTCGTGGTCCTCCGGGTAGTTCTCGAACCAGTACACTTCCCCGGAAGGCACCACCTGGTAGCCGAAGAACCCCTTGAGGCCGAAGGTCATCCGCATGATGCCGTCGGCCGCTCCGGCAGCCGAGGTACGGGTGAAGGCCCCGCAGTCGATGATTCCGGTGTAGCTAGGGTCGGGAGCCTCGGGAACGGCCACCCGGCGGGTCCGTGAGTGGATGCCGTCACATCCAACGATGAGGTCACCCTCGGCGGAGCTGCCGTCCTCGAAGACCGCCTTGACCTTGCCGTTGCGCTGCTCGATGTCGACAAGGCGCTTACCGAAGTGCAGGGGGACACCAGCGTTGACGGCCGCCTCACGTAGGCCCCGGTTGAGCAGGCCCCGCTTGATCAGCGTGGTCTGCTCCGGGTTGAGACCCAGGCGCTTGGCACGGTGGTTCTGGAAAAGGATCTTGGTGGTGGGCGTGCCGTAGCCCAGGACGTCGTCGTCTACGCCGAGCGTACGGAGGATCGCGGCACCGTTGGGCGCCAGGTTGAGAAATGCCCCGGCCTCGTCGCTCGGGGCCGACCGGCCCTCGAAGATCTCCGGCAGGAGGCCGGCGCGTTTGAGGAACATGGCCAGCACGGGTCCGGCGATACCGCATCCGATGATGAGGGCCCGCTTGGACCCTACCTGAGCACTCTGAGTCATGCGTCTATTCTGACACGAATAATCGAGACCAAGCAACGGGTTGCCGACGCAACCCGTCCAACTACTGGCTCCAGCATGCTCGAACTGAAACACTCGATCCCGGAGGTTCCTCATGCCAAGACGCAAAGTGGCCAACCCACTGGCTCTGGCCGTCCTGTCCTGTCTTCGCCAGCGGCCTATGCACCCGTACGAGATGTCCCTGACTATGCGCGAGCAGCAACACGACTCGGCCGTGAAGCTCAACTTCGGCTCGCTGTATGCGGTTGTCGAGGCCCTGGCCAAGGCGGGGTTTATCGTGCAAATTGCCGAAACCCGGCAAGGCGGTCGACCACAACGGACAGTCTACGAGATCACCGAGGCCGGGGCGGCCGAGCTGCACGATTGGCTGCGGGAGCTACTGAGCGAGCCAGCCAAGGAGTATCACCTGCTCAGTGCCGGCTTGACCTTCATGACCGCACTGCCACCGACAGACGCAGCCCACCAGCTGCGCCTACGTGTCGAACGGCTCACGGAGGCCATCGAGCAGGCCCGCGCAGCGCTGCACAAGATACGTGGCCAGTCGAGCAAGCCCACCGTCGCCCGAGTCTTCCTGGTGGAGGACGAGTACCAGCTCGCCCTGAGAGAGGCCGAGCTGAAGTACGTCCGCAGGCTTGCTCAAGAAATCGCAGACGGTTCGATCGACGGCGTAGCCGACTGGGCGGCCATTCACTCGGGGTGACCGGGAGACCCGGACTGCCCGGCGAAGGGCACCGCCATCGGGGACCGGCGGGCAGCTCTCGACAGGAGACAGACTCGAATGCCGCACCCGATCCACTCACGATAAGTAAGTGGATCGGTACGGTAAGAATCTACCCAGGCTCTAGGTGCAATCGAGTCGGTCGTTGCAGGCTCGGCTGCGATCAAGGGATGTCGATGGTGTGGCCGTGACCGCCAGTGAGCGGTCGCGGATCGGTGGGAATCCCAACAACGATCTTGATGCGAGGCGGGGAGGGCACCAGGTGATTTTCCGGATGTTAGGCTCGTTCGAGGTGATACGCGGCGAAGAGGTGATCACACCGTCGGCGCCGAAGCTCCGTCAGGTGCTCGCGCTCCTGGCCATCCAGGCCAACAGAGTGGTCCCAACCCGGCAGCTCATCGATGAGCTGTGGGAGGAGCAGCCACCGCCCAGTTCCGCCACCACTCTACAGACGTACATCTATCAGCTCCGCAAGGTGCTCAACGTCGGCGACGCCCGGCCCGGCATTCGGCCCGGTCCGATCTCGCTACAGACCAGGCTCGGCGGCTACCTGCTCGGCGTACCCGAAGAGTCGATCGACATCCGCACCTTCGAACTGCTCGCCGCCGCTGGACGGCGGCAGCTCGAGGAAGGCCAAGTGGAGCGAGCAGCCGGGACCCTGCGCCAGGCTCTCGGGCTGTGGCGCGGCAGCGCGCTCGCCGACGTGTCCGTCGGACCCGTGCTCCAGGCCGACTTGGTACGTCTGAACGAGAGCCGGTACAGCATCCATGAGCTACGGATCGACGCTGATTTGGCGCTCAACCGGCACCACGAGCTGATCAGCGAACTCACCGGCTACACCGCGCAACACCCCACTCATGAAGGCCTACACGCGCGACTGATGCTGGCGCTGTACCGCGCCGGCCGACGGTCCGAGGCGCTCCGGCTGTTTCAACGGATTCGCTCGGTCCTCGCCGACGAACTCGGCCTGGAGCCGGGGCCCGAACTGCAACACCTGCAGCGTCAGATCCTGTCGGCCGAGCCCGGACCCCAGCTGGGACCCGAGCCTACCGAGACCATTCGGGTCTCCGCCCGTCCCGACCCGCCCATGCAACTGCCGGTCAACGTGTCGCTCGTTGGTCGCGACAATCAGCTGGAACGGCTCGTCGCGGTGTTGCGCGAGCGGTCGGCGAACGAGCCGGCGGTGGTGGCGGTCAGCGGCCCCCCAGGCGTGGGTGTCTCCGCCTTCTGTGCCCGGGCAGCCCACCAGGTACGGGCGGAGTTTCCCGACGGTCAGTTCTACGGATCACTCCGCGGCAGATCACGCGCCGCCGAACTGCTGGCGAATTTCCTTGCAGCTGTCGGCATTCCGACGAGTCGGATCCCCGACGAACTGGAGACGCGCAGCCAAATGTTCCGCAATTGGACGATCGACCGCAAGGTACTGGTGCTCCTTGACGACGTCAGCGACGCCGACATCGGGGGCCTGCTGCTGCCGGGAGGACGGCACAGCGCGGCCATCATCGGGGCCCATCGCCGGCTGTTCGGCCGGCAGATCCAGGCGACGGTGGACTTACGGCAACTGACCGTCGATCAGTCGATAGAGCTTCTGATCGATGCCGCTGGACGGCACCGGTTGCAGCGCGATGCGGGGGTGGCGCGGGCGCTAGCCGAGATCTGTGCCGGCTTTCCGGTACCGCTGCGAGCGGTCGCCGGCCTGTTGGCACTGCGTCCGCACTGGTCTCTGCACCGGCTGATCCAGCGGCTCACTCCCGATCGGTGGCTTGCCGAGCTGGCGACCGGCAGATTTGACATCAGACTCAGCGTCGCAGCTCGCGACCAGGCCATGCCACGACACCTCCGACTGGCATTCCGCTGTCTGGCCGCCAATACCTGCGGCACGACAACCGTCGCCGAATCGGCCCGGATCCTCGACATCGACCACGGACACGCAGAGGCAGTCCTGGAGCAGTTGGTTGAGTTCCGGCTTGCCGAGGTCGCCGTGCCCGAAGGCGACCCGACGGAAGCCGAGTTCAGCTACTGGTTCCAACAACCGATCCTGGCGGCGGGACGGGCGTTGGCCCCGCTACAGCCGGCCGAAGGCGGAACGGCACCGCAGACCAGCAACAGCACCCGCCGCATCCCGGCCCGCCCGTACCCGGTTGCCCGCCCTGCCTGATCGACCCAGGAAAGAGCCGACAGTATCGCCGCACCACCCCGCGGCGGCCTGTACCTGCATGGTCGGCCGTGGCGGTGCCATGCCGGAGGATAGCGGCGGCCACGACGCCAGCACCGGTGCCGCGCCAGTGCCGCACTCGCGCTGGCGGCCGCACGGTGGTTCAGGAAGCAAACGGCTCCGGCGACAGTCAGGAATTCCAGCCTGGCCGTTGCCGGAGCCGCCCAGCCCGGCTCAGCCTCCCTCATTCAGCGGGGGTTTAGCCGGTCGAGAGCGGTAAACGAAAGATGCACATGACCCGCAAGGATATGGGTGTCTACGCCATCTCCATAGCAGAGCAAGGTGCACCCTTCTGGTGAGCAAGAGTAGCGGGTGGGATCAGCGGCTGGTCGTCGGCTCGGGCGGGAAGGGTCTGGTCGCTCACGCGGGTGCGGTCCTGCTGCGCAAGTGCGCGGACCGAACCGGTCTGACGAGCGGGTTGAACAAGATCCTGCCGCGAAGGAAGGGCCCGGCTCGGTGGGAGCGGGGCATGGTCCCGGTGTCACTCGCGGTCGCGATCGCGCTCGACGCTACGAGCATGTCCGACATCGCGGTGCTCGCCCATCAAAGCCTGCTCTTCGGTGAGCCGCCGTCGGAGTCGACCGTCCGGCGGGCGTTGGCTGGCCTGGACGAGAAGACACTGAAGTGGATCGGTAGGGCTCGGGCGAAGGTCCGCGCTCATGTGTGGGTGTTGCTTGCCCGCCGACCGCAGGGGCTCCCGTGGCTGAGTGTGGCGGGCAAGCTGTTGACCAGGTGGGTAATCATCGACCTGGACGCCACCCTGATCACCGCTCACAGCGACAGGCAGGGCGTGGCGGCCACCTTAAAAACGGGGGTTCGGGTTCCATCCGCTCGGCGCCTGGTGCTCCAACACCGCCGAATGTCTGGCCATGTTGCTCAGATCCGGGAACGCCGGATCGAACACGGTCGCTGATCACGTGCGGGTCCTCGGTGACGCGATCGCCCGGCTTCCGGTCGCGTACCGGCGCAAGATCCTTGTTCGCGCCGATGGGGCCGGCGCCACCCACGAACTGCTCGAACATCTGGAGCGGATGAACCGGGTGTGGCGCAGCGTGCGTCTCACCGTCGGCTGGACGATCACCAATCACCGCCGACGACGAGACCGCGATCGCGCGGTTGCCCGCCGGCGCGTGGAGCGACAGCCTGTGCCAGGACGGCACCGCCACCAGTACCGCGCATGTCGCGGAGCTGACCGGCCTCAACACCCGGCCTGCTGGCTGGAGCGGCACGCTGCGGCGGCTCGTGCGGCGTACGAAGCCGTCGGCCCGGCACCTGAAAAAACTTACCGATCTGGAGAGGCGGACCGGCTGGCGGTATCAGATCGTCGCGACCGACATCACCCGCATCGCGGGTGTGCCCGGCTCGCGTCAGCCGCGATGGCTCGAGGGCCTGCATCGGGCGCACGCCGGCGTGGAAGATCAGGTGCGAGCGGGAAAGGCGATGGGCCTGCGCAACCTGCCCTCGAAAACCTGGACCGTCAACCGCGGCTGGGTCCTGGCCTGCAACCTCGCCGCCTGGACCAGACTGCTTGGCCTGCACAACCAACCCGACCTCGCCCACGCCGAGCCCGGCACCCTGCGCTACCGGCTGCTGCACGTGCCCGCGAAACTGGCCACTCATCCCCGCCAGCGTGTGCCGCCCATCTCCGACACCGGGCCGTGGGCCGACGCGTTCACCTGTTGCTGGCAACGCCTTCTTCACGGTGTTGCGAGACATCCCCAACCGCCGTGCGATGGCCTGAATCGCCATACCCTCCGACCGCCGCAGCCGCCGGATCTCCGCCCAGTCCTCCACGTTCAGCACCTCCCGATGCTTCAGGAGGTGGTCCCGATTCAGCCGGAACCAGTGGTCAGTTTTCACGCGGAGCTGACACCGTTCTTCGAGGGTCCGGAGACCTCTGTCAACGGTCTTTCTGATCTCCCCGTAGGCGGCCGGCATTTGTCCCCGCTGGCGGCCAC